>CBIHQM010000079.1:0-17974 GCA_966211885.1 uncultured Chryseolinea sp.
TGCACAAATCTTTTCGAAGAGAAATATGAATAACCCCGGACTTCAGTCCGGGGACCACAAGCCATATCTAATCACGGGCTTTAGCCCTGACCACGCCGATGATTGGGCAGATAGCGATACATACAGAGGGAAAGTCAGGGCTAAAGCCCGTCATAAGTAGGTGTCTGTACCCCGGACTAAAGTCCGGGGTTATTCAAGATGTGTGCATACTGGAGGCCAGGGTTACTAAATTCCGGAGCGTCTGCTGACACGTGTCTTAATTTGATCTTTAAGGCTGGGGTTGTTTCAACTCAAATTTCTTCCAACAAAAAATCTTTCCCCCGCCCATAGGCGAAGAGGTCTTTCAGATGATAGCGCTCCAGTGTGACCAGGTCTTTTACTTTGAAATCGCCGCCCACCAGGATCTTTTCGATGACGAATTCGCTCTTCTCACCAAAATTGATGAGGCGATATTTCCGTCCTGCCCGCAATACGTCGAAAGAAAGGCCTGCCATTATTTCAATTTTAGAAGATCGAGTTCAAATCCCGGGAGCAGTGTGCCGCCGGAAAGCTTGTGATGAAAACCGTGTATTTCTTCCGGTGCGTTGCCCGGAGTATAGACATATGCTTTTTCGTTTTTCGGATCGATGAGCCAACCCAGTTGGCACCCGTTATTTATCCACGCCGCCATTTTGGTTTGCAGGGTTTGCACAGGTTCGGTCGGCGACTGCAATTCAACTACAAAGTCAGGGCAGATGTGTGCAAATCTTGTCCCGTCACGCTCCGGTAACTTTTTCCATCGCTCCATCCCTATCCAAGCGAGGTCGGGAGAGCGCATCGATCCATCGGGTAACGTGAAGCCTGCTGAGGAATCGAAGCCTTTACCCAGATGCTCATGTGTCGACGACCAGTAGTAAAACAAGCCGGAAAGGATCAGATTCTTCTGACTCAACTCGTCTCCAACGGGCGACATCACAATAATTTTACCGCTCACCTCCCGCTCGATATTCAACTCCGGATACGTTTGACAAAAGATAAATAATTCATCGTCCGAAACGCCATTGGGGTACAACCGGTTGAATTGATGCGAGTTCATGGCGAAAATTAAGAAATCACCCTCACAATTCCCTTACAAATCCTCTTCCCGCTCCAACATTAAGATAGAGGCCTGTGGCACAATGAAATATTTTTCTTCTTCGTAGATCACCTCGATAGCCCCCTTCTGCAAAAAGATGGCGAGATCGCCTTCCTGTGCTTGCAGCGGTAGATATTTTACGGAATCTTCTTTTCCTTTCCACACATCGTCCTCGTCGGCCGGCAGGGGCAACGGATAGCCTGGACCAACTTTGATGACATAGCCGCTTTGAATTTTTTCTTTTTCCTGGACGCCGGGCGGTAAATATAATCCGCTCGCCGTCTTGTCCGATTGTTTGCCGGGTTTAATAAGCACCCGGTCGCCAACGACGATCAGTTTTTTTAATTTATTGTCAGCCGTGATTTTCATAATGCAAAATTATGTATCGATGAGAAATTAAGGTTAGAAAAATTTTGCTTTCGCAGGTGAAGGCCCTTTTGGCGGGTCTTATTTGTCAAAAAGATCAGCCTGGTCGGTGGCGCGGTCGATGAGGCGTTGGTCCACATTTTTGGTGGGCGAGATGCCGAGCTTTTTAAATTCTTCGACGCGGCGCACCAGGTTGCCCGTGCCCGAGGTGAGTTTGCTCATGGCGCTCTCATAACTCAGTTGCGTTTTACGCAGGGAACTGCCGATCTCGATCAGATCTTCGGTGAAGCCCTTGAATTTTTCGTAGAGCCCCGTAGCCTGCCGCACGATCTCGGCGGTGTTGCGGTTTTGATACTCCTGCTTCCAGGTGTTCTTGATCAGCTGCAGCGACGGTATGAGCAGCGTCGGGCTCACAAAAACGATGCGCCTCTCCAACGCTTCTTCGTACAAGGTCTTTTCGCTTTGGATGGCCAGGATATAGGCCGGTTCAATGGGAATGAACATGATCACAAAGTCAGGACTGTTGTCGGTGATGTTGCGCTGATAATTTTTGTCGCCCAGTAATTTCATGTGCTGGCGGATGGAGATGAGGTGGCTTTTCAGATACAACACTTTGTCTTGATCCGCTTCGGCGTTCACAAAATTGTTGTAGGCTGTAAGGCTCACTTTCGAATCGACGATGACATGCTTTCCTTCCGGCAGCCGGATCACCACGTCGGGGCGCAGCCGTCCTTCGGCCGTGGTGAAGGATTCCTGTACGAAATATTCGCGGTCTTTTTCAAGGCCCGATTTTTCGAGGATGCTTTCCAGGATAAACTCGCCCCAGGCGCCTTGTGCTTTGGTGTCGCCACGCAAGGCGCGGGTTAGGTTTTCGGCCTCGCGTGTCATTTGCACGTTCAGCTTTTGCAGGTTTTCCAGTTGTTCGCGCAACGCCGAATTGCGCGTGATGGTGTCGCGATGGGTTTCCTCGACTTTCTTTTCGAATTGCACGATCTTTTCGCCCAGCGGCTTCAGCAGGTCGAAAATATTGGACTTGTTCTGGTCGGTGAATTTTCTGCTCTTGTCTTCGAAGATCTCGTTGGCGAGGTTCTTGAACTGGATGGCGAATTTTTCATTCAGCAACTCCACTTCCTTTTTCTGATCCAGGAGTTTTTCCTGGAGGTTGCGATAGTCGGCTTCCACGCTGGCGAGGGCCTGGCTCACCTCCAGCGCTTTGCGTCGTTCGCGGTCGATCTCCTGTCGCAGTTCGGCCACCTGGTTTTGGAGGGTCCTGTTCTTTTCCTGTTCCACGAGGATCACGGAAGTGTGCGCCTGTGCTTCCGCGGCGTATTTATATTTTAAAACAAGCCACGATGCCACAGCCCCTCCGCCAATGCCCACTAATAATGCGATAATTTCCATGTGCCGTAAAGATATTCAGGATTGGACTGGGGCCAAACAATCGCGCTTTTTCTCGCCACCGACCCGCCCTTCCTGCTTTGAAGGTGAAACCCTGAATCGGCATCAAATCGTTCAATACGAGGCCGGCGCCAAACGCTCCCCCTTGCGCCCCTAACGAAAGCTGGTTTGGCTACTTTCTTTGGGTTGGGATGGGGCGGAAATGTAGGGTTTCCGGTCGCGATTTGATAGATTTGTGAGGAGTGCGAAAGTGCTTATTAAACAGGATTTTATGGTGGAAACGATCAACTCAAGCCAGGAGGCTATTACGCTGGAAGACCAATATGGAGCGCACAACTATCATCCCCTGCCCGTGGTCCTCAGCAAAGGTGAAGGCGTGTTCTTATGGGACGTGGAAGGAAAGCGCTATTACGATTTTCTCTCCGCCTATAGCGCCGTGAACCAAGGCCACTGCCACCCGCGCATCATCAACGCGCTGATTGGCCAAGCCCGGGAATTGACGTTGACCTCGCGTGCATTTCACAACGACAAGCTCGGAATCGCCGAGAAATATGTTTGCGAAACCTTTGGCTATGACAAGGCCCTGTTCATGAACAGCGGCGCCGAAGCCAACGAAACCGCCATCAAGCTGGCCCGCAAGTGGGGCTATACCAAAAAAGGCATCCCCGCCAATCAGGCTGTAATCATTGCCGTGAAGCAAAACTTTCATGGTCGCACGACCACGATCATATCGGCATCTTCCGAGGCTTCGGCGCGCGACGGCTTTGGGCCGTTCATGCCGGGTTTTGAAGTGGTGGAATATGATGATACGGCCGTTTTGGAAAAGGCCTTGGCCAACCCCAACGTGTGCGCCCTTTGGATCGAGCCCATACAAGGCGAAGCCGGCGTTTATATTCCAACCGAAGGCTATCTGAAAACGGCCGAAACCCTTTGCCGCAAAAACAATGTGCTGCTGATGATGGATGAGATCCAAACCGGCATAGCACGCACCGGCGAAATGCTGGCCTCCGACCACGAGGGCGTGCGCCCCGACTTGCTCATCTTGGGCAAAGCGTTGTCCGGCGGTGTCTTGCCGATCTCACTGGTGCTGGCAGACGACCACATCATGTTGGTGATCAAACCCGGCGAACACGGCTCCACCTTCGGCGGCAACCCGCTGGCGGCTGTGGTATGCATGGAAGCGTTGCAGGTGGTGAAGGATGAGAAACTGGCAGAGAACGCCGGGAAGCTTGGCGTGATCTTCCGCAACCGCCTGAGCGAACTCCTGAAGAAAACCACCCTCGTCGCGAAAGTGAGAGGCAAAGGACTATTGAATGCCATTGTCATCAACGACACACCCGAAAGCGACACGGCGTGGGATCTTTGTGTAGAGCTGATGAAAAACGGTTTGCTGGCAAAGCCTACCCACGGCAACATCATTCGCCTGGCCCCTCCGTTGGTGATCACGGAAGAGCAGATCCACGAATGCTGCGACATCATTGAAAGATGTGTTCTGAATTTCAAAAAGTAAAGACCATTCTTCAGTAGTGTATGGCCTGAATCAAGGCTACACTTTGCAAGGACTTTATACTTCCCAGGGATGCTTCTGAGGGCCGCGTGCCCTTAGAACTATTCTGCATCCTCCTGCATCCTATCCCTAAACCGGTGTCCGTTATGAAAAAACTGGCTTTGGGAGGATTGCTTTTGTCGTGCCTGAGCGCATTTTCGCAGGTCAACGACGGCAGCAGCATAAGGGTCTTTGGCGTGGTGATCGATTCTTTGTACCAGCTTCCTATTTCCGATGTGCATGTGTCGACAAAGCGATATGGAACGATCTCTGCTGAAAATGGGATCTTTTCTCTCCTGTTGTCCAGTGGCGACAGTCTCTATTTCTCCCACGTCAACTATCAGCCCTTTGTATTTGTGTACTATGCCGGCATTCACAACCATCTGAAAATCGCGCTCATCCCACGGGTCAGGATATTGAAAGAAGTTCGCGTGTTGCCGTTTGACACGGAAGAAGCGTTCAAAGCAAAACTGATGGAGGGCGATGCTGTGGAATCTGTGGAAGTGAAGGCAGCAAAAGAAAACAGCACAAAATTAAAGGGGCTGGGCGCCTATGCTCCCCCGCCGCCCCTCAACAATCTTGGGCGCTTTGAGGCAGCGCTGGAAGGACCGCAAGGCGTCACATTTTTTTCCAGCAAATCCGGCAAGGGACTCTTCGAAATCATAAAGGGAGAAAAAAAACACGAGGCATCTTACCGACCTCCGAAGGTAAAGAATTCAACACCTGTGAAATTCAATATGCTTAAAGCCAACACGCTTAAAACCGATAGTGCGAAGCAAGACACTCTAAAAAGCAAGCGCGTGAAGCCGCAGGATTGACCTGTTTCATCGGTCTCCATTTAAAGAATGCCCAACGCCAGCAACTCCATTCGCAGTTGTTCCGGTGATTGAAAATGGATCGTGCGTAAACCCAATGCATTTCCCGCAACGATGTTCTTGATGTTGTCGTCGATAAACACCGCACGGTGGGGATCTATGCCATAGCGTTCGAAAAGAATGTGATAGAAATCCGGGAACGGCTTGCGTGTTTTCTCAACGCCCGACACGACGATGCCTTCAAACCAATGGAGAAAATCAAAATTGTCCAGCGCCCAGGGAAAGGTCTCGGCCGACCAGTTGGTGAGCGCATACAAACGGTGGCGCGATGCACCCTTGATTTCTTTCAGGATCTCCACCGTTCCGGGCAACGATCCCTGGATGGTTTCCTGCCAGCGTCCATACCAGGCGTTGATGGGTTCTGTGAAGGTTGGGTGAAGGGCCACCAGTTCGGCAGTGGCTTCCTCGAACGAGCGGCCGCCGTCTTGTTTGTCGTTCCACTCGCCGGTGCAGATGTTGTCGAGGAACCAGGAAATTTCTTCTTCGGTCTTAAAGATCTTGCGATAGAGGTAGCGTGGGTTCCAGTCGATGAGCACGCCGCCCAGGTCAAAGATCACGGTGTCGATAGTCTTCATGTTGTGAATGTGTACGATAATATTTCACGCAGGATGCACCGTGCGCTTCAAATTCCTTTTCGAAGGTCATGCCGATCTTTTCCAGCACGTGGATGGAGGCTGTATTTTCTTTCATGGCCCGGCCGATGATCTTTTTCAAGTGCAGCGTGTCAAAACCATAGTCCAGACAGGCGCGGGCCGCTTCGGTGGCAAAGCCGTTGTTCCAATATTTCTGCGCAAAGCGGAAGCCGAGATCGGTTTCGTCGGTGGCCACATTGTAGTTCAGGCCGCACCAACCCAGGTAGGTCAGTGGATGCCGGTTTTGTGGATCCTTGAGCAGTGTGGTCCACCGTCCATAGCCCGCGGTTTTGTAGTGTGTGTATTGCCGGATGAAAATTTTTGTTGCCTCTACCGAGGCAAAGGGCGGGTCGCCGGTGTAGCGGATCACGAGCGGATCGTTGTTGAGTTCGAACATGTCCACGGCATCGGCTTCCGCAAATTCGCGGAGCACCAGGCGGGGTGTTTCGATGATGGGTTTCACTTCAACCCCTCCAGCCGGCCCACCACCATGTCGGGGGTGATGCGGGTGAGGCAGGCGAAATCGCCGCGCAGGCATTTTTCTTTTCCATATACCGAGCAAGGCCGGCAGGAAAGTTCCTCGCGGCTGATTTGTATAATGCTTTCTTCGCCTTTGCGGAAAGGACCGAACCCGACATCGGGATAGGTTCCACCCCAAACCGAGAGCAAGGGGATGCCCATCAAGGCGGCCAGGTGCATGTTTGATGAATCTACGCAGAGCATGGCATCCAGTTCCTGCATCAGCGCAAGCTCTTGCTTCAACTTTAGCTGTCCCGCCACGATCACTACCTGGTCTGGAAATTGCTTTTTCAAAGATTCAAAAAAAGCGATCTCCTTCTCTCCGCCGCCAAACAGGAAAAACCTAACAGGTTCCTTCGCGATCATCTTTTCCATGACGCCGGCGTAGTTCTGCAGCGGCCATATCTTGGAGACGTGCATGGCAAACGGTGCGATGCCGATCCATTTTTCTTTTTTGACGAGATTGTTTTTCGCGAGCCATTCTTTGGCTTGCTCGCGGGTGGTATCTTTCAAGACCATGTAAGGAGGCGAGCCGATCGTGAACGGATAACCAGCTTTTTCAAAAGCTTTGCGGTAGCGTTCCACGGTGTGGGGCAGCGGTGCGGTGCGTTTGTTTTCTTTTTGTGTGAACGTGTGTTTTTCGCTTCGTCCTTTTTCAAACACGACCACGGGCATGCCGAAGATCTTGAACAGGCTGCGCAGCATCATGGTGCGGATGTGGTCGTGCATGTCCATCACCACTTCGTAGTTTCCTTTGCGCAGCAATTTCTTGAACAGCTCGCGCATGCCAAAGATGCCGGTGTAGGTGTAGTCCACGTCGGCGGGGAAGGGCACCACGCGTTCGATGTCGGTGAAGAACGATGCGAATTTGGGGCGTGTCACCACCGTCACTTCCACGTCGGGATAGGTCTCCACCAGCGCGCGCACCACGGGCACGAGCAGCACCACATCGCCCATGGCGGAAAATCTCAAAACCAGTATCTTTTTTAAGGCCACGTCCGGAATGTAATTTCGGTTAGTTGTAAAACATGAATTGACTACGAAACATTCTTATTGGCATACAACATCGGGTTGAGCGATGCATCGTTATACATTTTCATTTGGCGATAGACCTTGAAACGGCGTTTGCCCGAGCCGATGTCTTCCATCATTTCGTCGAACGCCAGGGCCATGTCGCGTTGTTGTTCTAATAACACGCTGAGCTTGGTCTTGGTTTTGGCAATGTGCTCCGCGGTGGCGTCTTTTCGCTCGGTTTGTTCTTTCATATGATAGATCTTCAGCAGGAGGATGCTCATGCGGTCCAGCAGCCAAGCCGGCGTTTCGGAGTTGATGCGGGCCTGTGGGGCGGGCGTTACGTTCCGGAATTGTTCCAGGAAATAGTCGTCGATCTTTTCCACGAGGTCGGTGCGGTCCTGGTTCGATTTGTCGATGCGCCGCTTGATGGCAATGCCTTCCACGGGATTGATGTCCGGAAGGCGGATGATGTCTTCCAGGTGCCATTGCACGGTGTCGATCCAGTTCTTCGCATACAGCAGGGCTTCGAAACTGCTGGCGGAATAAGGATTTTTTGACGGTGTGTCCACGTGGTCGGCCACGTGATAATCGTCTATGCTGCGCTGAAAAACTTTATAGGCGTCGGCTGATGATAGCATATTGAAAATTAGGGTTGCAATTTAATTAAATTGCCGTGCGCGGAATCGCCCTGGGGGGTCAATTGCCGCCATGAAGTTAGGAAGAGAATCGTATTTAAAAACAATCTGGCCCACACATTGCCATGTCGTCGCATCATTTTGTAAAAGAAGGGCAGGAGCCTGCGTTGTTTGTGTTGGATGCGTTGCCTTTCGCCGTTGCCGCATCGTTGCTGGAGTGGGCGCCACTGGTTTTGGTGGCCGAAAGTGCCCTGGAACAGGTGCAGGAGTGGGGCATTAAAATCGATATCGCGCTGGCCACACCCGGCCAGGCGCACCACACGGCACAAATGCTCTCGGAACAAGCGCCGGTAACGATAACGGAATTGCTGACGGGAGAATCTTTTTTAACCAAAGGCCTCTCGGTGCTCGACGACCGGGGCCAAACCGCTGTCAATATTTTATCCACAACAGACGATGTTTTTGAGGAGGCTGCAAAATTTTCTCCCCGTCTCCAGGTATGCATCCTCCAGGAGCACCTGAAATGGTCGGCCATTCCGTCAGGCCAGTTTGAAAAATGGTATCCCGGCGGCGTCCATCTGCGCTTGCGTAAAAGTGCACCATCCCAACTGTTCGATCTGCAGGGATTGGAGGCGGAAAATGAACTCCTGGTAACCCATAGGCCTGGGCTGGTCAGTATTCGCTCCCAGCAGCTCTTTTGGTTGGGCGAAGAGCCATAAAACGGCGTTCAGAAATGGCGATTCCGGCCTTTTTTGGCCTTCCGGTGAAAATCTTTTTTCAGCCATAGGGGTAAATCTTTTCCCGATTGTCATAACCCCGAAGCCGCAAAGCCGTAAATTTCGCTGATAACATAACCAAACGCAGTGGAAGTATCGGTAGACCAGCTTATAACAACGCTGAAAACAGGAGATATAACTGCCTTTGAGATGCTATTCCGAACCTATTACCAACCCCTCTGCAACTACGCCTACACCTTCGTCCAGGACCGCGACGAAGCCGAGGAAATTGTTCAATCCACCTTTCTCAACGTTTGGGAAAAACGCGATAACCTCTCCATCCACACCGGCGTGAAACCCTATCTCTACGCCATGGTGCGCAACGCCAGCCTCAACGTGCTGAAACACGAAAAGATCAAACAGCAACATGTGACCATGGAATTGGCCGTGGCCGAACGCAGCGTGGAGTCGGTCACCCGCACCGTGATGGCATCGGAACTGGAAACCAAAATATACAAGGCCATGGACAAACTGCCGGAACAATGCCGGCTGGTGTTTAAACTGAGCCGCTTTGAAGAATTAAAATACTCGGAGATTGCCGAGCAACTGGATATTTCCATCAAAACGGTGGAAAATCAAATGGGAAAAGCATTGAAGATCATGCGCGACCAACTGAAGGATTATCTTCCCTTGCTGATCGTGCTGATGAACGGATTTTTAAACTAAAGACTTGAATACTAATCTGAACGATATTGATGACCTGATTGGAAAATACCTGGCGGGAGAGGCCGGCGCAGAGGAAATTGCCTTTGTGGAGTCGTGGGCCAAAGCAGACGAGCGCAACCAACGCTACTTCGACCAACTCAAAACTATTTTCCAGAAGGCAGCCACGGTGAAGGGCTACCAGACGTTTGACACGGACGCCGCATGGAACAAGCTGAAACATTCCATGAAACACTCGGCAAGGGACAACGTTGTTCCGCTCCGCAGCCGCTCCAGCATGGCCGTCTACTGGCGCGTGGCCGCCAGCATCCTCGTCGTATTGGGCGTGGGTTGGTTTGCTTATACCTTCCTGTCGCCGTCCACTACCCCACCCGTGGAGGTGGCCACCGACCGGGCAACCGCATCCGACACATTGCCCGACGGCAGCGATGTTTTCCTGAACCGCGAAACGAAGCTCACTTACGCCTACGACAAGAAAAAGAAGACCCACACCGTGAAGCTGAAAGGCGAAGCCTACTTCAACATCCACCACGAAGACGACAAGACCTTTGTGGTGCAGATCGCCGACGTCTACATCCGCGACATTGGCACGGCCTTCAACGTGAAAGCGTATCCCGATTCTGAAATTGTGGAAGTGGTGGTGGAGGAAGGTGAAGTGATGTTCTATACCGACAAAGATTCGGGTGTCTATCTGCGCGCCAACGGCAAAGGCATCTATAATAAGAAAACAAAGAAGTTCACCATCGATCAACCCGAAGAGAACGTGCTGTCCTATAAAACGAAATTCTTTAGCTTCAGCGACACCGACCTCGTGACCGTGGCCGAGGCGTTGAATGGAGTCTATGACCGGAAGATCGTGCTGGGTGAGAACATAAAAAATTGCAGGCTCACGGTTTCGTTTAACAATGAAAACCTGGATGCGATCGTGGATGTGATCAAGGAGACGTTGGGCGTGACGGCGAAAGAGGCGGGTGGACAAATCATATTGGAGGGGTCTGGTTGTGCGAATCCGTAAGCATTTTTTGAAAGGAACGACAAGCATCGCCGTACTCTTCCTTTTGTCGATGCCCCTGTTGATGCGCGCGCAAGGATCGCGGGCGCTGCTGGAAAGGACCATCACCGTCTCGTTTACCCAGGAACCCCTCGACATGGCCTTGCGAAAGATCGCACGCGAAGGCGGCTTCACATTTTCCTACAATTCTGCCCGGGTCAATTCCAACCGGCTCATCACGATGAGCTTCACGGCCACACCGGTGCGCGAGATCCTGGACAAGATCTTTCAGGGCACCATTCAATACAAAGCCCAGAACAAATACATCATCCTCACCAAGGCTGCCACTAGTTCGTCCAGCAAGGATGCGCGCTTCTATACCGGCTATGTGGTGGATGAGGCCACCGGACAGCGCCTGAAGAATGTGAGCGTGTATGACCCGGTTTCGCTCAACTCAACCATCACCGACTCATATGGTTATTTCGAGATCAAGATCGACAAGCCCTCGCCCAACCTGATCCTGGCCGTAAACAAAGCCAACTACACCGACACCCTGGTGGCCGTGACCGATAAGAACGGCCTGATGAAGATCCCGATTCACATCGACAAAGAGAAGATGCGGGTATTGGCCGACAGCGTGAAAGGAAAACTGAAGCGGTTTTGGGAAACCAAGATCATGCAGTCCATCAACACCGCCAACGTGAGCGACACACTGTATCGCAAGCAACAGTTTTCGCTCGTTCCCTTTGTGGGGACAAACCACAAGCTGAGTGCCAGCGTGGTGAACGACTACTCCTACAACATTTTCGGCGGCGTTGCTAAGGGCGTGAACAAGTTTGAATTAGGAGGGATCTTTAATATAGACCGCGGCGATGTCAAAGGCTGGCAACTCGCCGGCGCGCTCAATGCCGTGGGTGGGCGCGTGAAGGGGGTGCAGATGGCGGGGCTGATCAATGCGGTGAAAGATTCGGTGGCCGGCGTCCAGTTTGCGGGGCTCATCAATGCCGACAACAACTCGTCGGGGAAGTTTTCGGCCGCGGGGTTGTTCAACTACACGCATCGACAATCGTATGGTTGGCACCTGGCAGGGTTGGGGAACATGACAATAGGAGAACAGAAAGGTCCGCACTTAGCCGGACTTTTTAATTTTTCCACCCACGATGCCGGGCCGGCCCAAGTGGCGGGGCTGCTGAATTTTTCGGGTGGTAAAATGAACGGCGCGCAGCTTGCGGGCCTTTTGAATTTTGCGGCGCGCGACTCAAAGGGAGCGCAAGTAGCGGGTCTTCTCAATGTGGCCGGCTCCACGGTGGAGGGCGCGCAAGTGTCGGGGTTGTTGAACTATGCTACCCGCGTCAAGGGAGCACAAATTGGTTTGGTCAATATCTCGGACACCATTCACGGGGTGCCCGTCGGTTTGTTCAGCTTCGTGTTGAAAGGCTATCACAAGATCGAGTTCTCGGCCGATGAGATTTTTTATACCAATGTGGCCTTTCGCACGGGCGTGCATCAGTTCTACAACATCTTCACGGCAGGCGCCAAACCCAATACGTTCAAAGGCGAAGAGACCACTTGGACGTTTGGCTATGGTGTAGGCACCGCGCCCCGGCTGAACCGGTGGCTGAGCCTGAATGTGGACCTCACGTCCAACCAGGTGTTGAAGGGCAACACCATAGAGGGCGTGAACATGATCAACAAAGTTTTTGTGGGTGTGGAGATGGAACCGATACGCAAGGTCGCCTTGGTGGTTGGCGTGACGCTGAACGGTTATGTGACGGACACGAAATACTCGAACTATCCTGAATTGTTTACCGACTATACGCCGAACATTTTTTACGATCACACCTACAACAACGGCATGAACATGAAGATGTGGTTGGGTGGGAAGATTGGGTTGAGGTTTTTGTAGTGGAGAAGTGCCTCACTGTTTATTTTTTTGACACAGGAACCATATACATTATTAACAAATTTCCCTCTGGATCTTTGTACTCCAGCACGCATTCGTCGCTAGTAATTTTTAGAACTTTCATGGTCGCTTTTTATTTGGTGGGGTTGTGCACGACCCACAATGTTTTTTTGTTGGGGGCTATATTGCAAAAGGCGGTTTGGGTATTTTAGGTCTCAATAGATTTAACTTTATGATCATTGTAAAATATCATTCTGTCATTTTTCTGATCTGGGGCAGGCGGGAATTTTTCTCCCTGTTCTTCATAAGAAACCAGTTTCCATTCTTTACATATTAAACTGTCAAAGCTATCGGTTGTCTGGCCAATGGCTGTTTTGCTAAACTGAGTTAGGAGGGTAATAAGGATAACTGCGGTTGCGTTTCTCATTTATTATTTTGTTTGTATGTTGCCTGTACTAGCTGCGTTGGGAAGATTGCCGTCAATTTGAGGGGTCCGTAATTACTAAACAAGATCAGGTGTCTCAATGAAAAGATTTTGCAGTCTAATTTATGCGATTTTTTTAGTTTTCAATGCCAGCCGGAGAGTTATTCATTGCGGGCTACGGCCATGATATGGGGGCTCATGGCCATGATTTCTTCATTTGTTTCTACCATGCTTAAAATCTTTTGCAATTTGTTCATGTAGGTTGCGTCTTTGGATTTTGTTTTTATGTCGTCGATGAACCATCCAAAACTTTCAATGGCGGTTAGGTTTTCAAACGTCAGCCCGCTTTCAATGATCTCGCTTTTTATTTCTGCTGGCGTATGAAGATAGGCTGTCGTGAAGTATTCTAAATTTTCGGTTTCGTTTAAATGAATACCCATTTTTAGATCGTCGATGAGCATTTTTTCAAAATGATCATTGTTAATTAAGTCCCTCCTAAATCCATCAAGCAAAGAAGCGTACCTTGAAATGACGGCCGCCAAAAGGACGCCGCCAGGTTTTAGTATTCGCTTTGCTTCGGACAGTGCTTTTAGCCGTTCTTTTTTATCGGTCAAATGATAAAGCGGTCCTAATAAAAGAACTAAATCGAATTGTTCTTTTTCGAAATTCAGATCCGTGGCGTCTCCTATTTCGGAACGGGTGAGTTGTATTCCAGTATCCTTAGAGTGCTTATTTACCAATTCGATATTCTTTGGAGACAGATCTACGAGGCTGACTTCATGTCCTTTTTCCTGGAGCCAAAAGGCATAGTAGCCCGCACCTCCTCCGATGTCGGCAATGCGCATTTTGTCTTTTAATAGAAATCTGCTTATGATTTCCTTGGTTCTGAGTCCCTCGAGTTTAAAGGCTTCGAGTTCCAATCGGGATTTTTCGATTTCGTGGGAATAGAATTGTTTGATTTTGTCTCTTTCCATGGCGTTGGGTCTTTGACATTACGGTTAAAGAATCTGTAAAGTTACACGGCCGCACTATTGTGTGTGCGGTGTTGTTGGGTGTCAGGAGCTGTAGGAAACTAATGATTCCATTTTGAGATACCTGAAATTTCGTGGATATTGGCCAACGCAACGGAGCGCATAAAGCTTGGAGGGCCGTTAGTGGCAAGCCTTAAAAAAGACAACGTGAAAGCAAAAGTTTTTTCACATAGACAAGTCATTGGGACAGCCGACCTGCAGGTAGGCGACAGAACTATGGGGTGTGTTTTCGGCCAATTTTTGCCGAATGAAAATTACTACAAAGACGTTCAAAAATTCGTTTGGGAATTTTGGGATGCAAACACACGAGATTATCAAAAATGGTATGCACTCCGGTTTAATGTTCAGCTGGACAATGGATACTTTCTCTATGCCGCCGGAGGTTTTACATTTGATGATAGTCCGGAATTTCCAAGCGAACCCAAGAGAATCGACATTGCGGGGATTGACAGCCACGTGATAAGCGATTTTTTTCTTCAAGATATACCAAGACCATTTGTTGTGGAGCCTTGGGGTGAAATATCTATTGAACAGAAAATTACATTCGAAGACGAATTAGCAAAAGAGCTTGGGACAAATTCCAGGAGAACTTTATTTTCACGTATTATTAAGCCCAGGAGCGATAAGCATGTTTTGACCGACTTTGAGGTTTCCGCGCTGTGCAAGGATGACAGAAATGATGATGTTCTATTCGTAGTGAGGAAGCGAGAAGCTGAAAAGCAGTTCGCGGTTGTTCATTTGACGTGGAAAGGTAGAATGGAATCACAGCGCTATCCGTCCGTTGATTTCTACGATGACTTCGACGATTTCAAACATTCGCGAATGTACGCGGACAGAGCTGACTGGGAAAGTTAGTAGTGTCGACGGGATAAACGGAGTGACGGCAAAATTGAAGTGACAATTAAATTCAGATCGGTTGACGGTGATAAAGTGTATATGGCAGGGACTAAAACATTTACGTTAATAAAAAACAACGCTCATTGGATGATAAACGACTTTAAATAATGGAATGAGTTTTAACGATGCCATCGGAAGACCGTTAAAGTGACTTTTTCGCTGTATAATATCTATATCGAATGAAAGTAAATTATACCCTCTATATTTTCGGGCTAATCTTTGTCATTGGACTTACCGTGGCAGTCAGTTATTATAAAGCCCCATGGGAGGACGATCTTTCGATTGAGTTTGCGGAGAAGAGAGTTAAAGAGGTCTTGCTGGAGGCGAGCAGACTATCGAGGGTGGATGAAGTTCAACAGAGCGAGGTCCTAATAACGACAAATGAGACCGCAATAAAAATTGCCGAGGCTATCTTGTTTGAGGTGTATGGAAAAGAGAAGATCTTAGGGGAGCGACCCTACGGGGTTCATAAAATTGATGGCTATTGGGTCATTTCCGGTTCGGTGCCAAAATTTTACGACGGGGGAGGATTTGAAATCATCCTGGATGCGAGAGATGCCAGGGTAATGAGCATTGTACATTATAGATAATTGTGCATGGTTAATTACGCCATTGTTTTTGAAATAAGAATGACTTACCATCGTGCCGCAAGTGCGTATTTTAGAATATTATTATGACCAAGGGCAATCCGTGGGACAGGATTTTTGAAGATGACTTTGACTCGGCATTTGATTTGGCCGATGAAAATTATCGGGCGGGGCAAAGCAGTTTTGATTTAAGGTCAAGAGCCATGATACTTTTGCACCTGGGAAAATATCAAGCGTCACTTGACGACTTCGAGGCGTTAAGGGAAAAGGAAAAAAATGACAATGGCGTCTCGGACGATACTTACTTGTTCATCGGATTATGCTACTATGCTCTCGACCGCATGTCTGACTCCAAGCATTATTTGGAATATCCAGTGAAATACCCTGCAAAATTTAAGTACACCACTGACATATCATTGCCACCTGCTGTATTGCTCTTCTTCTCACTAAAGACCAACGACGCAAAACTGCAAGTCAAAGCGGAGAGGGATTTGCTAAAGCGAAAAACCCCAATTGCAGAATACTTGACAGACAGAATAAGTGAGGATGATTTTAAAGGCCAATTTGTTCATCCGGCCTTAAAAATAAGATGTGAGTGTCGCTTTGAATTTTACAAGGGACTAAAATATTTGCGAGATAAAGACGAACAAAAGTATTTTGACCATCTTAGAAATTCCAGAGAGATAAAAGGAATGTATCTTGAGTATGAATACTATTTGTCAAAGGTTGAACTGGAGAAACTAGGGATTTGACGTTACGAACTTAAAATTGATGCATGACAACATTAAAGCCTGAAGAGCTAAGAGAAAGACTTGAGACCGAACTAAAGAAAATAGACGGAGACAGCGGACTACTTCCCGAGATAAATAATTCGAATGATGACGCAAAACCGTTTATCGAGGTTGACCGATATGGGTATCATTATGTATGCCGAGAAAGAGGAGAAGAGATTTTTAGAAAAATTCCTTTCGACATTGATCAATTACTCTTTGAAGTATTCGACGATGTCACCTCTGAGATGGCGAGAAAGTGGGAAGCGAAAAACAGGAAGGAAAATGAAGACAACCGGCTGCAGTGTTTTGCAAAGCAAGTAGACCTAATGACAAAAATTAATAAAGACTTTGGAGAGCGAGTTAATAATAGATTACAAAGAATTTTGAAGTTTGACCCGCTGAGAAAATAACAGCGCGCACGAGCAACCCATGACAACGAGCGAATCAACGGCACGACAAGCTCAACAGTAAGCGTATTTTTAAACCCGCCATTGTTTTTGCGGAAACGTTGGCCACAAGAGGTGAAGTAAAACTAAACACTAAAATAGCTCAAGAATTATGTCTGATTTTATTTTAAAATTTTGGCCGAAGTCCGAGGTAAAAGAGGTAAAGACAGAAAAGTTAAAATCCGAACTAAATAGTTCAAAGATCATTGGAGAACCGACAGAGTTTTGGGGTAAGCCTGCCTTTAAACCGGGACAATTAATCCATGAATATCTGGAGCCCCAATTGGACAGGAGTAATGCTTACTTTGATACCATTTCAATTGTTGTATCGGATAAGGACTATGGTGTTTTGCAAGGAGAAGAGGATTTTGAATTTATCGACAGGCAGAACGTAATCGCCATCAAGGGTGGGGAAGGTGAATTTAACAAGTGGGACAAGATGTGCGATAAATTGAAATCAATCACCGGCGACGAATACGAGGGTGGCTGGGAGTTGTTGTGACATGAGTCTGCCAATGGCAATTTCGCTGTTGCCAACCTTGATTATGGATTGCCTCAGCGATTTATAGAATGGGTTCAATTTAATTTGGATGAGATACCATTAAAACAATAAAACTAAACAGCATTAGCCGATGACACTTACAGAGCGTTTTTTAAAAGCAAAACATTGGCAGCTATTCGCGCTCATGTTCGGGATACCCATGGTTTTTCAATTTGTTGCGATGGGAGCCATGATCGCCAGTGTAGCCGATGGAACGCCTCCAACCCCAGCCGAGATGCTTAGTTTTTTAAAGTTCTTTCCCGTGCTGATGATCGTGCTCTCAGCAACATTTTTTGGCTGGTTTTGGTCGATCGCCATCGGGCTTCAAGATAAAGTTCCTGCTCATGTTAAAATGAAGACAAGGAAATTTAAGATCTTCTTTTTTGTCCCCATAATTTACTTGCCATTATTCTCACTAGGAATGGTGACTGTCATGAGTGCTGTCGTAGGCATGGCAGAAACCGGCGGCCAACCGAACGTTGGACTCATGGGAAGCATAATGGCCATCATTTTTCCCCTGCACTTTTTTACCATGTTCTGCATGTTTTACACGCTCTATTTTGTGGCCAAAACATTTAAGACCGTTGAACTTCAGAGAGAAACTGCATTTTCGGACTTCGTAGGAGAATTTTTTATGCTGTGGTTTTATCCCATTGGTATTTGGATCATTCAACCTAAGGTCAACAAAATGGTAGAGGGTGGTAAAGCGTTATAACGTATTTGTTTTATATTGGTCGACAGAAGCAATTGGCCAGATGAGCAGAAGAGCGAAAACCATATTGTTAATCTTAGCAGGAGTAATAACAACTCTTTTTGTTTATATGGCAGCGAGACTGGCAACAA
>CBIHQM010000080.1:0-17949 GCA_966211885.1 uncultured Chryseolinea sp.
GCACCACCGCGAAGCCTATCGCTTCCGCTGATTTTACCGGAGCAAGTTACACCAGTATTCCTGGGGGAACCTACACGGTATATGCCATTCACAAGACTGCCAAGTGTAGTTCCGATACGGTACAGGTCGTTGTGGGTGACATCCAGAGCCAATTCAGTATTCGCATCGACCTCATCAGCGGCCTGACCAATTGCAAGAGCAATCCGAACGGTCACCTCGACGCCGTGGTGTTGGATAGCAAGGGCAACGCTATTGACCCCAGTACCAATAAATACTCCTATGCCTGGTATCAGGGCACGGACGTGCTGACCGATCCGAAAATTGGAAACAGCCATAATATTGCCGGTCTGATCGCTATTACATATTCGGTACTCGTGATCGAGAAGGCCACCGGGTGTCAGCGATTCGATTCATATAACCTTCCCGACCAGAGTGTGAAGCCTGTGGTCGCGGCCACCAAGCAAGATGCGTTGTGTACGCTTTCCACCTCCGGTAAAGCCTCGGCACTGGCCGATGGTGGTACGGCGGGGTATACATTCTCATGGTATCTCGGCAGTGCGGTGAAGCCCTCGGCCGATTTCACGGGCGACACCTGGAATAACCTGGCGCAAGGATCTTATACGGTAGTGGCCACAAAGAACTCCACCAAGTGCGCGTCGCTGCCTCAGACCGTGAGCATCATCCAGACCACGCCTCCGAGCATCAGTGCCAACGCCACAGCCGATCAGATCTCCTGCGACGTGACCGCACCTACCGGTGCAGCTTCTGTAACTCCCGTAGGTAACATCGCCGACTTTGATTATCAATGGTATACCGGCCAAAATACGGTGAACGCCATTGCCGGCGCAACACAGAACACGGTTGGCGGACTGTCGGGCAACACCTACTACACCATAAAAGTAGTAGACAAGAACACCCATTGTTCGGCCACCAAGGAAGTGCACATCACCGATGGTGTGGTGCCCGTATCGCTGTTGTCGATCGACCTGACCGCCAACTCGAAGTGTGTTCCCACGAATGGTGGAATCGAAGTGAAAACGGTTTCGCCTGACCTGCCTTCCGATTATGACTTCTTCTGGTATAAGGGCTCGTCCGTAAAGGGAGCGTCCGACTACCCGACCAACCAGACCAACCTTCTTCCCGGCGTTCCCGACGGAACCTATACCGTGAGGGCGATTCACAAGGTCCGGAAATGTATGACGCCGGCCAAAACCATCACCGTGGCTAACGCGATCATTCCTTTTGTGATCAGCCTGACCGACCAGCAGCAACCCACCGACTGTACGTCGCCGACAGGGTACCTGGAAGCTGGTGTTGGCACAGCGAACACCAACGGCTATGACTTCGCGTGGTTTGCGGGCGGATCGCCCTCCGGCACGCCTCTGACGACGGATATTTTCAACACGCCAACGTCTTCTAAAAAGGATAACATCCAGCAAGGCAACTATGCCGTGCAAGTGACCAATCGCGACAACGGCTGTAAACAAGACGAACAGTTCATACTGGATTTTGTCGACTCACACAGGCTTAACTTCATTTCCCAAACCGATGTGACCAACTGCGACCCGGCCTATAACAATGGTGCGGCTGTTGTTGAGCTGACCAGGCTCGCGCCCACCCTGACAACCGCCGACTACGATGTATTCCTCTATGCAGGAAGTGTTGACCCCGGTAGCGGACCTGGTCTGCTCACCGTGCCCAATACCGGTCCTGGAAACGAGTATAACACAAACCCGACGACGGTGCTTGCGCCCCAATCCTATACCTTCGTGGCCGTTGCCAACGCCGGCCCTGCTGCAGGTTGCCGCGCCGCGCGAACGGTGACTATAAAACAGGTGACAGCCGATCCGTTGATCGACGACAATCTCTCGAACGCCAGCATGATCAACAACACGTTCTGCAAGACCAGCACCACCTTGACGGGTAATGGCGGCATCTCAGTCGTGGTCACGGGCAACCCTGCAGATTATGACTATCAATGGTCTACCGGTGCCACCACGCAAAACATCGCGAATGTTGTACCCGGCGACTACTCGGTTAAAGTGACCTACAACACTTCGGCAACTGCCAATATCGGGTGCTTTACCAACCGCACCTTTACCGTCGGCAACAAGCCCATGGAGGTTGCTATCAACATGGCCAATGGCGACCTGACCACCACGGATGTGTTGCATTGTATCATGAATTCAAACAATCAACCCAACCCGGAGGGAACGGTTGCTTTCCAACGCCTTGAAGTGGACAACAGCCCGGTGACGTCGCCTTTTGCAGGCTATACGTTCACCTGGCACAAAGCCGATGGAACGGCTGTGCCCGATCTTGATGCCAGCGCCAACCCCGACGCGAACGGCTGGGACAACGCGAGCCTGGCTTCCGGCAGCTACTACGTTGTGGCCACCGACGGGACCAGCAGTTGCGATGTGACGGCCAGCTTTGATATTCTCAATAAAGCCGTGAACACGGTGGACGTGACCCTGATTGCTTTCCAAAACGAAATCCACTGCGTAGGCCGCACCACGGGTTCGCTGAAGGTATTGGCTTCAGGAACGAGCACTACGGGCTACACCTACAACTGGTTTGATGCGGGTGGCCCTGTTTCCAACACCGATGAAGTGACCGGCATCACGTCGGCTACGCTTAGCCCGATGGCCTATAATGTCGTGGCTACCAACAACAGCACGAATTGTGTCGCCAAGGATACGTACGTGGTACTGTCGTCGAAGAACCCGATCGATATCGATGCTTCTTCCACGCCGCTTGTAAACTGCGAGGTCATCGACCCAGTTGCGGACAATCCCAAAGCGCTGGCGGCTGTGACGTTCGGCGGCTATGATGATGCCTCCGGCCTCCCGCTTGCGATCAATCAGAATGACTTCACGTTCACCTGGACCGTCGATAACGTAGCGCTTCCTCCTCAAAAGGAAATTACGCTGACCGTTCTCGATCTGAACAAACCCATCTCGGTGGTGGCAACTTACAACCTTGACCCCACCATCGATCCCTCGACCGGACAACCGCTTTGTATCAGTTCTACCCTGGTGGTGCCGTTCAACGACGAGCGCGTATATCCTCCGGTTTCGGCTGAAGCATTAATGCCGGTAACGAATTGCGATCCGACGATTCCCAATGGCGTGGCCTCCGCTTCCGTGAACGGTGATTTCATCAACTACGACTTCTATTGGTTCGAAGGCCTTCCTCCCGTGGCGCTGCCTGGTGGTTTCTATCAAGGCGTGCAGGCTGACGGCTTAAAAGCAAAGGTCGCTCCGGACAATACAGTCTACACAGTGTTGGCAAAAGACAGAGTGACCGGCTGTACAAATACGGCCACTATCGAGATCAATTACAGCCCTGTGGCGATCCCGATGCCGCAGATCGAGATCTTGTCGCAGGTGACCAGCTGTGTGAAGGGCGGAGAGAACGGTGCGCTGTCGGTTTCGGTAGACAAGAACATCAGCGACTATATCTTCGATTGGTACATCGGCCAGGCCGAGAAAGCATCACCCGATTTTGTAGGCGATGAGTACGACAGCCTTGCTGTGGGTATTTATTCGGCTACGGCTACGAGCCGCATCACGGGTTGTAAATCGCCGCTGGTGAGTGAAGAGCTCATTGCGCTGCCGGTGTATCCCGAATTTGATTTCAGCATTGTCGCCACACATTGCACGGCCCCAGTAGACGGTCAGCAACCCGTACCCGACGGCAGCTTGTCGCTCTTCATTACCAACACGGTGGAGATCGACAAGATCGAATGGGCGCAGGGCAACACGGTGTTCCAGACCGGCCCGATTGTGACCAATGTGGATGCAGGCACCTATTCAGTGACGGTGACCTCGCTGCTGGGATGCGCTACCTCTAAGGATGTGACGTTGAAAACCGACATCCGTCCTTTCAACGGTGTGTCGCGAAACGGTGACGGCTCCAACGACATTTTCTACATCGGCTGTATCAACAACTTCGAGAACAACTTGGTGAAGATCTTCAACCGCGCCGGTACGCTGGTGTATGAAGCGGAAGGCTACGATAACTCAGAGGTCTTCTTTGACGGCCAGTCCAACAAAGGTATTAGCCTGATGGGCACGAACCTTCCTGGAGGAACCTACTTTTACATCATCGACAAACGCGACGGCTCGAAGCCTATGGCAGGATATTTAGAACTTATTAATTAACTTTTTAAACTCATGAGCACCTCTCTCAAGAGAACTTTTTTAACTTTTATCATTGCGTTGTCCATGGTATCGTGGTCCTATGGACAACAGTACCCGGTATTCACGCAGTATTATTTCAACGAACTGGTGATCAACCCGGCCTATGCCGGCGCCCAGGTACAATTGAATCTTACGGCGATGTACCGCAACCAATGGATCAACTACCCCGGCGCCCCGAAAACCTATAGCATCAGCGGTCACACGGCGCTGATGAAAAACAAGGTGGGGGTCGGTTTATTGGTGAACCATGACGAGATCGGTAGCTACAAGAACGAACACATCTATGCCAGCTATGCCTACAAGATCCATTTTCACGATGCCACGCTGTCGATGGGATTACAGGCCGGTATAAACCTCTTGGGCGCAAACTATGACAAACTCGACCTCCAGACCACGAATGACCCTTCGTTCTATAACATCCTGAATGTGGTGAAGCCCAACTTTGGCGCCGGACTCTATTACAGCAAGAAGAATTTTTTTGTTGGATTTTCCGTGCCCTTCATCCTCAACAACAAGATCGCCAACTCCGTAGAAGGAATTCTGGGACAAATTAAAGAAGCGCGCTACTACTACATCCGAAGCGGCGTGGTGTTGCCACTCGATCGCTTCAACAAAATAAAAATCAATCCTTCCATCCTCGTACGCGCACAAGAAAATCAGCCGCTGAGCCTCGACATCAACAACGCCTTTATTTTCTATGATGTCTTCAGCGCCGGTGTTTCCTATCGCCTGGGTGACGCCCTCATCAGCTTTATCGATCTGAAGCTGAGCGAGAAATTTCATTTCGGCTATTCTTACGACTGGACCCGGTCGGACCTGAACAATTTCTCCAATGGTACACACGAATTTATGATCACGTACCGGACGCGGATCCGGGGAGTGCATAAGAATCCGGAGTGTCCGCAGTATTATGAGTATCGGTAGTTAGGAGTCAGTAGCTTGTTCTCGGCATTCGAGTAGCCAGTATTCAGTAGCCAGAGTTTCTTTGTTCTCGGGCTTCAGGAGCCAGGAGTCAGTAGCTTGTTCTCGGTATTCGAGTAGCCAGTGTTCAGTCGTCAGAGTTTCTTTGTTCCCAGACTTCAGGAGTCAGAATCCAGAAGCCTGTAGTCATTAGCCCGCGGGCGATTGCCCATCGCCTTGTCAAACGTCTTCATCAGCAAAACCAGCATCGGTGCACATCCCTTGCGTTGGTGTTCAAACAAACACGCCAAGCTCTGAGCGCCCATTTGATCAGGGCGCTGGGCGTGGGAAATTTTCTTTGGTAGGGTTAATTTAAAACAGCTTCGCGTCCATCACGATTTCCTTGGTGATGTGGTAGAACTCTTTGTGAATGTTGAAGGGCGGCTGGCCGTCCAGTTCTTTCTTCACGTAAGTTCCATCTTCCTGCATGACGTAGGCGTTGATGTTGTCCTTGAGGTTGAAGCGCAGGTTATTGATGGCCTGTTTCTTGAGGATGTCTTCATCCAGTAAAAACAGCGATTCGATCCGGCGGTCGAAGCTGCGCACCATGGCGTCGGCGCTGCCGATGTAGACCTTGGGATTGTTGTCGTTGTGGAAATAGTAGATGCGGGAGTGCTCGAGGTATTCGCCCACGATCGAGACCACCTGGATATTTTCGCTGAGCCCTTTGCGGCCAGGACGAAGGCAGCACATGCCTCGCACGATCAACTTGATCGGTACGCCCGCTTTGGAGGCTTCATACAGTTCGTCGATCAGCTCTTTGTCCTGGAAGGAGTTCAGTTTTATGACGATCCCCGACTGAATGCCGTTGCGCGCGTTCTCTGCCTCGCGCTTCACCAGATTGCACAACTGAATGCGCATGTCGCGGGGCGATGTGATGAGGTTGCGGTAGGTCGACGGCTGCGAGTGGCCGGTGATAACGTTGAAGAACTCCGACACGTCGTTGGCGTACACCTCCTTGGTGGTGAGCAGGCCGATGTCTACATAAAAGCGAGACGTGGCTTCGTTGTAGTTGCCGCTGGAAAGATGGACGTAGCGATAGACTTTGTCCTCGCCTTCTTTGCGGACAATGAGCAGCAGCTTGGTGTGGGTCTTCAGGTTGCCTACGCCATAGATCACGAAGCAGCCCGCCTTTTGCAAGCGTTGGGCTTCGCGCAAGTTGTTCTCCTCGTCGAAACGGGCTTTCACTTCGAATAATACCGCTACGTGCTTGCCATTTTCGGCGGCACGCAACAGGGCCGATGTGATCCGCGAATCGCGGGCCACGCGGTATATGGTGATTTTGATGGAGAGCACATACGGATCGTCGGCTGCCTTCTCCAGGAGGTCCAGCACCGGCTCCATGGAATTGTAAGGGTGGTGCAACAGGATGTCGCGCTCTTTCAACACCTCGAACAGATCGCGCGAGCCATGCTCCGGGAAGTTCAAAGGCTTGATAGGATCCGGCGGATGGACGCGTTTGGCTTTGAATTCTTTGTGTCCAATGATCTGGAGCAATCCCGAGAACTCGACCATGCTTTCGTCAGGGGCATAGAAAATGTTATGCTCATCGAGGTCCCACTGGATCTTCAACATACGGATCATCCAAGGGTCGGCGCCTGCCTCCACTTCCAGTCTCACGACACGGCCGGAGCGGCGGGTTTTTAATTTGCGCTTCAGGTCCTCGAGGAAGTTGGACTCGATGTCTTCGCTTTCTTCCAGTGTGAAGTCGCCGTTCCGGTTGATGCGGAACAGGTTGGTGCTCACGATCTCCACGTTGCGGAAGAGGTGGTGAACATTGTTCCGGATGATCTCTTCGATGGGCACAAACTTGATGAGCCCAGGCTCTTCCAATTCGTAAAAACGCGGGAGGTTCTGGGGCACCTGCATGAACGACACCCGCTGTTGGGTCTGATTCTCGTTGGGACTTTTGGTCACCACGCCAAACAACAGCCTGTTGTTCATCAGCAGCGGGAACGTGTGGTAGCTGTCGAAGACCATCGGTGTGAGCATGGGGAAGATGGTCTTGCTGAAATAATCGTTCACCCGTAGCGTGTCTTCCACCGACAATTCGCGGTAGGGTGCAATCACAAAACCGTTTTGCGAGAAATACGGCTTCAGGTGTTCGACATAATATTCGTTCTGGTCTTTATAGAAGCGTTGGGTCTCCAACAACAACAGTCTGCGAAAAGGTTCTTCCCGCAGGCCGTTGTAGTCGAAGCGCTCTTTGCCATAATCAATGTAATTGTAGAGGCTGCCCAGGCGGATGGTACAAAACTCATCGAGGTTCGAGGCCGTGATGGACAGGAATTTCAACCGGTCGAAAATGCTGCGGTCGGTGTGCTTGGCCTGTTCGAGCACACGATAGTTGAACTTCAGCCAGCTCAGGTCGCGGCTGATGTAGTTACTTTCCTCTATTTGCTGTACGATCCTTTCGGTCGTTGCGATCGAATCCTCCATAAAATCAATTCCGCTAAAAAGTGTTGCTTAAATATCAACGCGGGCGTACTTCGCATTTTTCTCGATGAACTCGCGGCGCGGTGCCACCTCGTCGCCCATCAGCATGGAGAACAAGTGGTCTGCTTCGGCAGCCGATTCAATGCTCACTTGCTTGAGCGACCGCTTGGAAGGATCCATGGTGGTGCTCCACAATTGTTCCGGGTTCATTTCACCGAGACCTTTGTAGCGTTGCACACCTACGGAATCTTCTTTGCCGCCGGCGGCCAGTTCCTTCACGATGGCTTCGCGTTCTTCCTCCGTCCAGCAATACCGTTCTTCGCGGCCTTTCTTGACGAGGTACAAGGGGGGTAATGCAATATACACGTAGCCGTTCTCGATCAGGTCTTTCATATACCGGAAGAAGAACGTCAGGATCAGTGTCCGTATGTGGCTGCCATCCACGTCGGCATCGGTCATGATGATGATCTTGTGGTAGCGCAGCTTGTTCATGTTCAGGCCCTTTTCGTCTTCGGGGGTGCCGAAGGTAACGCCGAGGGCGGTAATCATGTTCTTGATTTCTTCGTTGTCGTAGATACGGTGCTCTTGCGCCTTCTCCACGTTCAGGATCTTACCGCGCAGGGGCAGGATGGCCTGGAAATTCCGGTTGCGGCCTTGCTTAGCCGAGCCACCGGCGGAGTCACCTTCCACGAGGTATAATTCGCAGATGCTGGGGTCGGTGCTGGAACAGTCGGCCAGCTTGCCGGGGAGGCCCGTGCCGGATAACACGTTCTTACGTTGCACCATTTCACGCGCTTTGCGTGCCGCATGACGCGCCTGCGCTGCGAGAATTACTTTGTTGACGATAAGTTTGGCTTCGCGGGGATGTTCTTCCAGGT
This sequence comes from uncultured Chryseolinea sp., assembly GCA_966211885.1. GTDB lineage: Bacteria > Bacteroidota > Bacteroidia > Cytophagales > Cyclobacteriaceae > Chryseolinea. The sequence goes on from CBIHQM010000080.1 coordinate 8,480, forward strand.
AATACTGGAGCACCTCTCCCACCGCCGCGTCTACCGCGCCCATCACGTCGGAGTTGCCGAGTTTGGTCTTGGTTTGGCCTTCGAACTGAGGTTCAGCCACTTTCACGGAGATCACGGACGTCAACCCCTCGCGGAAGTCGTCGCCACTGATATCGAGCTTTACTTTCTCCAGCAGACCCGACTTGTCGGCATAGGCCTTCAACGTGCGGGTAAGCGCACGGCGGAAACCTGCCACGTGGGTGCCGCCCTCGTGCGTGTTGATGTTGTTCACATACGATACCAGGTTTTCGGTGTAGCTGGTGTTATAGCTCATGGCCACCTGGATGGGGATCTCGCCTTTATCGCTCTCGATGTAGATCGGCTGGGCAATAAGCTTTTCGCGGGTGGAGTCAATGTATTCCACAAACTCGCGCAGCCCCCCTTGGGAAAAGAACACTTCGTGTTTCGCTTCGCCTTGTTCGTCTTTGTCGCGCAAGTCGGTCAGCGTGATGCGGATGCCCGGGTTGAGGAACGAAAGCTCGCGCAGACGGGTGGCAATGGTCTCGTAGTTGTATTCGGTAATGGGGAAGATCTGTTTATCGGGCAGGAAGCGCACGGTAGTGCCCTTGCGATCGGAGTCACCCACTACCCGCACAGGGTATTTGGGGCCGCCGCGCTCGTATTCCTGCTCAAACATCTTTCCGTCGCGGTATACCGTTACGTGCAGCATTTCCGACAATGCGTTCACGCAGGAAACACCCACGCCGTGCAAACCGCCCGAAACCTTATACGTATTCTTATCGAATTTACCACCGGCGTGAAGCACCGTCATGACCACTTCCAGGGCCGAGCGCTTCTCTTTCTCGTGCATGTCGGTGGGAATGCCCCGGCCGTTGTCTATTACCTCAATGGAATTGTCTTCCAGAACGGAAACCTTAATATCGTCGCAATAGCCGCCCAGGGCTTCATCGATCGAGTTGTCTACCACTTCCCAAACCAGGTGGTGTAGCCCTTTCACCCCCACATCTCCAATGTACATGGCGGGTCTTTTTCGAACCGCCTCCAAACCTTCTAAAACCTGAATATTATTGGCTGAGTAATCAGCGGGTACTTTGTCTTTTACTTCACTCATGATGTATTATTAGAACCTTCAAAAATAACGTTTTTACCCCAGATAACAATGCATTTTGCTCTCTGTAACATGAACAAAATCCACTTATATTTTGATCGTTCAAACAGGACTTTTCACGCTTCGTTAACCAATTGGGCACGCGCCTTTTGGAGGTCTGCTTTTTCAGTGTCGGTCAAGGTCGGATAGTGAATGCTGAGGTCTTCGAAGTGATCGTGGATGATGGTCGCAATGGCCAGTCGTGTATACCATTTATCGTCGGCCGGAATGATGAACCAGGGTGCATATTTTTTGGACGTGGCGCCAATCGCTTCCTCGTAATACCGCTGGTAGTCATCCCAGTACCCCCGTTCGCGGATGTCACCCATTTCAAACTTCCAGTTTTTGGAGGGATCGTCGATGCGCTCGAGGAACCGTTTCTTCTGCTCCTTTTTGGAAAGGTGCAGGAAGAACTTCAGGATTACTGTGCCGTTCTCGGCCAGCCCCTTTTCAAACGCCGTGATCTGTTCCAGGCGATCTTCCCAAAACGACTTCTTGATCTTGTCCACGCTGTCGATGCCGGGAATACTTTCGTTCAGGATGTATTCCGGGTGCACCCGCGTGACCAGCACGTTCTCATAATGTGAGCGGTTATGAATAGCAATCTCGCCGCGGGGGGGCAAGGCCAGGTTGTGGCGCCATAAATAGTTATGGTCCAGTTCCGTTTTCGTAGGCGTCTTAAAACTGTGCACCTGCACGCCCAGCGGATTGAAGCCTGACATGATGTGCTTCACCGCGCTGTCTTTGCCCGCGGCGTCCATGGCCTGCAGGATGATGAGCACGCTGTATTGATTCTGGGCATATAATTTATCCTGCACCTCCGCCAGTTGCTTGCGGCTGTCTTCCAACAGGACGGCGGCACGCTCCTTGTTCAGTTCGTTGCCGTCATAGTTGGTGGGGTAGTCTTTGAGACTCACCTCGCTGCCAGATTTTACTTTAAATTTTTTGATGTCCATGCTGTAAGTTAACAAGGAATATTTAAACACCCTCCCGAAACCCTCCCTTACCCTCCCTGAAACCTTCACCCCCATCGCCTTGTGCATTGGCCAATGTTCCTTAACTTACGTGATCTGCCCGTACTAACTTTTTTTGGGAGCCATGATGGATCGGATTGCCAGGTTGAAGCTCGTTGCACCGGGACAACGCACAGGCGTATGGACGCTGTTGTTGCTGCTCTGTTTTCCGTTTGTAACCCGCGCGCAAAAATTGCGCTTTGACAACTACTCCCTTCCCCAAGGGCTCTCGCAAAGCACGGTAGTGAGTCTGCTGCAGGACCGCCAGGGATTTTTGTGGATCGGCACCGAAGACGGGCTCAACCGCTTTGATGGCTACACGTTCAGGATTTTCCGCAAAGCCCCCCAGGACACACTCCACAGCATCGGCGGCAATTTTGTGTGGACCATCGTAGAAGCACCCGACGGACGCCTGTGGATCGGCCACGAAGGCGGCATCTCTTGCTACAACCCCACCCTCGATACCTTCGAGGCTTACCGGGTCGGCGACGGCTCGGCAACGGTGCGCACACTGGTGCTGGAACCCGATGGCAAGGGGCTATGGCTCGGGACATCCGGCCAAGGGATCTTTCATTTCGATATGGCCACGCATGTGCTCACCCCTTACATCAACGGCACAAAACAAAACCTGGGGAACAACAACATCCTGCACATCCTTCGGCATGGAGACGGTCTGCTGGTGGGTACGCGCGGTGGGGGCCTGTTCCTTTTTTCTGCGGATAAAAAATTTCGACGCCCATCGTTCGCCCAAAAGGATTCCACGTTGCTCACGGCCAATGACATTTGGAGAATTGTGCCCCAGAAAGATCGCTATTGGCTGGGTACGCAAAAAGGCCTCGTGGAACTGGACGCCAACCTAAACCAAGTCCGCTACGTTCCTTTGTCGCGCGACGAACAACCCACGCAGCGCGTGTCGTCGCTGCTGTTTGAGTCGGATGAGTCGGTTTGGGTTGCTTGTTATGGCGGGGGACTTGTTCATTTCAATCCCCGGACGGGCAGCTATTCATTTTCCAATCACGCCGCCGTCAATGCCTCATCACTGGCCAACGACCTGGTGTTCTCCCTGCTTCTGGATCGCTCCCAAAATCTCTGGGTGGGCACATGGGTCGGGGGCATGAGCAAACTGCGCAAAGGCCACGACAACTTTGTCAACTATTCCAACGACGACATTGGCACGCCCTCCAATTTCATCACCGCCATCACCGGCCTTCCCTGCGGGGACCATGAAACGCTTTTTATTGGAGCCTATGGCGCGGGCATGCGCACCGCCACCTTGGACGACATCGGCAACCTGTCGTTCAAAAAATATGATCCCTTCCCTCCCGCGCTAAGCAAATCGGTGGATATCATCAATAGTTTCTACCAAGGCTCCACACGGTTGTGGATCGACACCGACCACGATGGCCTGGTGGGCATTCCGCTGCGTGCGGCAGGGTGTCTGGAAAAAACGAACGACATTGTTCACTACGACTCCAAAGGCGACGCCAACACGCTTTCGAATGGCACGGTCAAGGCCGCCGTGGAGGATAAGAACGGCGACCTGTGGGTGGTCACCGTGGGCGGCGGCGCGAACAAGATCATCACCCGTGAAAAATTTGGTCAGCCTGGGTCGGTCATTCATTACCTGAACGATGAAAAAGACCCCACCTCGCTCAGTCACAACCGCGTCAATACCATTTTCAAAGACCGCGATCAAAACCTGTGGCTGGCCACCGCCAATGGTCTCAACCTGGTGGAAGGCAACGGCTTCAAAAGATTTCTGCAAGGCAAGGTCATCACGCTCTTTCAAAGCCGCAACGGCAGGCTGTACGCCGGTACAGAGCATGGCCTGTACGTGAACGAAGCAACAAAAGGACCTTTTGTTTTCCAGGAAGAGAAACTCCTGGCCGCGCAGCTGATCAACGCTATCGGTGAAGACGCGCAAGGACGCTTGTGGATCACGACCAACCAAGGTCTATTCCGTTTTGATCCAACGGCGCAAGCCATCATTCAATTCCGCTCCAGCGACGGCCTGCAGAGCGACGAATACAATTTCAACGCCTCCACCCAAACCCGCACCGGACACCTGGCCTTTGGCGGCGTGAACGGACTGACGCTGCTCGACCCGCAACGCATCACCCTAAACCCGACCAAGCCCGCGGTCGTGATCACCTCCCTGAAACTCGATAACAAAGAAGTGCGCGTCGGTCCCGTGAAAAAAGACACGCTCACGCTGGCGAAGAGCCTGGGCGAAACCACCGCGCTGTCTTTTCACTACGACCAGAACTACCTCACCTTCGAATTCGCCGCGCTCGATTTTACTAATCCTTCCAAAAATGTTTATGCCTATATGCTGGAGGGGCTAGATAACCAATGGATCACTACCGGGGCCACCAACCGGTCGGCTACCTACACCAACCTGGATCCGGGCACCTACACACTGCGCGTGAAAGCTGCCAACAACGATGGCGTGTGGGACGAGACCGGCAAAGCGCTCACCCTCATCATTCATCCCCCCTGGTGGGAAACGTGGTATGCCTACACCTTCTATGTGCTGGTGGCCGCTTTGCTGCTGTGGCTTGCCCGCAATTTTGTGATCCAGCGCGAACGTTGGAAGACCGAACTGCAATTGGGCCATATCGAAGTACAGAAATTAAAAGAGCTGGACGATTTCAAGTCAAAATTCTTTGCCAACATCTCGCACGAATTTCGCACGCCCCTCTCGCTCATCCTGGGGCCAACGGAAAGACTATTGTCCGAATCCGACGGTACGCCCACGCCAGACCTGGTGACGATTCGCAACAATGGAAAGTCGCTGCTCAACCTCGTGAACCAGATGCTAGACCTATCGCGCATCGAAGCCGGCAACCTGCCGCTGCAGGTGAGCGAGGTGGACCTGGCCTATTACCTGAAAATATTCGCGGAGGCGTTTCACTCCATGGCACAACAACAGCACCTGGACCTGACCGTCAACATTCCCTCCGAACCCATTCGCGGCTATGCCGATGTGTCGTTCCTGGAAAAAATGGTGAACAACCTGCTGTCCAATGCCATCAAGTACACCGCGCAGGGCGGAAAAATTATGGTGACCGTCACGTCAAAAGGCGGTTATATTGTTTTGTCGGTGACCGATACCGGCAAGGGCATCGCACCGGACCAACTCACCCGGATCTTCGAGCGCTTCTACCGCGTGCACGAAACCTCGTCGGTGGAGGGTACCGGTCTGGGGCTGGCGTTGACACGGGAGCTGGTGAAAACGCACAAGGGCGAGATCACGGTGGAAAGCACACCCGGGAAAGGCTCCACGTTCACCATTCTGTTGCCTGTGACCAAATCATTCTATTCCCCCGCCGAGATCACGACGGCTCCTGGCGAAACGGAATCCGTGCAGAAAGAACATCACGAAATGCCGTCGCCGACCGGCAATGGCTCCGACCCAAACCAACTCCACCCGCTGCTGCTCATCATCGAAGACAATCTGGAGCTACGCGCCTTCATCCGGTCGGCTTTCACAGATCGCTTCCGCATCCTGGATGCCGCGGATGGCGAGGCCGGCGTGAGGACAGCGATGAGCGAAATCCCCGATCTCATCATCAGCGACTGGATGATGCCCGGCATGGATGGCCTCGAGGTGTGCCGGGTCCTGAAAACTTCGGAACTGACCAACCACATCCCCATCATCCTGTTGACGGCCAAAGCCGGCAGCGACTCGCGGCTTCAAGGCCTGGAGACCGGAGCCGACGAATACCTCACCAAACCCTTCGATCTCAAGGAACTAACGATCCGCGCTAACAACCTCATCGAGCAACGGCGCCTGCTACGCCAAAAATACAGCCAAAACGGACGGTCGCTCTACAAGACCGTGAAGGCCACGTCGGCCGACGAGAAGTTCCTGGAACGGTTGCGCACCACCGTGGAGCAGCATTTGCAGAATTCCAGGTTTGGGGTGGAGGACCTGTCGCGGGAGATGGGCCTGAGTCGTGTGCAGCTCTATCGAAAGATCACCGCGCTCACGAATCAATCGGCCAACGAGTTCCTGCGCACCTATCGCCTGGAGCGCGCGGCCGACCTGCTGCGGCAAGGTGTGGGAAATATCTCGGAGGTCGCCTTCCTGGTGGGCTTCGAAAATCCATCCTACTTCACCAAAACCTTCCGCGAACATTTTGGAAAACTGCCATCCGACATCACCAAAGGATAAAATTCATCCCCGGTTCCCGTTGGAGTGAAACATTACAGTCATTCATTGAAACATCCTTTATACCCCATCGGGTGTGAATGATGCGATCTTAGCAGGGTAAATGAGCGGCTTAATCTTGTCTATTGTCTATCTCATTTACATAGTTGGCTGAATAAGGCCCCCTCTATCCCTTCTGCCCACCTGAGCATGGGCGGAAGGGTATTTTTGAGGGGCCTTAAAAAATTGAGTCATTCTTGTTTTAGGTTAGAAAGAACCCCGGGCGTTTGGGCCGGGGTTTCTTTTTTTGTGCAGGGTCAAAATTGATGGGACCGGAGCAACACCAACGTGCAGGCCTGCAGGGCTTCCACACCCTCCGCCTCGGCGCGTTGCTCGAATTCTTCATTCTCGGTGCCGGGATTAAAAATGATGCGCTTGGGCTTCAGGCTCAGGATGTAGTCGTACCACTCCGGCTGGTGACGCGGGCCGATGTAGAGCGTCACCGTGTCCACGCCTTCCACTTTTGGCTTTGCCCTGAGATCGAGGATCGGTTTGTTGAACAGCTCGCCTGTTTTGATGCCGATGGGCACGATCTCGTGGTCATATTCTGTCAGCATGCCGGCGGCGAGATAGGCATATCTTCCCTGGTTTGGCGTGGCGCCGATGATAACGGTTTTCTTGCTCATGACTTTCTTGAAGAGTTTTTACGTTCGCTTCACCTTTCTAACAACGGCCTCGGCACATCGTTCCCCATCCATGGCTGCCGACACAATGCCGCCGGCATAGCCTGCTCCCTCACCGCAGGGAAAAAGCCCCTGCAGCTGCGGATGTTCCAACGTTTCTTTGTCGCGGGGAATTTTTACCGGCGACGATGTCCGGCTCTCCACTCCCACCACCTGGGCGTCGTTGGTGAGATAACCCTTCATTTTACCACCAAAGTTCCGGAACCCCTCCTGTAGCGCTTTAAAAATAAAAGAAGGCAAAACTTCGCGCATATCGGCCGGCGTGAGGCCCGGCTGGTATGACGTTTCCAGTAACGATGCCGATATTTTTCCCTCGACAAAATCCACCAGCCGTTGTGCCGGTGCCTGTTGCGTGTTCCCTCCAGCAGCGCATGCGCGGCGCTCTACGGAAGCTTGAAAATACATACCGGCCAAGGGTCCGTGTTGCTGAAATTCGCGAAAGTCGCTTTCCTCCACCGCCACCACGATGCCCGAGTTGGCAAATTTCGAGTCACGCCGCGAAGGACTCATGCCATTCACCACCACCTCTCCAGGCGCCGTCGCGGCCGGAACGATGAAGCCTCCGGGGCACATGCAGAACGAGAACACACCGCGTTCGCGTCCCCCCACGGCTGCCTGGTGCACCAAGGCATAGGACGACGCCGGCAAATAGGGTCCGCGATCATCGACACAATGGTATTGAACGCGATCGATCAGATCCTGCTGATGCTCCACCCGCACTCCCAGGGCAAACGGCTTTGCTTCGATGAGAATATTTTTGCGATGTAGCAACTCAAAAATATCGCGTGCGGAATGACCCGTGGCAAGAATGACGGCCGCGCCTTTCAGCGTATCGCCGGCTTGCGTGATCACACCGCGAAGGGTGCCAGCCTCGATGATCAAGTCGGTCACCCGCGTATCGAACAACACTTCACCACCGGCCTCACGAATGCTGTCGCGTAAAGCTGCCACCAGCACCGGCAATTTGTTGGTGCCAATGTGGGGATGGGCATCATATAAAATTTCTTCCTTCGCTCCATGCGCCACCAGGATCTCCAGGATCCGCCTAACATCTCCCCGCTTCTTTGAGCGCGTATACAACTTGCCATCCGAGTACGTCCCCGCACCACCTTCACCAAAACAATAGTTCGACTCCGGATTGACGGTTTGTTCTTTGTTGATCGCCGCCAGATCGCGCCGACGGGCCTGAACATCTTTTCCGCGTTCCAACACCACGGGGCGCATACCCAACTCAATGAGCCGCAAGGCAGCAAACAATCCCGCAGGGCCACTTCCCACGACGACAACGGTGTCTTTGCCGCGTACGTCCGGTAAATCTTTTACGTAGGAGACCGGGGACTTAAATTCTGTGGGGGAAACAATGTCGCATTGAAAGCGAACGACGACCTGGCGTGACCGGGCGTCGATGGAGCGCTTCGTGGGAATTACGAAAACGCTGCCGTCATTTTTTAAACCCAGCTTCTGGTAGAGAATACCGGGGAAGATATTTTCATCAAAGGCCTCTTCGGGGTGCAGAGAGAGTTCGACTGTTTTCATGGGGAAGGTATTTATCCTTCATTGATTTAAATGCAAAGATAATAGAGGGAATTTAAAATTCAGAAATGCATTTTTGAACCGTCCGCTTTCGCTAAAGCTTCATCGCCTGCGTTGGCGTTCTTCACCAACACATTTCAGCTAGGGTCAAGCTCCGTGGAGACGGAAATCCGGATTCACAGAATCTGATGCGTTTCCTTGATCGTGTCCATAACGAACACGCTCTTCGTTTGTCCGATCCCTTTGATTTCGCTGAGGGCGTTCACATAGAAGGTGTGATAGCTGGCCATGCTTTCGGCAACGATCTTGAGCTGGAAGTCGAATTCGCCCGAGACGTTGTAGCATTCGATCACCTCTTTGAATTTCAAAATGGAATCGATAAAGATCTTTCCCGCTTTGCGCGTATGTTCCCGGAGGGATACATAGCAAATGACCTTGATGCCCTTGTTTACCAGGTGACTGTCCACCAACGTAACATACTGGCGGATGACACCCTGGCTTTCCATGCGCTTGATCCGTTCGTGCACAGGCGTGGGGCTTAAATGCACGCGGGTAGCGATCTCGCGCACCGTGAGTTTGGCGTTGGTTTGGAGCAGGCGCAGGATCTCATAGTCTTTTTTGTCCAGGCGCACGGTTTCTGTTTGTTCTTTTGAGAGGTCTGTTGGCATTGTGAATAGCGTATTTGTTCTATAAAATAACAAATATTAAGTCATTTGTTCCAATTTTTATCGTTTACTATTATTTCATTTTAAAGCCCCTTAATCTTGTTGGAACAAAGTCGTTCTGAATACCATGTTCCTGCGTAAAACTCTCATCCTTACTTTGGCCTCCACAGCAGTAAATTTCGAAGCCTTGGATATTTCCATCGTTAACATGGCAAC
>CBIHQM010000081.1:0-17933 GCA_966211885.1 uncultured Chryseolinea sp.
CGAACAAAGCGCGCGATCACTTGTAGGGCTTTCCTGGCCGGAGCAGCTGTTCCTCGGAGTCGGGATAGGTCTTGAGGGCCAGGCCCTTGCGCGTGAAGCGGCCGACGACGTGCAGCGTGGCGGGCGGATTGCTGTCCATCCGGTAGCATGACCAGGGCGGAGTCGTGGTGGGCGCCTTTGATCCAGCCGGTTTTGTGGGCTACTTTGACTTCGCGCGGGAGTTTGGCGGGGATGATGTCGTTGTATTTTTGGTCTAGTAAAATAGCGATCATGGCTTTCGAGGCTTCGGGATTTACAGCCTCGCCCTTGGCCAGCTTTTCGAAGATCAGCATGAGGTCGTAGGCGGTCACGCTGTTGTTGAGCTTTTTATCAAAGGCTTTGTCGTCTTCCACCCCACGCAACACCTGGATGTCTTTTGCGCCGAGGTCGTGCATGGTTTGTGTTACTTTTTTGGCGTCAACCCATTCGATGACGATGTTGGTGGCCAGGTTGCTGCTCACCGTGATCATTTCGTAGACCAGCGATTGCAGGGTGCGCTTCTTTCCAAGTTGCCTGTACAATTCAAATTCGCTGTCATCATCTTCCGTGAGGCTGTAGGGACTGCCGTCGACGATGCTTTTGAATTCATTTTTTATGAGGATGGAATCGGTCAGCGAAAATTTGCCTTCGGCGGCTTGTTTGAACACTTCGATCATCACCGGCGTCTTCATGGTGCTGGCCGCGTGGAAAGGCATGTGCTCGTTGATGAAGATCTCTTCGCCGGTCGACAGGTCTTTAAAAGCCACGGCAAAGGTTCCCTGCTGGCCGGCCAACGCTTGGGTTATGGTTTCTTTGACTTTATCGTGATCGGATTGACAGGAATAGGAAGCGGCCGTGACCGCAACAAGAAGCACGGGAAATAGGCGTTGGACCATACAGGTTGTCGACGAAAAGGTTAAGGTCTCTAAATTTAGCAATACAAAACCGTTCCAAATCACTATCTTGAAATTTAAATCGATTACCCTCATGAAACGCATTCCGTTCCTGTTCCTTGTTGGCGCCTTGCTCGCTTTTGGCTGCGCGCAGAAGAAAGAAGCACAGACTTCCGTTGACCAGGCGCAAACCCGGTCCGTCATCGAACACCATTGGCAATCTTTCCAGGACCGCGACCTGGATGCTCTCATGTCGGACTACACCGACGAGTCCATCCTCATCACCCCCGACAAAACCTTCCGGGGCCTTGCCGAGATCCGCGAAAGCTATGCCCAGGCCTTTATTGTTTTCCCAAAAGATTCCACCTCCATGAAGGTGAATAAAACCATCGTGGAAGACGACCTGGGATACATCCTGTGGGAAGCCACCGTGCCAAAATTCAAGCTGCCTTATGCTTCGGACACGTTCGTGATCCGCAACGGCAAGATCGTGCGGCAAACCTTTGCCGGCTCGGCCGAACAGTTATAACCGTCCCCCATGTTGCGCCAGGTTGCCGTTACGTCTGTTCTGAACAAGACCAAACGCCGCGACGCCTGGTTCCTCGACGACTACACGGTGAATCCCTTTAGCGGGTGCGCCTTCAATTGCTTGTATTGCTACATCCGCGGCAGCAAGTACGGCGAGCACATGGAAGAGAAGCTAAGCCTCAAAAGCAATGTGCTGGAAGTGCTGGAGAAGCAACTCAAACTCCGCGCAAAGAAAGGACAGTACGGCATCGTGGTGGTCTCCTCGGCAACCGACCCCTACTTGTCCGTGGAAGAGGACTCGCAGGTAACGCGTCAGCTGCTGGAGTTGTTATTGCACTACCGTTTTCCGGTACACATCATCACCAAATCAAACCGCGTCGTTCGCGACTTCGACATCCTGAAACGGATCGACCAGGAAAGCATTCTCCCCGCCGACCTTCAACCCCTCCTTTCCCACGCCGCCCTCATCACCTTCTCCTTCTCTACCTTGGACGATGCGGTGGGCAAACTCTTTGAACCCGGCGCCCCATCGCCCACCCTACGCCTGCAAGCGTTACGGGAAACCCTGGCGGCGGGCTTTCACAGCGGAGTGAGTCTGATGCCTCTCATACCGTACGTGACCGACACCGGAGAAAATCTCCACGACATGTTCTCCACGTTTGAAACGATCGGTGCAAAGTATATTTTCCCGGCCACGCTCACCCTGTTCGGCGACGGACCCGCCGACAGCAAGACGCTGGTCTTCCGGGCCATCGAAAAACATTATCCCCAGTTGACCGAAAAATACCGGAAGCTTTTCGCCTCCGGCGGACAGCTGCCCCATTGGTATCGCGATGCATTCGCTGCAAAAGTGAAGTCGCTGAGCGAAGCACACCGGTTGAAAAACACCATCCTGGAATAGTCCGGTAGCGTACAGGGCTGACCGTGGTTGAACAAACATCGCAGGGAAAAAGCGTTTTTCAGCGTTTTTTGGCACGCTGCGGTTTTGGTGTGAATTTGGAAGAGCCATTAGATAGATCACTGAAAGATGCCAGGCCTGAGCCTGCAAGTCCATAAAAAATAAGTCTATGACCCTCAAGCCCATCACCCTGGCCTGGCGCAACCTGATGCGTCACAAATCATTCACCTTCATCAACCTGCTAGGGCTTTCCATCGGCATCACCTGCTGCCTGGCCATCACCATCTTCATCCGCTACGAGACGAGCTTCGACACCTATCATCAAAAAGCCTCGCGTACCTACCGCGTGGTTGAAAATTTTAAAAGCGCCGAAGAGGTGCTGCATTGGAACACCACGGCCTATCCCCTGGCCGAAGCGCTGCGAAACGACTTCAAAGAAATCCCTCTCGTCACGCAAGCTGCCGGGCCCCTGCACCGCCAGTTCAAGATCGAGGACGAGCAGGGCAACGTGGCACGCTATGAAGAGGAGCATGTGCTCATGGTCGATCCTTTCTATCCACAGGTATTCGACTTCAACTGGTTAGCCGGCAATCCGGAAACGGCTTTGGTTCAACCTAACTCGGCGGTGTTGACCGAAAGCATTGCCGTGAAATATTTTGGAACGGCGGCGCACGAAAAGCAATCCATCCTTGGCAAACACATCCTGCTGGAAAATAAGGACGAGCTCACGGTGACCGGTCTCATCGCCGATGCGCCACCCAACACAGGGCTGCAGTACAGCCTGCTGATTCCCTATGAATTTTTTAAAAGGAACAATCCCTATTTCGCAAACAACTGGTCCGGAAATTATCAGGGCACTACGTTTGTGACACTCCAGGCGGGTCAATCCGTTCAAGACCTGGAACAACGCATGGCGACCTGGAAGAAAAAATACCTTAAGCCTGAAGACGACCGGCGCATTACCTACGCGCTGCAACCGATCACCGAAGCTCACAACGATGTGGTCTATGGTGCGGGGCCTGGAAGCTACACCATGCCACAAAAATTTATTTATGCCGCCACAGGCATCGCGTTTTTTATTTTACTGATCGCCTGTGTGAACTTCATCAATCTTTCTACCGCGCAAGCCGCCAACCGGGCCAAGGAAGTCGGTATCCGCAAAGTGATGGGCAGCTCAAGGTTTGGATTGGTGACCCAGTTTTTGCGTGAGAATGTTTTATTACTTGCACTCACGCTCGTCGTCTCACTGGCTTGTACCCAATTGACACTCGGGTATATCAACCAAACGCTGGCGATCGTTGACCTTCGTCTGGCTATAGACATGCAAACCGTGTTGACAGCTTTGGCCATTGGCGCGGTGGTCATGGTGCTGGCATGCTTCTACCCTGCGCTGGTCCTGTCTTCATACAAGCCCATTGAAGCACTGAAGAGCAAGTTTAACAACGGAGCCGGGCAGGGCATCACGTTCCGCCGCGCGCTCATCGTCTTTCAGTTTGCGATTGTACAGATCTTCATCATCGGCACCATTGTGGTGGCCGCGCAAATGAAATATTTCAAAACCAAAGACCTGGGGTTTACAACGGAGGCTGACGTGATTACCTAACTCCATGACCGCGAACATGACGAGACGCTGCGTGAACAGTGGCTGGCGAACTCCGCCATTGCCGACGTGAGTTTTTCCTCGAGCAGTCCCCAATCCTCCTATGATTTTCGCTATGACACAAGCTTTCGTCTGCCCCATCAGTTGGAAGAAGAGGGGCAAGAAGCGGAGATGAAAGGTGCCGACGTCAACTACCTCTCCTTCTACAACCTCACGCTCTTGGCGGGGCGCAACTTCACCACCGTAGGAGACAGCCTGAAAGAATTTATCGTAAACGAGAAACTCATTGCCGGCCTGCGCTGGACGCCTGAGCAAGCCATCGGCCAGCGCCTCACCATCAACGAAGGCGAAGGCACCATTGTGGGCGTGGTCAAAGATTTTCACAACGAATCGCTGCAGGACGACATCAGTCCTTGCCTGCTCATGAACTGGAAGCCCTTTATGGGGCTGGCGAACATCAAGATCGCGAAAGATCAAAACATGGAGGAGACCCTGGCATTCATTGAAAAGACGTGGAAAGCCCGCTTCCCTGATGGCATCTACGGCTATGCCTTTCTAGACGATACGCTTGCCCGAAAATATACCCTGCAACACATGGTATTCCAGGGATTCACGGCCTTTGCCCTGCTCACCATCAGCATCGGATGTCTCGGTCTTTACGGACTACTGTCGTTTATTGCCTTACGAAAAACCAAAGAGGTTGGCATCCGGAAAGTGCTGGGCGCCTCGGTGGCACAGATCGTGGGATTGTTCAGCAAAGAATTCATCACGCTGCTCCTCGTCGCTTTTGTTATCGCTGCGCCGCTCTCCGCTTACTTCATGAACGAGTGGCTGCACGACTTCGCCTATCGTATTTCACTTTCCTGGTGGATGTTCGCGGTGGGAGTGGCGCTGACAGTTATTATTATGTTGCTCACCATTTCCTACAAAAGCATTAAATCGGCGTTGGCCAACCCGGTGGAAGCCTTGCGTAATGAATAAGATCCTCCCAAGAATCTTTTTTCGCATTTACTTATAGAAACGGGTGTCCCCAACACCGATTTCTTTCGCCGGCTTGTTATATTCGTCATCGATCCGGTGACGGCGTGTAGCCGGCACACGGCTCAACCTAAGCCATGAAAAGAAGAGATTTCCTCAAAACAGGCACCCTGGTGGGAATAACATTCCCTGCCCTGCTGCAAGCAGCCTGCCAACCGCGCACACCCCAAGCCAGCGCAGCGGACGCAGAAGCCAAGACCGCTTTCCCACTGGAAGAGGCAACCCTTGAGATCCTCCAACAAAAAATGCAACGCGGTGAGTACACGTCGCGGGCCATTGTTGAGCTGTACTTGAAACGCATCGAGACCATCGACAAACAAGGCCCGGCCCTGCGCTCCGTTTTAGAATTGAATCCCGACGCCCTCGCCATTGCCGACACACTGGACAAAGAACGCAAAGACGGCAAAGTGCGCGGCCCGCTCCACGGCATCCCCGTGCTGGTGAAAGACAACATCGACACCGGCGACAAAATGATGACCACCGCCGGATCGATTGCATTGATCGGCAACCTTGCCACTCAAGACGCTTTTATCATTGCGCGTCTTCGGGAGGCTGGTGCCGTGTTGCTGGGCAAAACAAATCTTAGCGAATGGGCCAACTTCCGGTCCGAACGATCCAGCAGCGGGTGGAGCAGTCGCGGTGGACAGACCAGGAATCCTTATGTGCTGGATCGCAATCCTTGTGGTTCCAGCTCAGGGTCAGGTACCGCTGTAGCTGCCAACCTTTGTGCGATCGCCATCGGCACAGAAACAAACGGCTCGATCGCCTGCCCGTCGTCTCTCAACGGCGTTGTGGGTATCAAGCCAACGGTTGGGCTGTGGAGCCGATCGGGCATCATTCCCATATCCAGCACGCAGGATACGGCTGGCCCCATGGCCCGCACCGTAAAAGATGCCACCATCCTGCTGGGCGCTTTATGCGGGGTTGACGCCGCTGATGCCGCTACCGCCGCGAGCCAGGGCAAGTCCCACAAGGACTACACCGCTTTCCTGGATGCCAAGGGACTCCAGGGCAAACGCATCGGTGTTGAAAAAACATTGTTGAAAGGACACGAAGCCGTGGATGCCCTTTTTCAAAATGCGATTGACCTGATGAAGCAGGCCGGGGCCACCATCGTGGAAGTAGACGTTCGTTCACAAATGAAAGACCTGGGACCGGCAGGCTACAACGTCTTGAAATATGAATTCAAACACGGCCTCAACCAATACCTGGCCGCAGCGCCGGCGGCAAAAGTGAAAGATCTGAAAGCGCTCATCGCATTCAACCGCGAGCACGAACATGAGGCCATGCCTTTTTTTAAACAAGAAATATTGGAAGCCTCCGAAGCCCTTGGCGATCTTGACAGCGCCGAATACAAAGAGTCGGTAAAGAAAACGCTGACGCTCGCCAGAACAGCGATTGACAATACATTACGTGAAAATAAACTGGACGCTGTCTGCGGACCCGCCAATGGCCCCGCGTGGTGTACGGACCTCGTGAACGGCGATGCCTTCAATGGCTATGGCGCTTACAGCACCGCGGCCCGGGCAGGCTATCCGCACATCACCGTTCCAATGGGGACCGTTGAAGGGTTGCCCGTGGGACTCAATTTTTTTAGTACAGCCTATGCCGAGCCGGTCCTCATCGCGATCGCGTTTGCCTATGAGCAGTTGTCGCACAAAAGGACGGTCCCGGCGTTCCTGACCACCTTCGCCCCCGGCAACTGACCATCCTCATCCGGCATTCTTCATTTTTTTACTGTAGAGATTTCTCAGCAGACCGTTTCCGAACTTCGCAAATCCACAAAACGTGGCCACGGCCCAATGGGCTGAAATCGGCATTTTTCATGGGCATTTCAGTGTTCCGCTTTGGCGGATAAATTGGCACGCGATTGTTAGGCGTTCATCAAAATGGATTTCTTACCTAAAAACCGAAAGCCATGAAAAACCTAAAAATTACCTTACCCTTTGTTGCCGGACTGTTCCTGGTGAGCATGTCCTGCGCTTTTGCACAAATCGCTGCCGACACGACCGAAGTGATTCGCGAAGGCAATCCGCAAATTATCGAACCGCCGTTGGCGCAAAGCACGAACTACACCAAAGACATGGTGAGGATCAAGGCGGCCGATGTGCCGAAGCCCGTGCAACAAGCGCTTCAAAACGCCATGTACAAAGGCTGGGAAAATGCCGCCCTCTATCGCAGCAAATCCAGCGACATGTACCTGGTGGAAATGAAAGACGGCGACATGACCAAAACCTATCGTTTCGATCGCAACGGCAAACCCATCAAAGAATAGTGGGTCAGCCAAATAGTTTCTGTTTTGATTGACGCACAAGAAAGGAAGTAACTGATCGGCTCCTCGGAAGGGCTCCTTCTCACTCCTCCCGGGATCATACAGAATCAGTTTCTTCAGCCCACCCTGCCCCGCAGACCTTCCCGCCGGAAGCACAGCGTGCAGCGTGGGCACTTTCATTTTTTACCTGTCCTGTAGCCTCCCTACCAAATCAATTTTATTTTAAATACATTGTGGTTCTACAATCCTGAACCCTACTGTATGCGCATGAAAAAACTCTGTTACCTCCTCTTGCTTATCACCACTAGCACCTTTGCTCAACAAGGCCTGGTGAAAGAAAGTCTGAAAGTGAAAAGCGCCGCGCTCGGCAAAGACGTGGAATACAACATTTACCTGCCGGCCGACTATGACAAATCCAACCGGCAATATCCCGTGCTCTACCTGCTCCACGGCTATGGCGACGACGAAACGGGATGGACGCAATTTGGCGAAGCCCAGATCATTGCCGACAAACTCCAGGGTGAGGTAGCGCCGATGATCATCGTGATGCCCGACGCGGGGGTGAGCTGGTACATCAACAGCTACGATGGCAAAGTGAAGTATGAAGACTTCTTCATCAAAGAATTTATTCCCTACATAGACGCCAACTATCGCACGCGTCCCACGAAACAATACCGCGCGGTTGCCGGCCTGTCCATGGGCGGCTACGGCACCCTCATCATGGCCACCAAACACCCCGAGCTGTTCTCCTCCGCCGCACCCCTGAGTTCCGGCGTTTTCACAGACGAAGAGATCATCAACGGCGACCCCAACATGTGGAACAATGTGATGGGCAATCTCTATGGTAAAAAAGACCTCACCGGCAAAGACCGCCTGACGGAGCACTACAACAAAAACTCCATCCTCAAGATCATCGAAACCGCCAACGCCGACGAACTGAAAAAAGTCCGCTTCTACATCGACTGCGGCGACAAAGACTTCCTCATCAAAGGCAACATGGCCCTCCACGCCGCCCTCATCGACAAAAAAATTCCCCACGAATTCCGCGTCCGCGAAGGCGTCCACAACTGGACCTACTGGAGAACAGCCTTACCCGAAGTACTAAAATTCATCAGCGTAAGCTTCCACCAACAATAGCATTTTTCAAAAAGAAGACGCGAAGCGGCTAAGCTTTGCGTCTTTTTTGCGCCCTTTGCGTCTTGGCGGTTTAAACTGATCTCCTGCAAAACACTCCAAATCTACTGACACACTGCTGACACCTTCCGTGGCTTTCTTTACAAAAAAATTCAACCCATGGCCAAGCAAAAAGAAATCCACCAACTCGCCAGCGTCACCAACGAAGCCCTGAAAAAAGCCACCGGCAAAACCTGGGCCGCCTGGATCAATTCCCTCGACCGCAAAAAAGCCGACACCCTCTCCCATCCCGAAATCGTAAAACTCCTCGCTCCCAAAATCGAAAGCTCCTGGTGGCGTCAAAAAATCGCCCTCGGCTTCCGCGAAGCAAAAGGCAAGCGCATCACCGGCCAAATCGCCGGCGGTTTCCAGATCGGCGTGCGCCGCGCGTTCCCGATGTCGAAAGACGAAGCCTGGGATTTCCTTCTTTCCCCCGAATGTATGAAGGTCTGGCTGGGCAAAGCGCTGGCCTTGGATGGTCCCCGGCCCTACAAAGTAAAAAAAGGACTGGCTGCCGAGCTCAGGGTTTTCAAACCCGGCTCTCACCTCCGGATGGCCTGGCACCCCGACAACTGGATCTCTCCCTCCCTCCTCCAGGTGCGGGTGGTTGCCAGCGGAAAAAAGACAGCCCTGAGTTTTCACCACGAAGGATTGCCCAGCGAAGCGGCGCGCGAAGAAATGAAAGCCCACTGGACGACCGTGCTCGACAAACTGGAGAAGCGCTTCGAAACGCGGTGACCCCCGGCGGCCAATTTCTTTTACCAGGAAATCAACCTAACTTAGCCCGCTAAAATCCGAAGCGATTGAGCCACTTTAATTTCTTCACGGCGCTCGTGCTGGCTGTATTGTATGCGTTGGCGCGCGTGCAGCCGACGGAAGAAAATTATCTGTGGTTGCTCCCTTTTCTCATCCCGGGGGTGCTGGTCGTCAATCTCTTGTTGCTCCTGTGGTCGCTCGTCCGGCGTAACCTTTCCGGGGTCTACTATTTAGTGGCCTTGGGCATCGGAAGTCCCTACCTGGCAAGCACTTTCCCCTGGAAAAGTTTTGTTCACCGGCCGTCACCCTCCATTCAAAGTTTTTCGGTGCTCAATTACAACGTCTCCCTTACCGGCTTCCCCTATGTGCAGGACTGGGCCTTTTATGCACCGCCGCCGTTGGCCTTTCAACTGAAGGACTGGATCCTCCAACAAAATGCCGACGTGCAATGCTACCAGGAATTCATGACCTTCGACGGCGACAAAAACTTTGACATGCTCCGCTATTTCAAGGAGAAGGGTTATCAGTATTATTTCTCCGCCGACATCAAACAACCCCATTATCCCGTGGTGGGCGTCCTCATCGTCACAAAATTTCCCATCCTGAAAACGGGCGATGTGGCGGTGAGTGAGAACGGTTTTAACCGCATCGCTTTCGCGGATGTACTGACGGGCACAGATACGGTGCGCATCATCGGCGTGCATCTCCAGTCGATGGGGTTAAAACAATACGACCCCAGCAAGGCGTGGGATCTGCCCTCCGCTTTCGCCAAGGTGGGCCTCATCCTAAACCAACTGAAAACCGGGATGCAAGACCGCCGGGTGCAGATCGAAAAGCTTTCGGCGTTCATTCAACGGTCGCCACACCCGGTGATCTGTGTGGGCGATTTCAATGATTTACCTTATTCATATTCCTACCAAGCCCTGAAAAAAAATCTCGACAACACATTCGAAGAAGCGGGCAGCGGGTTTGGGTTCACCTACAACGGCAACACCTTGCGCACACTGCGCATCGACAACCAGTTCCACGCGCATCGCATCCAAGCCTTGCAATTCAAGACGCTGAACACGGTGGGCTACACCGACCATTTTCCCTTGCTGGGAACGTACAACATCATCCCGCCGCACCCATGAGAAAGGAATTAGCAAAGCGCGAGGGCGAACGAAAGAAATTCACGGCGGTGTTTGTGCGCCTGGGGAAGAAAGTGAATTACAAGGGCTACTCGGAAGAGACGATCCTGCTACAGCACATCAAGGATGCCGAAACGCAGGGCACCGTCACCGATCACGCTTGGTTCAGCTTTACAAAAGGATTCCAACAACTCACCCTGTCGGAAGGCGCCGTCGTCGAATTCGAGGCGCGGGTAAAAGAATATACCAAAGGCTATGTAAACCGCCGCTATGGCATCGATAAGAGCAAGCGCGACTACCGGTTAAGTCACCCCACAAAAATAAAAGTGGTACAAACGTAAGTACCCGCCGGGCATGGCGGGTACTTTACTTCAGAAAGAAAATGTTCAACGGGTCTAACGCAAATCTGCTGTATTGGTATACACCGCGTGCACATCATCGCGACGAAAAGCTTCGTTGAGCGCATTGACGATCTGCGCAATGTATTCCTTTTTATTGCTCACCACGGCATTCTTCTCGCCCTCCGCAGTAGCAATGCGCACGGCATAGCGCTCGCGCACAATGAGCATCGCGATCATACCGAGCATCAATAAGCCACCACCAATCCACAAAGCGACATAGTTGGCTGTGTAGTAGGTGCCATTGATTTGAATGTCGGCAATTACGGTATTGGGAATGAGCTTAAACATTCCGAACAAACCCAGCAGGATGCCGATGCCCGCCAGAAAGATGCCCGGCAGTCGTTCCGGCTGTATGGTGAGTAGGCCGTGTTTCGTAATCCCGTTTAGTCTATACGACATGTTCTTCACTTGAAAAGTCGAATCGGTGACCGTGATGCCACGACCATCCGTGTAAAGCACTTTATCAGGTATCATAATGGTTAATTTTTTAGTGTCTAAAGATTCAGATCTTTCGCTTCCCTGCTACCAGGACGATCACACCGGCCACCAGTAGAATGCCACCTGTGATAGGCGACCAGTAGATAGGGGTCCTTTCTTCTTTGTTGATCTCTACGGGACCCAAATCGACCACCTTCTTTTTGGTGACGATGTTGAACCCTGTGAACACGGTCATGACGAGTCCCAGGACGAGGAGCGCAATTCCTAAAGTCTTCATAATATTTTGGTTTGTGCCGGAAGTGTAGCAATTTACCCGCCACCCGCTTTTCCCGGAGAATTGGCCGGTTTTGATCTTTTTCGTTGTGTACTTAACTCCACACTCGTCCACAATGAGATCACCCTAAGTCAACGTTCCGCAAATCTCTTTTTATTGTACAATCGCAGCACGACCGGCACCAAACCCATGTGACAGCACCCGGATCGCTGACCCACGAATCGTTATAAAACTGCTGGCCGATAAAACTTATTAATATCCGTTGGGTTCTTAGGGGGGATAGCAATAAAAGGGACTTACCCATTATCTTTATGCGAAGCTGCCTTCATGAAAAAAATATTCGACCTCATCCACTCTCCGATCACCTACCTGCACGAAAAATTGTCGCAGCGACAATTTTTCGTATTGTCCGCCATTCTCGTCGGACTTTCGTCAGGGCTTGCAGCCGTCATCCTGAAATACATCGTGCACTCCATCGAGGCCTTTGTCACGTATTATAGCAACTATTACGAGCGCTTCTTCCTGTTTGCCATTTTCACCATCGTGGGCATTCTCCTCACCGTGGTCTACGTCTGCTATGCCTTGAGAAACCAGTTCAAAAAAGGAAGCGCCGAGATCGTGTATACCATTGTCAAAAAGTCAAGCAACATTGAGTCCCAGCAGATGTACTCGCACCTGGTCACCAGTGCGCTCACCGTTGGTTTTGGAGGGTCCACCGGGCTGGAGTCGCCCATGGTCAGCACCGGTGCTGCGATTGGCTCCAATTATGCCCAGACTTATAATCTCTCCTATAAGGACCGCACCATCTTGTTGGCCTGCGGCGCGGCGGCCGGCATCGCGGCGGCCTTTAATTCACCTATCGCCGGCGTCCTCTTTGCCGTGGAAGTTTTGCTGGCCGACATCAGTGCCACGGCTTTTATCCCGCTCATCATCTCAGCCGCTTGTGGTGCTTTGCTCTCCAAGATTATCCTCAAGCAGGGCGTCGTGCTCACGTTCTCGCTGCAGCAGCCCTTCAATTATCATAATATGCCGCACTATGTGGTGCTGGGGATCCTTGCCGGCTTCCTTTCCCTTTACTATGCCCGGGCCTTCACCTGGATCGAAGGAAAAATGAAAGGCATTGCCAACCGTTGGATCAGGGTGGTCACGGGCGGTTTGTTGCTCTTCGCCTTGCTTATTCTCTTTCCGCCGCTATTCGGCGAAGGCTATGAGACCATCAAGGTGCTGGCCTCCCTGCGTCCTTCCGAACTCACCAATGCCTCGCTGTTGCGAAACTTCATTCATAGCGACGGCGAAATCCTTGTTTTCCTCGGTGCGCTCATGTTCCTGAAAACGCTGGCGGCCGGCATCACCATCGGCAGCGGCGGCAATGGCGGCAGCTTCGGCCCCTCTTTGTTTGTGGGGGCTTATATGGGCTATATCTTTTCACGCATCGTCAACCTCTTGGGCTATACCCATATCCCGGAAGTGAACTTCACCCTGGTGGGCATGGCCGGAATTCTCAGCGGTGTTTTTTATGCGCCGCTGACCGCCATCTTCCTCATTGCCGAAATCACCGGCGGGTATGGTCTTATGATCCCGCTCATGATCGTGTCGGCCCTCAGCATCACCGTGGCACATTATTTTGAACCGCTTTCGATGGAGGGCAAGAAACTTTCTTCCATGCTTGACATCTCTATTGAGAACCGCGACAAATTTCTTTTGAGCAAACTCGATCTAGGTTCGCTCATCGAGACCAATTTCTCGGCCCTGAAACCCAACGACAATCTGCAATCGCTCATCAAGGTGATCTCCACCTCCAATCGCAATACATTTCCCGTGATCAACGACAAAAATGAATTGCAAGGGATTATTCATATGGATCATGTCAGAAGCATCATCTTCAGTCCGGAGAAGCATGAGAAAACGATGATGAAGGATTTAATGACAAAACCGGCGGCGATCATTAAGACCACAGAGAATCTTCACAGTGTTCTCAAAAAATTCGACGACACCAATCAGTGGAGTTTGCCGGTGGTGGAGAACAATCAATATCTCGGATTTGTATCGAAGTCTAATGTGTTGACGAAATATAGATCGGAGTTGTTGAAGTCTGTGTGAGTTCTGAATCAATGGACCACCGAAGCTTAGAATATCTTGACAAGCCTGAAAGGCTTCCCTAACAATGGCCCCCAGTGAAACTGGGGGTTGTCTATTGCAGATGGGTTCAACCCCGGAGGGGTTACCCTATCCGGCATCCCATATTAAATTTTCCACAAAACACAGCGGCGCCCATTTAGTTTGTAAATAGGATGCCTTTGCTGCCCAACACTCGTGGTGTTCCATCCAAATTCTTTTCTTTACTGGGAAGCGTCCCCATCGGTAACCCCTCCGGGGTTGAATACACGTAAACAAATAACCCCCAGTTTCACTGGGGGCCATTGTTAGGGAAGCCTTTCAGGCTTGAGATACATTTTGAGATTTGGTGACTTTACCCATCGATTGTTTCTTCACGGCGAACTTTGCTCGGAAGCGCCTATCGGTAACACCTCCGGGGTTGAATCCGCCGTAAACAAATAACCCCCAGTTTCACTGGGGGCTATGGTAGGCAAGCCTTTCAGGCTTGTACTATATTCTAAGTTGGTGAGTCCGTTATTGATTGTTCCCCTTCTTTACAGTGAACTTTGACAAGACAGCATTGCGATCGATTTTACCAGCGTTGAAATCCTTCAGCACCGAAGCCTTCAAAGTGTATTCCAGCGATGAGGGAATGTCGCATTTGTTGCAGCGGGTGATCTTCACCTGGAAGACCAGCACCTCGTCGTCCTTCAGGCTCTTCAAGGTGCGGCCGTATTCGACGATGTTGTCCTTTAGTTCTGTTTCGAACTTGGGGTAGATCTCTTTTGCTTTTTTGTCGCGGGTGGCTTGGTCCACGTCGTTCAGGCCCAGGGTGGGCATGATGTAGCGGCGGCTGTCGCGTTCGCGTTCAATGCCACTGTAGGCTTGCATGTAGTAGATCACGCCGAAGTCTTTGAGGCGTTCGAAATAGATGTTGTCTTCCGTGAAATAGGTCTTCGACAGGTCGGGGCTGTAGAGGCGGCTGAAGATGCTCGCCAACAGTTCCAGGTCGGGCGCTACTTCTTCTACGGTCTCGGTGTTCACCACTTTCAGTTTAGCGAGGGCTTGCTCGCGGGTGATCTTGCCCGAGCGGAAAGCCGTGATGTCCGACTTCAATCCTTCTACAGAAAGATGGGTGCGGTTGGGCGCGTTAAAGAATTGGTTCACCCAAACACGCGGGTTGTTGCCCTGGTTGGAGACCACCACGCGTTCTGTGGGTTGCAGTTGCGCGATCATGTCGCCGTAGTCGAGGATAAAGGTTTTGGCGGCCTCGATCACTTTCGCATTGTAGGCGTCGCGCACGCTGTCCATGTCGTTGTTGCGCTTTTTGGTCTCTTTCGTGATCAGTTTAAATCTTTCCTTATCGTCCGGGTCAGGGGGCATGACCGGGGCATCTTCCTCCAGCTCATTTTCATCGCCAACATAATTGTTATCTACGTTCAGGTCATTACCATATACTTGCACACCCGGCGGATTGTTACCGCTGCCGTAATAGGTGATCGTGGTGCTGCCGTTGCCATCCATCCACACCATGGGTGTTGTGTAGTCGGCCGGCAAGGTAAAGGTCACCCCATACCCCGACTGGTAGCTGCCTTTCACTTCCAAAGGAAAATAAGTGCGCTGATTGCTGAGTTGTTGTTTTATGAGCGTGCTCAGCACGTTCTCTGCCACGGCGATGTCGCGCTGCATCCGCTCTTCGTCAAACTTCTGGGCCCAGGCGGGGGTCAGCATCGCCGTCATCATCAGGCTCACTACCCCGGCATACCATCTACTTTTCATATGTGTTGCCATTGCGTTCTTTTCTCGTTAATCGTTGTCGTTCAAAAAATCTTAGTTTGCCATACCGACGTTGCTCCTCGTATTCACCTTGCTGATAATGCTGGTCAATATTTGTTCGGTCTCCTTTCTAAACACGTCGTTGTTCTGTTGAAGGCTGTTGATCTGTGTTCTCACCACCTGCAAGTCGTCGTTGCGTTGTTGCTGCAGGTATTTGGCAAAGTCCACCAAAAGGCCTTCCACATATTGTTTCTGTTCGTTGGCGCTCAGCTGGAAGTAGCTCTTCACCATTTTCGCATTCTCGGTTTGCATCGAGGCCACAAATTCGCGCACCTGCGCTTCGGAAGCAGTGGAAGCTTGTTGCACCAGCTTGTCGATCTTGCCCGAGTTCAAGGCCAGGCTTTGGTTGATGGACGCGTTCAGTTTCTTTTGCGTTTCGTCCAGGCTGGCTTGCAAGGTCGCATTGTTTTGTTGCAGCGAGTTGTTGATCATGTCCTGCACTTGCTCCGGAGTGAGCGAGGCCACCGTGGGTTGAGTGACGGGCGATTCAGTCTTCACTTTAGGCACATCGCCAAAGCCGATGCGCAATTCTTGTTGCTGATACCGTATGTTGAGTCCCGAAAGTTTAGCGACCAGGATCACCACCAGCAGCGACGCGGCAATGCCCATGATGGTCTTCATGTAGGGTGCCTGCCAGAAGCGTTGCGACGGATGTTCGCCCACAAAAATCGGCGGGGCGATCACTTCCTTGTCTTCCACCTGGGCCAACATCCGGCGCAGGCCGTTCATTTTTTCTAGCTCCAGGCGGGCCGTGGGATTTTCGAGGAGATATTGCTCCAGCTTTTCGCGCTTGTCGTCTTCCAGCTCGCCATACAGGTAAGCCATCAGATCCTGTTCACTGGGTTTATAGCTCATAGCCTATGGTATCTTTGTTGATATTCTTACGTTCCAAAATTTTGCGCAGACCGTCCAGTCCATAATACATGCGCGACTTCACTGTGTTCTCCGAAATGTTCAGCACCTCCGCGATCTCCCTGAACTTCAGACCCTCATACTCCTTCATGATCACCACCTCGCGCTGCTCAACGTTCAGCTCGTGCAAAGCCTGCTGCAACACATCCGACAGTTCGGCTTGCTGAAGCTGGCGCTCGGGATTGTCAAACCGCTGCGAAGAAGTCTCCCACGCCGGCGAATCCTCCGCCTCGCGATTCCAGACCACGTCAAATGAAAGGGACCGGTTCCCTTTCCGTTTGCGGGCCTCCTCGCGGCAGTAGTTCACGGCAATCTTATAGAGCCACGACTTAAAACGGGCGTTGTCTTGCAGGCTTGGCAGGCTGCGGCACATGGAAATAAAGGTCTTTTGCGACACTTCCATGGCCATGTCGTGGTCCATAAAGAACTTATAACCAAAGTTATAGATCCGCTTATACCAAAGCTGCACCAGCTTGCCTTGCGCAGCCTGGTCCCCCTCCTTCGCGCGGGCCAGAAGGGTGTCAGAGTGCATCATGGCAATGTCCAGTAAAGTCTCGGTCACAGATCAGGAATTTCAGGTTATTTATCGTTCGATGCCATAAAGATGGGGAGTGCCGCGAAAAAGTTTTAGGCCCGAGCGCAATATTTTGACGGCCCCCGTCGGAAGCCTCCGGGCCGGGCTATCCGTTCCAAGTCCTCGCCCCGCCCGCCTCCTGCCCTTCGCTGTGGGCTTTCCACTACTATCCCTGGCCGGAGTTCCCCAAGAGCCAGCCTATTTATGGCCAGTCCACCCAAATCCCAAGTCCCGCCATTCCCAAACCCCCACACCCATTTGTTGGTGTCCCACCAACAAATCACTCTCCCTTTCCACTCCCACCAATCAAGCCTTCGCCTCAAAACACCCCCAAAACCCCAAAAACCAAATATCCCCCCACACCAACAAATTACCGCCAACCCTTAACTTTGCGCCCGCATGAAAAAAATTATCGCGTGGCTCATCCGCTATGTGCCCCGGAAATACCTCCAACGGGTAAGCGGAGTGGGATTAAAAGCCGTCAGCCTGTTCTACATCGGAAACAACGTCACCTGCCCCGTCTGCAGCCGGGGGTTCCGCCAATTCCTTCCCTATGGCCGCATCAACCCGCGTCCCAACGCGCTGTGCCCCAATTGCCTGTCGCTGGAACGCCACCGCCTCATCTGGCTATACCTCCAGCAGAAAACCACGTTTTTCACCGCCACCCACCACGTGCTCCACATTGCCCCCGAAGCCTGCTTCATCAAACGCTTCGAAACCCTCCACGGCGACCGCTACATCACGGTCGACATCGAGTCGCCCCTGGCCAAAGTGAAGATGGACATCCACCAAATCCCCTTCCCCGACAACACGTTCACGGTGGTGCTCTGCAACCACGTGCTGGAACATGTGGCAGATGATATTAAGGCCATGAGCGAGATCCATCGCGTGCTTCAACCGGGAGGGTTTGCCATCATGCAGATTCCTTTTTTCAATCCCATTCCCGACGTCACGTTCGAAGATCCTACCATCACCGACAAACGCGAACGCGAAAAGATCTTTGGGCAAGACGATCATGTGCGCAAGTATGGACATGATTATACGCAACGCATCGCCCGCGCGGGATTGACTCCGGTTGCCGACGAGTTTGTGAAC
>CBIHQM010000082.1:0-17773 GCA_966211885.1 uncultured Chryseolinea sp.
GGTGGTCTTCGGCGAAAAGGATAAGATCTTCTATTCCGTATCCAGCGACAAGGGGAACACGTTCTCCAAACCCATTTTGGTCGGTGAGGTCAAGGAGATGCATTTGGGAATGACCAGGGGTCCGCAATTGGCGAGCTCAAAAGATTATTCTGTTGTTACCGCCATCGACAAAAAAGGAACCATTCATGCGTTCCGGCTAACGCATAAAACCGGCAAATGGGAAACGATCAAAAACGTAAACGATGTTGAAGCCTCCGCGCCAGAAGGATTGATGAGCATCGCTGCCGACGATAAAAACAATTTTTATGCGGTTTGGCTCGACTTAAGAGATAACAACAGCAACAACATCTGCTTTGCCACCTTAAAAGAAAATTCGGGCTGGTCGAAAAACAAATTTGTATACCGGTCGCCGGAGGGCCACGTTTGTGAATGTTGCAAGCCTTCCGTTGTGGTGAAAGAAAACAGGATTTCGATCATGTTCAGGAACTGGCTCAAGGGATCAAGAGATCTTTATCTTACGAGCTCTTCCAATGCGGGCGAAACTTTTTCGGAAAGTCAAAAGCTTGGCAATGGCACCTGGCCGCTAAAAGGATGCCCCATGGACGGCGGCGGATTAACCATCGATGCCAGGAACAATATCCACACCGCCTGGCAGCGCGACGGTCAAATTTATTACGCCCAGCCCGGCCAGCCAGAACAGATGATCGCCGAAGGGCGAAGCGTTGGGATGAGCGGGACCTTATTGACCTGGGAAAAAGGCTCGGACGTAATGATAAAACCCCTGAACGGAACACCACAAAAAATCGGGGAAGGAACAGCACTCAAAGTGTATGAGTTTACCGACAAGTCCATACTCGCCATCTGGGAAAAAGACAATCAGGTGGTATTCAAAAGAATATAGATTTACAGATCAGCGGATAGCGATCACCCTAATCCAAGGGGCCCAAAACACTTTTAAAAGACCGGGCCGTGGGATGAGCAGAAGGAAAACAGGGATACTATTTTTTAAAGACCAGAACGTATCTTTAAATAATTTCTTCTGCCATGAACCGACCCCTGCGCTTCCTTCTTTTATTGCTCATTCTCGCATCGTGCTCAAAGCCCGAGAAAACAAACTTCTACATGCCCGCCGAATGGGAACCGCACGACGCCGTGTGGCTGGGTTGGGAGGAAGGACACTTGACCTATCACCCCGTGGTCTTCAAAATGATCGGAGCCCTGATGCCCCACGTGCAGGTAAAGATCTCCGCGAACTCCGACAGTCTGTTGCGTGTAGCGAAACGGATATTATCCGAGCAGTCCATCGACACCACGCGTATAAAATTCTACGTTCACCCCGGCGACCGGTACTGGATCCGCGATCACGGCGCCGCCTACCTGGTCAACAGCAAGGGTGAACTGGGTGTGGCCGATTTCTCCTGGAACAGCTATGGCTTTCCCTATTGGCTGCAGGAAAAATTTAACAACAACATGGACAGCGTCAAAAAATATTTCAATCCCGAACGGACCAAGAGGCTCGGCCAGGTGGATAGCCTCATGGCCGTCGCCGAACATGCCACCCGCCTGAGCACGTGGGTGGTTCACGAAGGTGGCGCGATCGAAGTGAATGGGCAAGGCACACTGATCCTTTGCGAGGCCACCGTCTTTGATCGCAATCCCGGCAAAAGCAAAGAGGAGCTTGAACCCGAATTCAAAAGAGTGTTGGGAGTCGAAAATATTATCTGGATGAAGAAAGGCCTGGCCGACGATCCCAAGCATTTCTTCCGGCGGATCGTCGGCAATTATGTTGGTGGCGGAACGGGGGGCCACACCGATGAGTTCGTCCGCTTTGCCAATCCGCATACCATCATGCTGGCCTGGGTGGACGAGCGTGAAAAGGATTTGAATCCCATCAACAAAATGAACTACGAACGCATGTCCGAAAACCTGAAGATCCTCGAAGCCGCGCGCGACCAGGATGGAGAGCCGTTCACCATCGTCAAGGTGCCCCTGCCCGATCTCGCAGCGCGAAAAATTGTTGTCCGCGTCAACGTCGATGATTCGCCAACAACCCTCGACGTCCGCCTCCGCTCCTTCAAACCATCGGAAGCACCCCACGCCGGCGACACGTTGCTCCGCGTGCCGGCCTCGAGTTATATGAATTACCTGGTCACCAACGGTGTGGTACTCTTGCCAACGTATGTCGACACAGGTTCGTCGCGCGAAAAAGAAGAACGCGTTCGCAAAATATTTGAAGAACAGTTTCCGGGAAGGGAAATCATTTTCATCGACGCCCTGCCATTGAATTGGTCCGGCGGAGGAATGCATTGCTCGACACAACAGCAGCCGGCGGTTAGTGAACATTAGCCCGGACCGTACTTGGATCGTCACCCCAACAGCAAATTTCTTTTGGTGTTATAGTGAAGCAAGTATGTTTTTTTGGTTTCGGTATTCAGGAAAGATCGGCCAATCAACGCTTCCACCAACGGCTGGCGCACCCGGAAAGGGGCCATAAGTTTTTCGGCTCTTTGATCCGCAATTCCCATCCGACGCGCCAGCTCCAAAAAGTCGCTTGCAGAAGCGTGACCGTTTTTTTTCCAAGCCGGCGACTGGAACGCATCGACGAACAATCTTCTACTCAATGCAAAATCCGTGTCCTCCACATGAATGCGGGTGTTCACCAGGTCATAGGCAGGACTTAACAGATAGTCGCCCGCCACACTCTCCAGCAAGGAGAAATTTTTCAAGTGCGCATCGCCGTTGGAAAAGGCATAGTTGTAAACCACTAGCGTAAAATATTTTTCAATTTCAATCCGCCAGGCCGGAACATAGCGCTGGATGAGCATGCCGATCTCTTCGTAACTATATTCATATTTAAAATCGGCCCCGGCAGTGTCTTTTGTTTTCCCGGCCAGTGTAGCCAAATCTTCTGTGCCCCACTTGCCGCCTTCGGGTCTCACATCAAATCGTTTTGTGATATAAGCCGGCGAGCCATCTTTGAAAAAGATCATGGCGCTCTCTGCCGTATTGATGCCGTACACCTGTTTTGCAATTTGCATCGTCAGGTGTTCATTGGCCGGCACCTGGTCCACTTTTTTCAAGTCGCGGGGAATGGGCTTCAGGATATAGGTTCCCTGTTCGCCTGCATGGGTGAGGCGCAAAACATTTTTGGTGAGCACCATGCTCAATTTCTCTTGTACACCCGAGATGGAGATGCGCTTGCGATTTTCCAGGAATAGCTCGGCAACAGATTCGCTTTTTGACGGCGTCTCGTAAGGCAATACATGGCTTACTTTCTTGGTATTGAACACATGCCGCAAGGCGGCTGGACTATACGTATCAAATCCTTCCGCCAACGTTCCTGGGCACACGGTGACCCTGACCTGCGTTGGGAGCACAGGTGTCTTTTTTGTTTGATGGGTTTGTTTCTTACTCATCTTCCCTCACCGTTTCATCCGGCATCACCGTGATCGCACCGATCGTATCGGCTTGCGCTGTGGCCAGCAATAATCCAAAATGATCCGCCTCGTCGATCCGGAGCACCGTGCTTTGAAGTCTTTTGTTTACACCCTCGCTGAGCATGTTGAAAAAAAATGAAAAAAGGTATTCGCTGTGATATTCCTTTTGCGTTTTCGGGAGCGTCAGGCTAACGGCAGGTTTATGCGGATCGGCATACCAAGCCGCATCGTAGGAAAAGGAGTAGTTTTTACGATCGCGCTCGATGATATAGCCCACCAATTCACCATTTCGATAAACCTTTCCTTTTCGCATAGCACTATACGGCGGGTTTTCTGATCTCCAACTTCAGGTCCATCCCCATAACATCGGCCAATTTGCTCAAGGTCTCCGCCGTGGGATTGCCTTTGCCGCTTTCAATTTCTTTTAGCGTTCGAAGGGCTACACCGGAGAGTTCAGCCAGGTGAAGCTGCGTTACGCCTAGGGTTTCCCTGCGTTCTCTGAGGGTCTCGTATAGATTATTGAGGGGCATCATAACACACTTTTAGTGTCTATTGTCGATCAAATAACGCCAAATTTTGCATCTAAGTGCACCATTACGCACTTTTTAAGTAAATATCGAAGAAAAATCAACAAAGTAGTAGTAAAAAAGGCATTATAATACACTTATAAGCAAATACGTGCATTTAAAGGGTCATTAATATGTGAAAAAGTGCGCCATTATGCACATTGTGGCACTAAAAAAGCCGTAGGGTGGCTGAAAAGTGTTGTTGGTGAGATGTTACGAATAAGCAGTGGGTGCACTCAAAATAATGGAGGGTGGTAGCTGAAAAAATTCCGGACAAATAACACCAACAACGGCGGCTTGGCTTTGAACAAAGAGATGGGTATGTGAAAATGCTAAACTAAAATTTCCCCCCAAAAAAGTAGCCCGCATAACATGATCGCTCACGCCATGACGGGCTCTTTCATTAACCTAAAATCCTTGACCTACAACGTGCTCTAATGTGGCCGGGACATTATTCATTGGTCAGGTAGCCGGCAAATGAAAATGCCGGGGTGTCCTGGCTAAAGAAACCTCCCAGGCGCTCGATGCCACCGCCTACGTATTCGCCGGAAAATGTTTCGTCATTCACGTGTTGCAAGATGGCAGCCATGTCCGCGGCAATAGCGTCGCCGTTGGCGTCGGCTCCTCCATAGGTGAATTTAAAGTTTCCCGACGCATTGGCAGAGTAGGTGTAATTGTACTGGCAGAGAAATAAGTCCTGCCCTTGCAGTACAGTGACGGTGATATACATCTTTTTACCGGAGGCGTCGAAGATGAAATAGATATCTGAAAGCGTGAGGCCGTATTGTCCGTTCAGCAGGCTGGTGGCGGCGTTGTTCCATAGCGTGGTGAAACCGGATGACTGTCCCGGTACGGGGTTGGTGCCGGCGTCGTAGGGAATGCGCAGGGCGACGTAGTCCACGCCGATGTAGGATGAGAACGGAATGGAGGGTTTGAACACGTAAACGTCGGTCAACACATCGACGGGTTGTTTGCCGATGCTCGTCTCGGCGTAATAGCGTTTGTTGTCTGCGTCCCATTGAAAGGATTGGATCTCGGTGCCGTTGGTCTTGATGGGTTGGCTCAGCACGAGTCCGTCCATGGAGATCACATAGGAAAGCTTGTTGTTCTCCACGTGCTTGCCATCGTCGGAAACGTATTGGGCCGTGAGCGACTTGGCATTTGCGTTGAAGGCGAAGGTGATGGCTTTGTCTTTCGCGATCGAGAGCTTCAGGGCCTTGTTGGCCACGCCATAGTGCAGGATGTCTTTGATGCGTCCACCCAGCACCATCGCTTGCTCCTCTTTGGAAGCCTTGAGAAAGGTGATGCGCGAGCCGCGTTGAACACCTTCGAGCACCAGGCTGTCGCCGGAGGTGCCGGC
Organism: uncultured Chryseolinea sp.; assembly: GCA_966211885.1. GTDB lineage: Bacteria > Bacteroidota > Bacteroidia > Cytophagales > Cyclobacteriaceae > Chryseolinea. The sequence goes on from CBIHQM010000082.1 coordinate 5,364, forward strand.
AAAAGCAAACTCGGAATCGGAGATGCGGCCTGCTCCATCATCGCCGCCGTTCACCGATCCGTTGGGATCGGCTGGGAGGTGAATGTAGGAATAGGTGGTGAAACTGAGCGTGGTGGTTTGCAAAGCCTTCACTGTCCACAAACTCGCCTTGGGTGTGCCGGCGGTGGTCTCATTGAAATCCGATAGCATGTTCACCGTGCCGTCGGCATTGAAATCGAAGTAATAGAAATAGCGGATGCCGGTGCCGGTGAGCAACGATGCTTTCCAGCCATAGGGCGCGGACGTGAGCACGGAGGTTTGCGCATCGATGTCGGCCTGCACGCGGGCGTCGGCCGATTTGCTGAAGACGCGGTCGTAGTCGTGATCGCAGCCGGCAAGTATCAACGTCGCAATGGCAAATAATGGGAGTATATAGTTTCGTGTGATTTTCATGATGCTGTGATTTAGTTGCTCAGTACGCCGAGGCAATAGTCGTTGGGTGAATCCACGGGAAACAGTCCGGGGTAGTAAGCGCCGCTGCACATCTCCAACCAGTTGGGATAGAAGGTGCCCTGGAAATAGGTGAACAACTGCCTCGCGCCAAGGTCGTTTACCAGGTAGTCGGCGTTGGCGTCGGAGCTGAGATAAAAGAATTGCACCGTGCCATCACCAAATGGGTCGACCACTCTGAAAACAAAATTCGCTTCCTTGTATTCGCGGGTCTCGGAATTGATGTTGTAGTAATACAGCGTAAGCATCGCCATGTTCGTGTCGGTGAAGGTGATCTTGAAGTTGTAGTCGAGGGCCAGGCCTTTGGCGTGCAGGGTATTGTTGTCGATCACGTAGCTGGAGACCAACACTTGCGATTCGGGTGTGGTCATGAGGTCGACGTTAAAAGTGGTATAGGTTTTGGCCCATCCCCAAATATCCAGCAACGGGTCCGGTACCGATCCACCCCCACCGTTGCCGGGAGGCGCCACCGCAGCGATGGCTTCCTGCACTTTGGTTTGCAGGGCATAGAAATCGATGCTGAAGGCTTTTTGCAAATAGTCAACGATGAGTTTCTCTTTCTTGCGGATGGTCTCGTACGAATCTGCTGTTGTCTCGCAACTCAGCATGCGTTCGTAGCCCTCCCGGCCCAGCACCAGCATCATCGATACCATCTCGGCAATGTCTTCGTCGGGCGACGACATGGCGTAGTTGGTAATAAATCCTTCCAGCCTTGCATCGCTCACGGAAACCGTGTTCCAGTTCGCGGTGTACTTCCCTGCGGAGATCGCTTTCAATTCCGCGGGATAGCTGATCTTTTGGTTTAGGATGTGGGTGAATTCGTGCTCGATCACGTGCGCCATTTCAGTGACGGCGTGGCGATCGTTTTTCTTAAAATCATTCACCACATACAACACCACCTTGCGTCCACCTTCGGCCGTACCCAGGGTGATGGTGCCGTCGAAGTTGTAGTTGGCGCTACCCACCAGCACGAATTGCTTGGGACAATATTGTTTGATGAAGGCGTCTCCTGCAACGCTGGTGTAGGTGTCGATCCACACGCTGCGCACCACTTCCATCATACTTTGCACCTTGTCCGCGTCGGGGGGCACCAGGGTTTTGTAGAGATCGAGCTCGGAGGCATCCTGGCGATATTTCACTTCGATGTTATAGGGAAGGGTGAACTTTTCGTACAGCCAGTTGTCGAGTGCCGTTTTGGTTTGTGGACCTCCGGTGTATTCACTGTCCGGGGACGCGTTGTCGTTGTAGGGATCGTGGCAGGCCGTGACGGTGACCAGGATCACCAGCAGGGCCGTCAAAATATTTTTCATGTTCAGCTTCATTTCGTTACACTTTAAAATTTGCTAGCGGGGATTGGGCGACAGGCCGCCGGTGGAAACAGCTTCTCGTGGGATTTGTAACACCCTGCGTTTGTCGCCTGCCTTCAACACGATGGGCTCCTCTCCTTTTACATTGTGGGTTACTTCGATGTTGTGTCGCAGGATGTCGAACCAACGCTGACCTTCGTGCACGAATTCGATCCGCTTGAAGTCCAGAATGGCGGCAAGCACAACGTCGCGCGAGGTTTTCTTGTCGGGGTAGTAATCAAACAACTTTTCCATCCACAGGCCATCTATGCTCACGGGGTTCACCACGCGGGTGGCGATCCAAGTGTTCAGATCGTCGAGGGACGCCGTGAAATTATTCAGCATGACATAGGCTTCAGCCCGGTTGAAGAGCACTTCCTCCGCGGTGAACAACGGCACGATCGTGTAGGGGAAACCCGTGGTGGAATTGGTTCCCGTTTGCACAAAGTGTTCCTTGAATTTATACACGAAGTAAACACCCACCGAACTGTAGAAACCATTAAAGGCATACCGCTTGCCGGAAGGGTTCGTGTTCATCATTTCGATAAATTTGGTCGCACCCGTCGAATACCGGTAGGCATTGAACGACCGGGCCCAGAGCGAGGATGTTTCACAGAGTAATAGATTCGCCGCTTCCGTTGCCTTGGTGTAGTTCAGCGAAAGCTCCGCGCCGGTATAAGATGAGTAAGTCGTATTCCAGGGACGAAGGCGTGTGTAGAAATCACCATCGGAAAAAACGGCATTGGCGTGTTCAATCACTTTTTCGTAGTCGTGCTTGAATAAATAAAAGCGTGTAGCGAAAGCGTGGGCCGCCGCCTGGGTGAAGTGATATTTAGGAACACCGCTACCTTCTGTTCCGGAAGCATAAGCCTGGTCGTTGATCAGCGGCAACCCTTCCGACAGATCTTTTTCAATTTGATCGTACACCGACTTCACGGTGCCGCGATCATATTCCTTGAACGATTGTTTTTCAGGATCGGTCACATACGGAATGCCGGGGTTCACGGCATCGATGCCGGTGGCCGTGTAGGTCTGGGCAAATAAGGTCACCAACATAAAATGATTGTAGGCGCGGGTGACGAGCGCTTCTCCTTTTTGTGGCGCCAGGTCGGCCGGGTCGCCTGTATCGGCAATAAGCTCCAGCGCATGGTTGCTCGCGGCGATGGCGGCGTAGCATCCGTTCCAATAGTTTTCGGGTGTGTCCTGGTCGGTGGTCGTACCGTCGCGCCAGAAATAGGGATCGGTGTTCGCAGGGTCCTTCACACCGCTGGGGTTGTCTTCCACGTTGTCGGACATCGCTTCACAAAACGCGATGTAGTTCACTTCCGGGTAGGCGGTGACCAACAACTCCGACAATTTTTCTTTCGAATCCAGCGTCGCGCGATTGTCGGGTGTTTTCGACAGAAAGTCTTCACAGCCCATGGCGACCAGCAAGGTGAGGGCTATACTGTATAATGTATATTTCTTCATGTGTATCTTCATTTTAGAAACTAAGCTTCACGGACGCAGTGATCTGTTTGGCCACCGGCATGGCCACACCACCGGAGTTAAAAAACTCCGGGTCCTGGCCGTGCAGTCTTTTGTCGGCATAGATCAGCCAGAGGTTGGTACCGGTGAGGGTGAGTGATGCCGTTTTGAACCCGGTGGCGCCGAGCCATTTCACGGGAAGATTGTAGCCCAACGAAACGGTGCGCAGGCGCACAAACGAACCGTCGACAACACGCGCCGTGGAATAGTTGTAGGTGTTGTAAGGATACGAAGCGAGTTGACTCACCGTCAGCACATCGGCGATGGAGGGAACGTTGGTGTATTGCTCATCGCCGCGCACGGCCCAGCGATCCAGAAATTCCCTGGGCATGGCATCCAGGTCATTGTATGCGCTCTTGAATGCGGGGTTAAGCCTGATCTTGTTGCCGGTCTGGTAGGTGAGAAATACGTTCAGGGTGAAAGCCTTGTACTTGAAAATGTTCGACCAGCCGCCGGTGATCGTGGGATCTACGGGTCCTTCGTATTTCAGGTATTGGGTGGTCAGACTCTGCAGGTAGACGTTGGAGCTCTCCTTGCCATCCTGGTCGATAAACAGTGGCACACCGGTTTTGGGATCCAGCTTTGTGAAATCCACGGAGAACAAGCCCCGCACGGGGTAGCCCTCCATGGCACCGCCGTCGGGAAAGACAAGATCGGTCATGCGCGGTTGGTTCTTCAGGTTGGTGATCTCGCTTTTGTTGGTGCTGAAAATAAAATTGGTGGTCCAGTTAAAGTGGTTACGGCTGTAGACGGGTGCGCCGATCGACAGGTCGATACCGTGCGACTTCATGTCGGCATAGTTCACCGCTTTGTAAGCCTCTCCCCCGATGCCCGCCGTTTTCACCACGCCGATGAGATCGAACTGGTTGCGCCGGTAATAGTCGAACGTGATGGAGAGTTTCCGGAAGAGACCGGCGTTGATGCCGATGTTGGCTTCGTATTGCTTCTCCCAGGTGAGGTCGGAGTTCTCCAGGCTTTCGATGACGATCTGCGATTCGTTTTCATTGAGGTACGGGCGCGGCGTGGTGCCGCTGCGGTAGACCACAGATGAGTTCGTTGCATTCCCCGCATTGGCCGTGAGCCCGTAGCCTCCACGCAAGGTCAGGTAATCCACCAAGCGATACGATTCCATGAACGGCTCCGTGTCGATGTTCCAGGCGGCGCTCACGTTCCAGGTGGGGAGCCAGCGCGCCGTTTTTGATTCTCCCAAACGGTTGGAGCCATCGAGGCGCCCCACCAGGTTGAGAATGTATTTGCCACGGTAGGCATAGTTGCCAGACCCATAGAAGCTAGCGTAGCGGTCGTAGGTGCTGGCCATGCCGAAGTAGTTGAAGTTCCCCTCCAACAATTGCTTGATGATCCGATAGTCGGTGAACGGCACACCCCCTTTGCTGAATTGGTAGCCATAGCCGTTGTTGAATGCATTGCGCCTGTCCACGGATCGGATCTCCTGGCCCGCCATAGCATTGATCGTGTGGATGGTGTTGATGGCGTGTGTCCAGCTGAGCTGATTTTTAAAATAGTAACTGTTCATCTGGTCGTCCACACGATTGTAGAAACCGCCTTCCGGCAACACAATGACCGGGTCGGCGTTGGGGTAATCCGGGTTATAGTAGAGAAACTTATTGCCTTGCTTGACCACCTGTGAATTGGCAGCGCGATACGCTTCGGCCATGTTCGATCCTTCCTCCACGCTATGTTCGGTGTTGGTCGTGACACGACGGACGGCACCCGTAAAATCATAGCGCAATTCTTTCGTGAGTTTATAACCCAATTCTCCCTGGATCTTCAAATCGAGTTGGTTCACGCCGATGTAGTTCTTCTCGATCTCGTTCAGGATGTTGAAGGGCGCATAATTGCGGGTAAAATATTCACGCTGGCCATTCTCGTCGTAGGGCGTGAGCACACGGCTGGTGTTGAGGGCATAGCTGAACGGGTTGATGTCGAAGTCGCGGCTATACGCTCCCTGCACAGGGTTCATCTCGCGGGCTACGGTGCCGGGGGCGCGCTGGGTTCGTGTGGAACCGGTCGCCAGGATGCCGAGGCTCAATTTGTCGCTGAGCTTGAATGTGCCGCGTGCGTTGATCGTGTAGCGCTTCACATTGTCGGCAATGGTCCAGCCGTTGTCGTCGTAGTAGCTGGTGGAAAAATAGAGTTGCGAGGCTTCCGTTCCCGAGGAGACGCTGAGCGAATGTTCCTGTACAAAAGAATTTTTGAACAGCAGCCCAAACCAATCGGTGTTGGCCTTCGCATAGCGCGAAAGGAAGGCTGCACGTTCTTCCGGTGTGTTCAGCAATCCGAAGGTGCCGTCGTTGGGATTGTAAGAGGTGTTGATGAGGTCATACATCTTGCGGTACACACCACCATTGGGGCTCCGCGACACGTCGGAGTGGTTCAACCATCCTTTTCGTTCCATCTCCTGGTACACCGCCATCTGGTCGCCGGAGTTCAGCACATTATAGTTGTCGTAGGACGGCTTGAGGTAAGACGAAAAATTTCCGGTGTAGGTAACGATGGGTTGGCCGACGCGGCCTTTCTTTGTCTTGATCACGATCACACCATCCTTGGCCCGCGCGCCATAAAGGGCGGTGGCCGATGCATCCTTGAGGATGGTGAAACTCTCGATATCATCAGAGTTGAGGCCGGCCACCGAGGAGCCGATCAACGTGGTCGGGTCGCCCGTGGTCAACTGATCGGCCGACACGTTCACGACGTCCTCCAGCACCACGCCGTCGATCACCCACAACGGTTTGTTGTCGCCGTTGATGGACGTTGCGCCGCGGATGCGGATTTTCGGTGCCGCACCAAAAGTGCCCGACACATTTTGCACGGAAACACCGGCGGCCTTGCCTTGCAGCATGCGGCTTACGTCGGTGGTGCCGGCAGTCTTCACATCGTTGGCGGCGAGGTTCACCACCGCCCCGGTGAACAGGCGCTTGTCCACTTCCTGGTAGCCGGTGGAGACGACGGTTACTTCATCTAATTTTTTCACGTCTTCTTCCAGCGTCACATCAACGGTGGTGCGGCCTGCCACGGCTACTTCCGTGGTGATGTAGCCGATAAACGAAAACACCAGCGTGGCATTTTCATCGGCGTTCAATTGAAAGCTTCCCGTCACATCGGTGATGGCGCCCTGCGCGGTGCCCTTGATGGAGACGCTCACGCCGGGGAGCGCCTGTTTATCGGTGGCGGAAATCACTTTCCCCCGGATGCCAATGGTTTGGTTTTGTTGAACGGCACCCCGAAGCGTCAAGGGTAGCAGTGCGGCCAGGAGCAACATCGTCACGGCACGCGTTCCGGCACACCACAGACTTCGATGGCGGTGTTGTATCATATTCATATCGAATGGAGTTAAGAAATAAAAAAAGAAACCCTGTCACCCGTCTACCGGGCGATCAAAATGCAAGCGTTCAATCCGTTGCTGATTATTGCGCTGTAAACTCAAACACCCAATCCCCCTCGGCCGAGTCTATGCGGCCGCTATCCTCATTGCAGGTGGCGCACGTGAAGGTGAGTGTCAGGGTCTTGTCGTCGACGGCATAGTGCATGCGTACGCCATCGTCGCGGAGAATGACGTTGGTGGCGTCGTCCGCAAAGGTCCACAAGCCGGGTTGTTTCGACCAGGGGCTCGGCGACGGAAGCTTGCCGGTAATGGAATAGGAATACGGCCCTTTGGGAGTCTTTGCATCGAACGCGCCGGAGAGCGTGAGCGTCAGATCCGGTGATTCAAATTCTGCCGTGCGATCCACATTCTGAACCGCCCTTTTTATAACCCAGGCTTTGGAGAGCAGGCCAAGCTGTTGCTCTTCTACAGAGCGTTCGTTTTTATCGTCGCTGCCGCAGGCCGCTGCGAAGGCCACGAGAAGAAGAATATATAGACGTGAAGAAAATTTCATAATGAATAAAATTTGAGGTGGATGATCTTTTATGATCTATGCACGCGGACGAATGGATGAGCACTCGTCCGCGGGCATAAACATCATTAGTGTCGGACGATCTTCGTTTGCCGTTTGCTACCGTCAAAGAGGATCACTTCCAGCAGGTAGACTCCCGGAGCTTGCGACGACACATCGAACTGCATCGCCTTGACGTCGGCAAAACCCGCTACGAGCGTTCCCTGCGTTGTGTACAAACTCACCGCTTTCACCGCTGAAGGTTCCAGTCCCTTGATGCTGAAGGCGCCACTCGTTGGATTGGGATAGACGACAAAACCGTTGCGCACATTTTCCTCTGTGCCCGTCACCACGAACATATAGGGATCAGACACCGACGAGCAATCCTTGGGGTTCGTCACTTCCACCGTGTAGGCGCCCGTTTGCATTTTATTTTTATGCAGGACCCAGGGCAACTCTTCATTCTCGATGGGATTGCCGTTGAAATACCATTGGAATTCATAGAATCCTTGTTCGGGCAGCGCATACACGACGGTATCATTCTCCGCAATGGTAGCTTTCGGGTACAGCGTCACATCCACGGGGATGCCCGACGAATAGCCAATGTTCGGACACTCCTCGGGGAACGCCATCAGTATATAGCCGCCGGGCTCGGTGGCATACAGGCTATCGGTATCAGAATCCGGAATTGCTACGCCATCTTTGTACCACTCGAACTTCACCCAATTGCCGGCGAAGGCATTGTTCAGCAACGTAGAATCTCCAACACTGCACAACTCCGCGTTGTCGCGGCTCTCGACCGCGGGCGTGTTGTGCACGTACGTGTCGATCAGGATTGGATCGGAAACTCCCACGCATCCGTTCTCCTCCACCATGGCCGTGTACCAGATCGCCCCGGTCGCCGTAATGTCCAACCGGCTTCCCGTGGCATTCTCGATTTGCGTTCCCTGCTCATAGTGGTCGTCGCCATTGTAAGAAGCCTTATACCATTTGTAGGAGCTGTATTGATCCGGCAACTTCAAGGCCAGCGTGGCCTGATCGCAATACAGGAAATTGGCGATGGAATCGTAGGGTGCTTTGTGCCAGCGATGAATGTCGTGGTCCGGGTCGGTGGTGATGTTGGGGTTCACCGTCGGCAGCAGTTGGAAAGGATCGCTGGTCGCTTTCAAGGCCGCGGGACACGATGTGTGACGGGCCTTTACTTCATAGCTTGTAAATTTCGACACCTTCAGCGTATTGCCGGTGCCGGCATTGCTGATGGGCACATACGTTTCGGTATACGGTGAATTCTCGCCAAACACGATCTTCTTTTCCAACCACTGAATGTTGGTCCACTCCGAAGAAACGGAAAGCGTCACTTCCTCTCCCACGCAGATCGTTTGCTTATCGGCGTCGATATAAAATTTGCGATCGGCGTTGTCCCGCACCGTCACCACTTCCGATGTGATCGTCACCGACGGGCAGGTTTTGGGTGATGCTTTTACGAGGTACTTGCCCGTGGCGTTCGCCGTGTAGGTGGACGATGTTTTTCCATTGATGGCTTTATAGTCCGTGCTCGAAAGTTTGTACCATTGGAAGCTTTGATATTCGTTTACCAGGTCGTCGGGGAATGAAATATCGACCGTGCTCCCCGGACATAAATATTCTTTCGAGTAGTCGGTCAGGTATGGATAGAGATCCACGTCGTTATAGCTTTTCAAATATACGGTGCTGCTGGCCTCACATCCGAGGTAGCTGGCCACCACGGTGAGATTAGTATTTTCCGAAAGCGTGAACACATACTCCGCTCCATCGACCACGACCTTGTCGTCGTTGGTGTAGTTGTAGCCCGTGTGCTTATACCAGGTGTAGGCATACCCTTCGTCCACCAGGGTTATCGTCGCATTTTCTTCGGGACAATAGTTTCCGTTCTTCACACCGCTGAGCACTGGCGTTTCGGGCGCGAAATAGTCAATCTCTGCTTCATCCGAAGTGAGTACGATCTCGGGCCACTCTGCAGTGGTGACGCTCACACTATAATAGCCAGACGCCGTAGTGGTTTGAAGGGTGTTGACACCACTGGCCCATCCCTCTCCGTCTTTGGACCAGGCGTAGCTCGTGTATTGATCGGGGACCGAAAGCGTGATCGGCGTGCCCGAACAAATTTTTCCAAAATCGTTGACGGGCGGAGCATCGATCGTAACCACTGGCTTTTTAAGAATGACCGTGCTGGCGGCGCGCGCCGGCGAGGTGATGGTACATCCCGACAGAACGGCCTTCACGGCATAATACATCGTAGTTCCCGTCAGCGTCACCGATTTTGTCGAGGCATTTGCTGAGGCGATGGGGGTGAGAGCACCCGCCGTGGCGCCACTCAGCCATTGATAGGATGCGAGACCATCGTCGGCCTTTAGCGTGAGCGTGGTTCCGGAAAGGCTTCCCGTGAAGTTCACACCGGCCCGCTTCACATGCAACGTGTTTGAAAACACAGACTTGCCCGACAAGGGCACTTGCACTTTGTATTGGCCGGGTTCGGTTGCGTTGTATGTGCCGGTCGTAGCGTTGGCAATGGGGGCATTGTTGAAATACCACTGGTAGCTGGCGTAGCTGCCGGTGATCGACAGCTTTTCGGTGTCGGGGTCGCTGCAAAGGAAGCCGTCGGCGGCGGTGATTTTTACACCGGAGGCAATGTCCACTTTCACGGTACTGGAATACTGCCACATGCCCGTGAAGTCCATTTTGCTGCCACACCAGATATAGAGCGGCTCGTTCACGTTGACGCTGAAACTGTAGGTGCCGTCGCCGTTGTCGGTGATGGCGGTGGACTGTTTCCAGCGGCTGTCGATCACATAAGGATCCGACTCCAGGTCGGGCTGGTCGCTGTAAGTGAAAAATGTCGTCGGGGCCGAAAAGCTCTCAAACTTCAGGGTCACCTGCGTTCCCGCCGACACCTCATACGGTTCCTCTAGTCCGGGGGGCGAGACAAGGGTCAGCGTTTGGGCACTCAGGCCCACAGCACTAACGCCAAAGAGAAAAATGAGTAAAAATCTCTTCATGAGTTATGGGATTAGGTTAATGAAATTTTTTCCAGGCTCTGGTCAGAAATGTACGCCGGCGGGTGAGCGGTTGGTTAAAAAGGGGCGTGACAAGGTGTGACATCGCCCTGAAAAAGACAGGAAAAGAAGGCTTTTGGGAGATTTTTCAGAAAAAACGGCGTGACCAACCGGTTTTCGACCAAGATTATATGGTCTTGTAGCGCTTTAGTAGAATTTTCACATCCTCGTCTTTTTCCAGTTGCAGCTTTTCCCGCAAACGTTGCTTTTTCTTGCGGATGGATTCGGGTGAGATGTTATAGATCTGGGCGATCTCCTTCGAGTTGAGGTCGATGAGCAGGTAGGCGCACAGCCGCAGGTCGTTGGGCGACAAGTCGGGATAGGCTTCCTGCAGCTGGCTGAAAAAGCGGGGGTGCACTTCCTCGAAGTGCCGCTTGAAGTCCATCCACACCTGGTCGATGTTGTTGTTGCCACGGATGATCTTTTTGGCTTTGTCGAGGGGTGACTTTATGTTTTGTCCGTCGGCAGGGTCAATGGTGTTCAGCACTTTGTAGATGGAGTCGAAGATCTCGTTCTTGTTCACCAGGTGCAGGGTTTTGGTGGCCAGCTCGCGGTCTTTGAAAGTGAGCTCCTGTTTCATGCGCTCCTGTTCCAGGGCGTTAAGCTTTTCGGTGGCGAGGATATCTTTCTCCAACTGCTCGCGCTCCACGCGATTTTTTTCCAGCGTGAGGCGCGTCACTTCCTGGTCCCGCTGCAGGATCACGTTCTTTTGTTGCAGGTTTATGTTTTGCGTGCGCAACGCAAAGAACAGCAACACGGCGATGACCATGCCGATCACCACCACGCCAATCCAAAACAGGCGCTGCCGCGTGGCCTCGGCCTGGAGTTGTTCGATCTCGTTTTCTTTTTTCCCAAACTCATAGCGCATCTGCAGCTCTGAGATCCACTTGCTGGTCTTTTCACGCAACAGGCTGTCTTTCCAGGCCAGGGTGAGGTTGGAATATTTCAGCGCGTCGTTTGTGTTGCCCGACGCCTCGGCGGTGCGCGCCAGCCAGTAGTAGGCGTCTTCGATGTCTTCCGTGCTCGATGTTTCAAAAAAACCTTGCACGGCCTTTTGCAAATACAACGTGGCCGAGTCGTATTGGCGGAGGTTAGAAAACGTTTTGCCAATACCGAGACAATATTGGGGGTGATAAAACATGTCGTTCACCTTCAGGTTCAGATCATATGCTTCGCGGTATTTGATCAAGGCGCTATCGTAGCGACCACGCATATAGTGCAGGTTGGCGATGCTGTTGATGGCAATGCTGGCGTTAAGGGTATCGATGTCCTTTTTGAAAATGGAAAGCGCTTCCTTGAAGTAGGCCAGCGCAAGGCTGTCGTCGCCTTTGTGGTTGAGTTCCGTGCCCAGGTTGATATAGTTCAGGGCCAGCCGTCGCTTGTTCACTTGCGTGCGGCTGATCTCTACCGCTTTCTCATAGTATTCCACCGCTTTATCGGTGGCGTTGTTCGCGGCATAGACAATGCCGATGTTGTTGTAGATGGTATTGAGCAGATCGTCTTTCTTATACTTCGTGGCGAGTTCAAGCGATTGCAGAAAGTATTTTAGCGCCTCTTCATGCACGTTGTATTTCAGGTAGAGCGCACCCATATTGATGTTGCCGAGGATCTCGTTCTTGGCGTCTCCCTGTTCCTGCGATTGGGTGACCACCTCGGTGAGTTCGGCATGCGCCTGTTCGAAGTTTAAATCGTTTGTGCTGCGGATGGCTTTTCGCAACAGAGAATCGAGGTGGGTTTGGACGGCGGGATCGGCCGTTTCCGCCGGGGGCGACGAACACCCCACGAGGAACCAGCCCAACATCCCTGCGGCGAAAAAAACAAACCCGTTGCGCATCATACGTGACGTCTCCTTGCGAAATTCAAAAAGCCGGGCTCTGACTTGTTGATTTTCGTTGATCCTTGAAATAAATAGAATCGCAATCTAACATATTTATAGAAACGAAAATGGATTGCTGAAAAGTTACTGGGAAAGGAGGGAAACCGGGTGTAAGGCCTGTCCTTGGAAACTCGCTTTGCCCCATTCGCGCTTAACTTACAACTATTGGACTATACCGAGGCTTCCT
>CBIHQM010000083.1:0-17738 GCA_966211885.1 uncultured Chryseolinea sp.
GGCCGTTGCAGGGCCAGGCAAACCACATTGGGAACCTGTCTTTATTATACAAGGATGTTCGCAGTGGCCTGGAGGCGCAGCTTGCCATGGTGTATACAGGCGAACGGCTGGAAGCGATCTCTCCTTTTCTCGACAACGACATGTATTCGAAACCCATTGTGCTGATGGACTTCTCCATCGAAAAAAGAATTTCCCAGCGCATCGACATTTTTTTGAAAGCCACCAACCTGCTCAACTCTGCCTACGAAGTGTATATCAAAAAGCCGGTGTACCAGGAGGAGGGAAAGACCGTGCAGTATCCTTACCAGGATGACCCCCAACACAAAACGCTGGTGCGAAGAGATCAATACTATCAATCCTTCCGCCTTGGCGTCCGCGTCCAATGGAATAAAAACGACTAATAAAATTAAAACGCAAACCGTATCCTTATGAAAACAGTATTCAACAGAATCCTTTTACTCACCCTGCTGATCGCCGGCCTGCTGGCGGCCAGCTGTAGCAACGACGATGAACCGGCACCCAGCGCACCCACGGTATCGTCGGATGTGACCACACTTCCTGTCATGTTTGGTGAAACAAAATCATTTACCGTGACCATCTCTGCTGCCGGCAAGTTGAAGATCGTTGCCGCCACCGTTGATGTGGGAACGGTTACCGTGACCGAGATCAGCGGTACCGATCAGACCACCGGCACAGCCAAGATCAACTACACCGCGCTCTACGATCCCGGCAATGCAAAAATCACCATCACCGTGAGCGATCAGGCAAGTCAGCAAGTAACGAAAGAAGTGGCGGTTCAAATCACACAGCAGCCCCCGGTAGAACTTACTGCCGGCGACGTGGAAGGAACGTGGGGACCGTCGCGTACTTACATCGTGCGCGGCAACCTGCACATCGCCGAAGGCAAATCGCTGACCGTAAAAGAAGGTGTGACCGTGATCGTGGAAGGTGACGGCACGCAGGGCAATAGCCCGGAGATCACCGTCGATGGAAACTTCTATAGCTATGGCACCGCCGAAAAACCCGTGCTCTTTTCCGTGGCAGAAGCAAGCCGCACGAAGGCAAATATTTTTGCGGGTCTGTGGGGAGGGATCCTCGGAACCTCTTCTTCCGATGAAATGGTCGTCTTGTATACGCGGATCGAATACGTCGGCGCACCTGCCGTAGCCGGTAGCCCGATCGTAAACTCGGGTGAATTGAAAGAAGGCGATCCCCGTTTCGGTTTATACTTCAACAACCCCGATGGCAAGTTCGTGATGATGCATTCCACCATTGCGTATTCAAAAGACGACGGTATGCGCATCAACCAAGGCCAACTCCTTGTGGCCTATAACACCTACTACCTCAATGGCAAGACCGGCGGCGAAGCCCTCAACATCAAGAGCGGTTCAGTGGGCGACGTGGCGTTCAACGTCTTTTTCCAACCCGCCACCAATGGCGTGAAATGGTCCAACTCCGACGACCGTTCCCCGCAAATGGATGTGAATGTTTATAACAACACCGCCATCAACGGCGGCTGGCGCCAGACAAAAGCTGGCCGTGGAGGCTCGTTCAATCTTGAAAAAGGCGGTCGCGGCAAAGCCTACAACAACATGGCCATCAACTGCCGCTACGGCACCCGCTTCCCCAAATCGCCCGATAACCCGGACGTTGCCAACTGCTCGCTGGGATACAACTTGTACTATGGCGTAGACGATGTCATTGCCGCCGAATTCTATCCCACCACCGGCTCCGTCACCAAAGGTGATTTCGAAACCACCAGCGACGTGTCCGGTGCCGCGGGCGAAAACGACCCCAAGTTCACCAACTTCAACGTAACGCCCTTCGACCACGAAGCCGCCAAGAACGCAGACAACCTCGACTTCCCCCCGACCATGGACCTCAAACTAAAAGCCGACTCCCCCGCCCTCACCAAAGGCAAAACCGGATTCGCCACAAAGTTCACCACCCACTCGGTAGGCGGAACCACCTACAACGTCCCCACCCCCGCAAACTACATCGGAGCCACAAGCAACTGACAATAGTATCGGAAGAAAAGAAAAGGGTTGCCCCACCAGGCGACCCTTTTTTTATTACCCACCCAAACCCAATCCCCACACCCGCACAGCTACTGACTACTGGCTCCTGGCTCCCGACTCTTAATATAACGTTAACACCCCCCGCACCACCCATCCCAACCCTAATCCCTAAATTGAATTTTTAACCATCCTATCTCTATTTTTTATATGAGAGCTTTTCTCTACGGGCTTCGCATCCGCATCAAGCTGCTGGCCGCCTTTGGATCGATCTTGTTACTTTCTGTGGTTTTGATCGTCCTCTCCGGGGGCGCCATTGAGAACATTATCTATTTTAAAAGTGTCAACGAAGAAGTAGACATGCTGAAGCTGCGCTTGCAGACGATGGATCTGGCCACGAAGGAGTTTGTCTACGAAGGCTTCAAATCGCCATCGTTTCTCGAAAAACAGGAATCCGTGGCCATCACCACTTTTGAAGAGAACCGGATAGCCGCAAAAGATCTTCTCGGAACGCTTCGGGATGTTCAGTCTGACAAAGACGAGGGCGCTCAGCAAACCATATCCCTCGACCTGACCCTCGACAGTCTGCAGACCAATTTCGAAAAACTGGTAGACCTCCTGAAACAACGCGGCTTCAAAGACTACGGGCTGGAAGGTTCTTTGCGCACGGCCATTCACGCCGTAGAGAATTCGGGTTTTGAATTCGATAAAGTGTCGATGCTGATGCTGCGCCGGCATGAGAAGGATTTCTTCTTGCGAAAGGATTTAAAGTATCAACAGGAGTTCAATGCCCGCTTCGAAACGTTCAAAAGTCAATTGGAGGCCACGGCAAATAAAGAGCTGATCACCTTCCTGGATAATTACCGGAACGAATTCAATCGCGTGGTGGAAATTGAAAAACAGATTGGATTGACCGAAAGCGAAGGCATTCGCGGCCGGATAAAAAATCTCTTTATAAAAATGCGTCCGCAGATCGAAACGATCCACGCGTCCATGAAAGAGCAGAATGAAACCCAGATCAGCCGCACGCAATGGCTGCTGTGGACGGTCTTCATCATTCAGACCATTGCCGGATTTGTGATGGCCATCGTCTACGCCGGCTTGCTCACGAAGGCCATCAAAGAGATCCGTGACGGTGTGCAAAAATTAGCCGGCGGCATTTTCCCCGACAAATTAATGGTGAAGACCTCGGAAGAGATCGGTCAAACCAAAATCGCGTTCAACCAATTTATCGACCGCCTCCGGGCCGCCACGCAATTTGCCGAGCACCTTGGCGCGGGCAACGGAAACCTGAAATACGACGAACAATACAACGACGACGTCCTCGCCAAGTCCCTGATCAGCGCCCACGATAAACTGCAGACCGCCGAAAGCATTCAGAAGCGGGCCAACTGGATCAATGAAGGAGCAGCCCAATTCAACGAGATCCTCAAGAACGATACAGAAGACATCAAGGTTATGGGCGAGCGGATCATTCATATTCTCATTACTTACCTGAAAGCCAATCAAGGCGCGCTATACGTGGTGAACGGTGTCGATGGCTCACTATACCTCGAGCGCATCGCCACCTATGCCTATGGCAAAAAGAAATTTGTCGAAGAACGCATCGACGGTGATGCGGGCCTGCTGGGCCAATGTGTGTTGGAGGGCCAGACCATTTACTTGAAAGATATTCCAAAAGATTTTGTAAAGATCACCTCCGGTTTGGGTGAAGCCACACCTCGCAATGTGGTTGTTGTTCCGTTGAAAACACGTGAGAAAGTGATGGGCGTGGTGGAACTGGCATCGTTTGGGATGTTGGAAGATCATCACATCGAATTCATCGAACGCGTAGCCGAAAGCATCGCCTCCATTCTATACAACAAACAATCATCAACCGAAACCAAGCGACTCCTTGAAGAATCACAGCAACGCGCACATTCGCTTGCCCAGCAGGAAGAAGAGATGCGTCAAAATTCGGAGGAGTTGCAGGCTACCCAGGAGGAAATGGAACGGCAACGTCTGCACTTGCAACAGGAGATAAAGGCGCTGAAGCAAAAACTCAAAGAGACCGTACTCGAGACTTTATAAAGAAGCGGTGAAGGATTTCCTTCACCGCTTTGGCCAATTAATATTCGCCTCCTATTTTCCGCTTGTCGAGTCGGGCATCGTTGAAGGCAGGCAAGGACGTCGGAACGTTGGCGAGCGCCGAGTTGTCGTTCAGGCTTTCCAGGAAGGCGATGATCTGCGCCTGTTCTTTTTTACTCAACAGAAGTTTATCGGGAGGCAACGTTTGGTTGGGAAGATCAATCCCGATGCCTGCACCCCCACCGCGATTGTAAAAGTCGATCACCTCATCCAGTGTTTTGAACACGCCGTTGTGCATGTAGGGCGCCGTGAGCGCTGCATTGCGTACGGTGGATGTTTTGAATGCGTACGTGTGCAGGGTTCTGTTGTAGGCAATGAGTTTCCCTTTGTCGCTGTCGACTTTTGCATGAACAGTGTCAGGGTGCGCGGGTACTCCCAGCACTTCCGACTCGGTTTCACGAAACAGGGGAGGGACTGTACCGTTGAACAGCGGTGCAAAATGGCAGGTGCCACACTTGGCCTTACCCATAAACAAATTGAAACCGGTCACTTCATTTTGCGTGAGGCTCGATTTGTTGCCCCGCATGTAGACGTCAAACCGTGAATTCAAACCGGTGAGCGAACGGATGTAACTGGCCAGCGCCGTCTGCATGTTCCGTTTGGTAATGGTGTCTTGCCCAAAGGCATTTTTGAACATCGCGCGATACGCAGCGCTCTTCATGAGCTTCAATGCCGAGGCTTCCATGTGGCCATGCATTTCGATCGGGTTCGCGATCACGTTGTTCACCTGGTCTTCGATGAAACTTACGCGTTGATCCCAAAACTGGGATTGCTGGAAGCCGGCGTTGATCAACGTGGGCGCATTTCGCGCAACAGCGCCCTGAAAGTCGAACGCAACACTCTTCACCTTGCCGTCGGTAAATGCCTTGGAAGGCACATGACACGAAGCGCAGGCCCGGTGATTGTTACCCGACAAAACAGGGTCGAAGAAAAGTACCTTTCCCAGTTCGGCTACCGCCGGTTTCAATCCACGGTTGAACGTAGGCGCAAAGTGATCGACATTGAATACACCGGGCTCGAAGAAAGTAGACTTCTCCAGGTTCACCGCCGTCAGGAAAGTATTGTTGGGGACATGTGCAGCTTGTTGATACTGATACAACAATTTTGATAACGGATTGAGATGATCTGCCATGAATGTTGCGCGGTCGAAAGCATTGAAGTCAACGGGCTTGTCCAAATAGACATACGCGGATTGGAGTTGGTTGTGCCAGGCGGTCTTTATATTATCGTCCGCCAACCGGCTGCCATAGAAATCAGTTAGCGCGGCGACACCCTCAAGGGAAGCCTTTGCTTCGGCGATTGACTGAAAGGCGATGGGTGAATCAAACCCCGATATGCCCATGGCCATGACGGTGAGCAACTCGAGACGCGCGCCTTCAAACACGTTCGCATCCGTGAGCGTGTTGGAGTGGATGGTATTTTGCAGATTCCGGATGATGACCTGAAGTACTTTCGTTTCGTGTTGCACCGTGGCATAATCCAAGGAGTCACTAAACACTTTTTCCTCCAGCACCTGGAAACCCGTGGGGACAATGATCTTGTCGTCGTATTCTTCCATGCGGAGCAATGCCGGGCCGTTAATGCGCGCATACTCTTCCGGAAAATAAAACTGTGTCATCGACTCAACGTGCTTGAAATAGCGTCGCGCGCGCGCAAAATAATCCTGCAGTACGGCAGCCTCCTCGTGGCGTCCCGCCTTTTGCGACAGACTGTCCAGCGAGCTTTGTATAGAGTCGGTTTGCCCGAGCCAATAGGCGTTGACATCTGCCAATGGGCCGGAGGTTGTCTCTTTCGACTGGTTTGTACACGCAGCCAGCAACAAAACAATGGACAACGCCGTGAAAATTGATCTGGTTTGCATCTTCATAGCATAAAGAAAAATAAAAACTGCCCGGAACACGCCCGGGCAGTTGAAAGAATCTTGAATGATGTGAGAGGGAACTAGCGCGGCAAGCCGTGAATGACAACGATCTGGCTGCCTTCCTCGAAGTTTGTGGCCAGTGTTCCGCCGTCAGCATTTTTAAACTGCGACGACTTCCAGCTGTGCACCTGGATGTTCAGCGTGAACGTGTTGGGGATGCCCACGATGTCGGAGATGTCGACCATGGCACCGTATTCCCAGCCACCGATGGCGGCCACACCGTAGATGGCTTCGGCCTCTGCATTGCCACGGAAGTGGTCGAGTTCGAATACCTTTCTCAGCGAGCCGGTGGTGAGGTTGTACTGGTACAAGTAAGCATCGTGATCGAAGTCAGCATAACCGTTGGGGTCTTCAGTGATATAAGCGTAGTTCTCGGTGACCATGATGTTGTCAGGGCTTTCATACGTACCTGCTTTGCCGTCGCGGTTGTCGCCGTCGAGTACCAACTTGAGTTTGCCTTTCAGCGGATCGGTGGCATCCAGGACAAGTTTGTAGGTGCGGCCGTATTTTGTGCGGTCGGCGTTGCCGGGCTGGCCCGTTACATTGAAATAAACTTCGCGGCCCACGCCATCTTTGCGATAGTCAATGTCTTCCACGCGACCAAAAGCCAATGCTTTCAAGGCAGTAGCTGCCTGGTTGGTGGCTTCGCCGGTGAGGTCTTTTTGGTTGTCGATCTTCACAAATTCAACATTCACTTCGGTGTCTACCACCAGGTCCATTTCGCGGGGATTCTGATCGACCGTGCGCATCACGTAGACGCTGCCATTTTCCAGGTCGCCTACCGTCGATGACACATACATTGCTACTTGTCCGCCATAAGTGCCCGAGTCGTCGTCGCCAATGATGATCACCGTTTTGCCGGTGTAGGCCGTCTTGGGGAGGGGTACGGCGTTTTCTGCGTACCAGCGTCCGAGGGCGGGAAGGAATTTGGGCGTGGTCTTCACCTGGTCGGTCACTACCACCAGGGGATCCAGTCCGTGGATCTGCGCGCTGGCATTTTCACTGCACGTGAGGAAGAGCGGGCCAAAGCCGTGTTCTTCGGGAGTGGCCAGCGTGGCTGAGCAAAGACGTGCCATACCGCCGTCGGAGTTGAGAATGTATTCGCCTTTCACCGGACGGAAGGTCTTGTCAAGCGTGATCCGCGATACGGCAATATTGTCTTCGTTGTTAACAACCATCACAAAGCCATCAGCGGTTTTCAAC
This sequence comes from uncultured Chryseolinea sp., assembly GCA_966211885.1. Classification (GTDB taxonomy): domain Bacteria; phylum Bacteroidota; class Bacteroidia; order Cytophagales; family Cyclobacteriaceae; genus Chryseolinea. Next base: position 7,267 of record CBIHQM010000083.1, read on the forward strand.
ACGCCGGTTCCGTCGGCGGCGCCACCAAATACATAGGCGGGCGATTCGGGCAAATAGTCGGCACTGCCAATCAGCGAGAACGCCTCAACGCTTTCATAGCCGGGGAATTTTTTCAGGAAGGTTGTGGTGGTCGAGTGGTTTGCCAGGACAACCTCGTTGGCGTTTTCACCGTCGTCACCGGTGTCGCCTTTGTCACCCTTGTCGCCTTTGGCGCCGTTCGTACCGGCGGGGCCCATGTCTCCTTCGGGACCCTTGCAGGCCGTCAGGGTGAAGGATGCTACTACCAGCATGCAGAGGATTTTGGTAATGAGTTTGGTCATGTGAAAATAAGGGGGTTAGATTAGACTATGTACCAAAATTATCCCGCGGGTTTTCAATGGGCGTCAAGTCCGTATTACCAGTCGGTTACGGTTTATGGAAGTTTGTTATTGTGATGTTAATTGGTAATGTTGCAGCGGGGAAAATCGACCCTTGGCATTTAGAAAATTGCAAATCACGATGGCGTGCATCGTCTATTTTGGGAACGTATGAACGGGGATACTTACGATAAACATGGATTCACTTTTAGAACGTGGAATGGTCATGAGTATCTGGTAAACCCAAATGAATACAGCTTGAAGGAGATGTGGGGCCTGGACATAAGAAATGTCGAGTTGAATTTTAATACCATGCGCCCGACCCGCCGCGACATAACTTTTTTAAAGTCTCATTACGATTTCATAGAGGGGATTTCGATATCCGGAAATTTGGACATCACGGCCCTGGGTAAATTTGTAAACCTCAAGCGCCTTTCCCTTCAAAATCCACCTGAACAGAGTATTGATTTCGACAATTTTCCATTGCTGCAGGAATTTAAGATTGAATGGAACAAGAAGGTCAAAAATATCGACCGGCTGAAGTCAATTGAGATCTTGCATTTATGGAGATACAAGGTGAGCGACCTGCAGGGCATTGGGGGATTGCGATCGCTTCGGGAGCTTTCGGTTATTCACTCCGGTATCACATCGCTTCAGGGGGTGGGATCGCTCGACGCTTTGGAGCGATTGGAGCTTGGGTATTTGCGTAAACTAAATTCGCTGCGCGGCCTGGAGGGCTTATCGAACTTGCGCAGGCTTGATCTTGATTGCTGCCCGCACATAGACGACTTGTCGCCGGTTCAGGAATTGAAAAATTTAGAACAGCTCGGCACGTATGGCTGCCGGAAAATAAATTCCTTAAAGCCATTGAAGGATCTGACCAAGCTGGACATCGTGCATATCCTGGGAAGGACGGATATTGTGGACGGCGACATGACCCCATTGATCGGAAGAAAAGACGCTGGTATCGCTACGCGGAAACACTACACCCATACCGGCGAGGAGATCGATAGATTGAATGGCACCGTCAGGCCCAAACAGGAATGGGATTGGTGAGGGCGGCAGGGCCGAACCGCCCATCCTAAACCAGGCCGAAGTGGCATGATAATTTCTGTGCTCTTGCCGAACGCTTTCAGGCGGGCCATGGAATTGGAGTGTCGATGCCCTCCAGGGGTCCGGTTTTACTCAATTAAGGTGAAAATGTGGTAATTTTTCAACACTTTGTGTAATCCTATCCCCAAAACCGAGCCTGTGGATATAATATTGGAAGCTGGAATCGTTTAAAAAAACTAAAACCAAACAAATGAACGCTATTCGAAATTCGTCACGACTGATCATGATCCTAATGGTGGTCATGAGCTGCGCCATGAGTTGTAAAAGTAAAAAGAAGGCTATGGAAGCGCAGGCTGCCGCTGAAAAGGCTAAAATGGAACAACAGGAAGCCGCCCTGCGCAAACAGCAGGAAGAAGAACAACGACGGAAAGAGGCCGAAGCCCAGGCCAAGCTCGATGCCGAAGCCCGTGAGCGCGAACGCCAGGCCAACGCCGCCGCCAGTGCACCTGCCGCCCGGTTGTCAAAATATTTTGATGCCATCTCCAACGCCGGCAGCCCCACCTCGGCCAACGCCAGCATCAACGAAGCGCTGAGCTTGTTCTCCTCGCCCGACACCCCACTCCTCATTGTGATCAGCGAAGAGAACGGGCAAAAGGACTACGATCGTCCCACCACCATTCAGAAATATCTTAACTATCTGAAAGACCAGAAAAAGAAAGCAGACAAAGTCAGCAACCTGCAATTCGACGGCTCCGGTAAGATCACCGAAGTGGAGTTAAGAAAAAATTGATCAACCCTTAAATACAACAATCATGGCTACTTACCGCTATACATATTGCACACTCCTGCTCCTTTGTCTTTCCCTCACGGCCCCGCTATGGGCCCAGACCGCCGAGATCAGCAAAGAAAGAAAACAAGCTATCGACTCGCTGGCCCTGGAAAAAGTGCGCGACCTCAGCAAATACATCAGCATCATCGGCAACAAAAAAACGGCCTTCTCGGAAGCGAACCGGGTGATGGACCGCGCCGAAGAACTTTTTGCTCCCGGCAGCGAAATGGGCGTGTCGGCCCTCAACCGCAAAGAGGTGAACTATTACAAAGTGCGTAAATATTTTGAACGCCTCATGGCCCTCAACTACGACCGGGTGACCATCCAGTGGTATGACATTCACTACATCAGCGACCTCGAACGCCAGCCCGACGGCCGTTACGTGGGCGTGGTGACCGTGTATCAACGCTTCGAAGGCACGTCCGACGACGGCTTGAAGTACAAGGACACGACCAAGAAGGATATCACCATCTATGTGGAACGGAAAAAGACACAGATCGCAGGCCGCATCGTCGAGTTCTGGGATGTGATGCTGGGCGATATTCGCGTGACTGAAACGAGTGCATGAAGCTAACCCGTCTTTTATTTTTCATACTGCTCCTCGCATCCTCCCGGTCGCTCCATGCCCAAATGGTGGACCTGGAGGATGAGAGCAAGCTCTACGCCTCTTCTAAACAGGTGAACCAATTCTTCCGCCGCTTCAATGGCGAGGAGGACGAGAAGGGAAACCGCTACTACGAGGGCGACAAACAATACAGAAGCACCAAGCTCCGGAAAAAATACCTCGGCATCCTCTTCGACGCCAGCAACAAGGGCATGACGGATGCGGTCAAAACCGACTTTGCGAAAAATGTATTGGATAAATCGCTGCTGCTGGATTTCCACGGCGGCAACTGGTTTTCGGAAGTGCATACCACCTTCACCCAGAATGGCAAGGACCAACCCATCACATTATTCATGGCGTTGGAAAAAGACCACCTGGGCTATAAATGGGTGATCCAACGGGTTTACGCCGATATGTTTGCGCCCTACTTTGCACGCGACACCATGAAAGTGGGCAAGTTCCTGCACCCACTGAGTCATGAGCTGGATTTTATGAACCTGCGCAAGGCGTTCATCAATAGCGACAGCGTCAGTCAATTTGCGGCGAAAAGTTTCAAACCCGACCACCTCACGCTTTTTTTGTATGAGATCAAAAAAGGCACCTTGAAATTCAAAACGGTGAACGAAGTGAAGTTTCATTTCTTCCAGATCGACGGCTGGTATTTCGAGCTGGCCCAATTTAACCGTCCCGGCTACAACACGGGTTGGCTCATCTCCGGCCTGACCAAGTTGAACACCCTCGCCGATATGGACGCCTTACGAAAGTACCTGTACTATGAAACGAAGTAGATCGCGCTGGCCCATTCTTTTTTTGCTTTGCCTGCTGGCGGTAGGAGCGTTTGCGCAGCAATCAAAAACAAAAAAGCCGGCAAAAAAAACGACTACTCAAAAGCAAGCCCCTAAGAAACAGGCTCCCCAAAAACAAACCCCGAAGCCTGTAGCGCAAAAAACGGCCACCCCAGCCCAGCCTGTGGAAACCGCCGCGGCCCCCACGAGTGCGGCCGATGACGAAAAGAAAGTGCGCGACATGGTGGCGTTCCTCGAATACATGCTGAACACCCTGGGCAGCAGCAGTACCTCCGCCCGCGACAAGGAGGTGCTCGTGCGCGAAAGCTACGCGAAAGTTTTCCGCGACGGCAAAGTGCAGGTGGAAGACGACCTGGACACCGAGCGCAAAACCATCACCAACAAAGATGTGGTGGCCTACCTGAAAGACGTGGACTTTTTCTTCACCGACGTCCATTTTGAGTTTGTCATCGAAGGCATCAAAAGTGGAACGATGGCCGATGGAAAAACTTTTTATAAGGTCTCGCTCCGGCGCAACCTGAAGGGGACCAACTCGGAAGGCCTGCCGGTGAATAATACGGTGCCCCGGTTCCTGGAGATCAACTATGATCCGCAAGACCGCGACCTCCGCATCGTGAGCATCTACACCAACCAGATCGATGAGAAAGGGGCCATCGAACAATGGTGGACCGACTTGTCGTATGAGTGGCAGGAAATTCTTTTGCGCGCGGGCAATGTGTCCGACAGCGCCACGTATCCGGTCATCAAAAAGATCATGGCCATCGAGCGCCTCGACTTGAGCAACAACACCTACATCCAAAACCTGGAGCCGCTCACCGAGTTTACGAACCTCAAGAAATTGAACCTGTCGCATACGGCGATCAACGATCTGAACCCCATTCGCTCCCTCACCGACTTGCAGGAGTTGGACGCTTCCTTCACAGCCGTTCACGACCTGACACCTTTGAAGTATTCCAATCGTTTGGTGAAACTGAATGCCAGTCACACATTCATTGACGACATCAGTGTTTTGGAAAGAATGCCGATGTTGCAGGTTTTGGATTTGAGCTATACGCCGGTGACCAATTTTACCTTCCTGCAAAACAACACGGAATTGATCACCCTGAATGTTGAGACTACAAAGATCGCCGACCTCACGGCCCTGCAGCCGCTGACCAAGCTCACCACGCTTGATCTTTCGCGCACGGCCGTAAAAGACCTGTCTCCACTAAAAGACATGAAGACGCTGGTGAATTTGGATGTCGACAGCACGGCGCTACAAAATATCGCGCCGCTCAGCGGACTCGAAGGCCTGGTGGTGCTTTCGCTGAATGCCACGCAGGTGACCGATCTTCAGCCGCTGCAGAAACTGACGCACCTCCAAAAGATCTACGCCGACCATGCCGCCGTTCGCCGAGAAACAGCCGATGCGTTTATTGCCGCGCACCCGCGCGTGCTGGTCATATTCGACTCGCACGACCTCAAGGCCTGGTGGGACGCACTGCCCGACGCGTGGAAAGAAGTGGTGAGCAAAACGATGAAGTTCGGCGCAACCCCGGCCAAGGAAGAACTTGCCAAGTTGGACGTTGTCGACTCTATAAATTTCCGTGGCAACCTGGAAATACGCGACCTCGAACCCCTACGTAAAATGAGAAGGTTGAAGGTTGTCATCGCAGCCCACACGAGTATAAGAGACCTTACTCCGTTGCAGGACCACAAAGAGGTCCGCTACCTCGACATCAGCGAAACCGAAGTGACGGATCTTTCGCCCATCGGCAACTTCTCGAAGCTGAAAGTATTGATGGCCGATAAAAGCAAGATCGAAAAGATCGATCCGCTTTTTGGTTTGACCAACCTGGAAAAATTATACACCGACAACACGATGGTGCACGACATCATTGCGCAGGAATTTTTTGAAAAGAATCCGCGCTGTCTCATGGTGTACAAGACCATCCACCTGAACCGCTGGTGGAGAGGGTTAACGCCCGAATGGAAAACGGTGTTCCGGGGCTTGATGGGAACCGACACCACCACGACGCGCGAAAACCTTCACGTGTTGGTGGAACGCGAAAAAATGCACATCAAGGATGCTCCTGTCAGTGACCTGACGGCCCTGAGTGAATTTGTGCGCCCGAAAGAATTGCATTTCTCCGGCACCGGCATCAGCGACGTGACGCCCTTGGCAAACTTTAAAATGCTGACGTCGCTGCGCATCACGAACGGTCCCCTGCAACAGATCGAGACGCTGAGCCAGTTGACAAGCCTGGAAGACCTCGACATCTCAAACACGCCCATCGCGGACATCAAACCTTTGGAGATGTTGGCAAACCTGAAAACATTCAATGCTGCCGGCACACAGGTCAAACGCCTTGACCCGCTAAAGAATTTATTGAACCTGACCGAGTTGGATTGCAGCAACACGAATGTGGGCAAACTCGATCCGGTGGATAATCTTCCTTTAAAAACGCTGAAGTGCTACAACACAAAAGTGTCCAGTCGCGCGATAGAGAATTTCAAACAAGCTCACCCCGATTGTAACGTGGTCTATTACCGGTGAGCAACCCAGCCTTGCACTGTCGTTTTAGCTTGGGTTTTACGAAGGACAGTGCTAAGGCGAGGGTTGGCTTATTTCTTTTTCTCCGTTATTCCGGCGAGTGCAAAAAAGAACCCGGCAAAAGCAAACGACTCACACAATCCCATGCGATCGCTGGGGTCGTTCATGTTGGCGAAGAATCGGGGAACGTGCAACAGCAGGAACCACCCAAAGACCATGATGCCCGATAGCAGCGCAGCCAATCTCCGCGTACCCGGAATGAGTATCCCAATCCCACCGGCAAAAAGACAGATGGCGCAGAAGTAGGTGAAGAATGCGTGAAAGGGAATGTAGGCCGGAATGAAGCCTATCACGAATTCGGCATACAAAAAATGCGAATAGCCACCGGCAATAAAGAATGAAGCCAGGAAAACACAGCCGATATAAATCAGCACGTCCCAGTTTTTTGCACTCAATGTTTTGAGTGCACGCTGTTCACCGGTGTACGTGGCGGCGATGACGATCGTGCCCCCTATCATTAAAAGCGACTTCAATGCGCTAAGCCATTGACTCGCAAAGCTGGGCACTTGGCGGAGCAGGGCGGAGATCAGGATCAACAGCCCGATCACGAGCGCGCCATACGCAGCGTATTTGTGATTCACAAGGATAGCGAGCGCTGAAACGGCAACAATGCCCGCCCCAACATAACCCAAGAATGGCGCCATGCCGATGATTTCGGCAGGCAAGGCCGGCGGACGACCGAAGATAAAATCTTGGGCAAGAATGCAAATGAACGCAAGGCCGAGCATACCAATGGCAAACATCAGGCGGCCGGCAGAAATAAGTTTGGGCATAGGGAATGTGATTCTGCATTTAAATTATATAAAACTTATGGATGCCAGAATCGCCTTTAACCCAAGCGGGGTGAACGTCTTTTAGTTTTTTACAGAATTTTTTTTGTGGATCGAAAATTCTTCAGCAAATGACATGCGATCCGTCAGGTAGATAAGAACAACGCCGCGGTGTGCTACGTCATTTTGTGACCCAACGATATTGTTTTCAAAGTGTCGAACTTCAACAGATTGGATATGGCTGGGGTTGATGGCCTTCAATAGATCGGCGGTGATGACCTCCGAGCCATGGATATTGCGAGGCTCTACGACGATATAGAGAGGCTCCGTCTTTTTTGGAAGCTCAAACGGCAACGGCTTGTTAGAAGCCAGGCTACTGGCTTTAGCGGCAGATGACCTATAGCCTTTCAGATAAATCAGAACGACTCCGGCCTGTGTTCCGTCATGGTGCCCAACGACATCATTGGCATAGCGCCAGACCGCGACGGATTGGATCTGCGCAGGGTTGATAGCCTTAAACTGCTCGGGGGTGATGACAGCCGAGTCGTTGACAATGTAGAGCGGCTCCATCGGTTTTGGAAGCTCAAACGCAAGCGGCTTTTCAGAAGCCACGCCACTTTCTTTTGAGGAATGGTCCTGTGCGTAAACGAATGTCGATACACAAACGGAAAGGAGGAGTGCCGGTAGTTTTTTCATGGGTCTTATCTTTTATAATAACGATACCCATGAAGTTAACAAAGAGCGCCTTGATCTCCTATGGAAAGAAGCAGTATTCGAGGCGGCAGGGTTAGTGTGCGTGTGTTTTGTTTTTCATGACTTCTCCCGCTTTTGCAGGGAGACTTAGATCCCCGCTTTGATTCACCAGGTGCAAGACCAGTTTGGTCACGCGCCACCGCTCGTTTTGTTGAACTACCTCGGCATCATAATTACCTTCCACCGTCCAGGTGGCGGCCCCGATGAAATGATCGGCCTTTCCGGAAAACCGGACCTTTGCCACTGACCCTCCCAGGTCAACTTCGAATTGGGAAAGCTGGTGATGGGTTTTGTCAAACCCGGGGAGGAATGCAGCCCAGGCGTTGGCAATTTGTTGGCCGGTCAACAACGCTGGTTGTCCGCCGGCGAGGGAAGTATAGTCCAGCCAAACCTGGTCGGCCAGGGCGTTTTGCACGGCGGCCCAATCGTGTTGGTCGGCGCCGTGGAAGATGGTGGTGATGGTTTGAATGACGAGGTCTTTTTCCATGATCGATTAGTGGTTTTGATTGGGTACTGTATTGCGATCCGCCCAATATCCAAGCGCTACAAAAAGCCACTGAAATTGTGCAGACCAGGCAAGCGCGGTCACGTTGGCCGGGGGAGGGCCGACAAGGCCAGACACCTGCACCGACAGCAGCAAAACAATGAGTATCCAAAAAACGATCCGCGCCGTTTTATTTTTAGCGATGGTAGAACGTAGATAAAGATAAATACCAGCCCCAAAAAGCAGACCCTCCACAACGTTGGTGATCTCCACCGACCCCCACAATCCAAACCCTACCTTGGCCGATGCCCAGGGAAACAACGGAAGGTCATGGAAATGAACAACCAAATCCAGCAACCAGTGACTCAAAACCCCCACCCCCAGGATGAACGCATTGCGGCGGTCTTTTTTGATCAGCCAGTACACGCCACCAAAAAGTATAGACCACCCGATGGCCATCAGCAGGCTGTGCGTGATCGGGTAGTCGCTAAACTCCAACGTGCGGGTGCTGCCCAGCTCCGGGTGAATAACCACGTGTTCCACGTTCAGCAACAAGAGGGTGGGCCACACCAGATCGAGAAATTGTACGGCCATGAGGGAAGTTCCCAACGAAACGTTGGGAGTGATTTTTTTGGCGGCAAGGCCTAATCCGAAGTGTCCGATGAACATGGTGCAAGGTTTTTAAAAGTGGTACGATGACTTTTGCATCGCGCAACAAAGATGCTGATCGCCAATGGAAATCCAGCTTGACAAAAATCAAGAAGACGCAAAAGTTTTTTAAATCAAGAAAGTGATGTCTGCTTCTTTCGGATGCGGCTCAAGGTTTCGGGCGTCATGCCCATCATCGAGGCCAGGTATTGCAGCGGCACCTGGTTGAAGAGCTCCGGGTTTAGGTTGAACAGCCAATGATAACGCTCCTCCGCCTTCATGGAGAGAAGCGAAAAAATGCGCTGCTCCATAAACAAAAAGCAACGGGCAATAAATAGTTTTTCGAGATGATGCCATTGGGGAAGACGCTCGCCAAGCCGCACATAGTCCTGTTGCTGGATCGTATAGAAATCGCTGTCGGTCAACGCCTGAATGTTGCACCGCGAAGGCTGGTTGAAGATCAGCCCGGAAAGCTCCGTAACAAAGCCGTCCTTCCCGGAGATCCATTGCGTCACTTCCTGGTCGCCATCGTCGATATAAAACCGCACCAGTCCGGACCGTTGAAAACTGAGTGTACGACACACTTCTCCCGGCTTTAGAAAAAAAACTCCCTTCTTCAGCTTCGTCTGTGAAAAGTACGAAGCAATCTCCTGCATATCCGACCCCGTCAATCCAAAGTAGGTGGAGATATAGCGCTCAAGTTCATTCATGGCAGGAAAGTTAACCGCAGCGGTGCAGAGACGCAAAGAAAATTTCGTGCATTCCGTTTGCCCGGCCTTCTGTCGGGTTCAAACATCCATACGCACACACGAAAAGCACACACAAAGAAATCGGCAATTCACCCGTCACCGATACCGCTTAAATTTTTTTCACATCCGCTATGGATTCATGAAGTCCGCTCTTTCTACCTTCCTTAATATTTTCATCATCATCTCCGTCATCAATGAAATTAAAGATCTCCCTGCTAATCACTGCCGTGGCCTTGCTGGCCTTCAAATTTATCCGCGAACCAATGGTAGCCAACTTCAAAGACTCGGCCTCCTATCGCTGGTTGAACAAAGCCGTTCTCAACAGCCGTGTGCTGGACGACATGGAGGACCTCCAACACTGGCACTCTTTCACCACCGCCGGTGGCGAAGTGGTGGATGCCCGCAAAGTGATCAAGATCGTGGACGCCAGCGCGTCGGCGGCAACGATCCAGCTCACTAAAGAACGCACCCACCACGGGGACCAATCGCTGCTCATGACCACCCCCACGCGCCTGGAAGGGCCCGCCCCCACCAGCGGCCGCGGATGGGGCAGGTCTGGGGTGAGACGTCACTTCCCCGACGAAGACTGGTCGTCGTTCAACCGCATCTCCATCTGGATCTATCCCAATCTGCCCGGCTTCTACACCACCGCCCTTGACTTCCGCCTGTATAACGACGGTGTCGAGAAATTGCCGGCGCTCTTTGGTCAGGAAGGTGAAACCTCGCTCATCCTGCGCAACCACGAATGGAACCACATCGTGTGGGAAATTGGCAACGTGGCGCGCGACAAGGTCACCAGTTTCGAAATGTCCTATGGCCTGTCGGGC
>CBIHQM010000084.1:0-17650 GCA_966211885.1 uncultured Chryseolinea sp.
GGATCCGCGGCGTTTGGTTCATAGTGGGTGAACTTGCCGGTGTGTGCATCGCGGCGATAGAGTCCCACGTTTGTGCCGATCCAAAGATTTCCCAAGTGGTCCTCTTGCAATACGTTGATAAAATTCTCTTGCCAATTAAAGCTTTTGCGATTGGCTAAAAAGGTGTGGGTCACCTTCCCGGTCTCGGGGTCCAGACAATCCAGACCCATTCCCAAGGTGCTTACCCAAATCATACCGTCATGGGTTGCACACAAGGCTACCAGACGATCGGTGGCAGGCGTATTGGTGTCCGTGGAATCATGGCGGTAGACCTTCCAGTCATAGCCGTCATAGCGCAGCAATCCCTTCGCGGTGGTGGCCCACAGATAGCCCCGCGGGTCTTGCTGGAGATCGCCGATCTGTCCCATTTCCATCCCTGGTGGCATGTTGACCGACTCAAACGAAACAGTCTGAGCGCACAACGGAAGCGTCGCCGTCAGCATGAATACCAGGATTCGAATGACGCCGGCAAACCTGAGAGCCTGTGGGGCGGTTTTATGTTTTAATCCTGGCGACACCATTTACCATAACTTTTTCTTAAGAACTGTTGAACAAATTGTCTGTTTAGCGCAAGAAGAGAAACCAGAATGCTTGTCCTTTTGACGTTCCTGTCACGGTCTATAAATCATCTCGTCACGGCAGGTCAACACACTGACCCGGGGAATCTGCAAGGACAACGGCGTGTAGCAGTAGGAATATATGCAATTCTGCGGACTTGTGTACTTTCGCGGGAAGATCTTTTTGGGGGCTTACTCCTACCCGCATCTGTCTGCTGCGAAGAAGGTGACATTTTGATAGAGAAGCGATCGTAGGTTTCCCGTTGATCCGTCCATGAATACAGTGATCAAACACGCTCACAAAAGCATTAGCCGATCCGTCATTTGTTTACCCAATAATTGTCCTTTATCGCGATAGCGGAATCGGATATGGTCACAACGCCTCTGTATCCGAGCTCAAAATAACCTCCATCAGCAGTCAATATCGAATCATTGTCAAATGTTGCCCGTATTATGTATGAATTCTCACCACGGTTCTCAAAGATGAAACGCAACTCCGCCTGATCGCTCACTTCACGCGCCTCTAATGTTCCTCCCCCATGTTGAAGCATTATTTTCTTTAAGGTCTTTCCCGATTCGTTCTTAATGGTTACCCGGGCAAAATCATTTGACAACCTTTCCTGTGATGAAAAAAGCATCATACAATAATACACCCCCAGGGCAAGAAGAAATCCTATGACTATTCCGATCAATACTTTTTTCATGTCTCTGTGTCCTCTGGATGAGCGGGCATTCGCGTCATTGCTGTTGCCCTAACGATCTGTTGTGTTTGCTAATTTGTATTTATTTTCCATTACCGCAAAACAGAAAAACCGTCGCTGTACTTGTTTCTGGTGTTGTGGATGACCGATGGCAATAAAAAACCTCAGAACCATTACGATCCTGAGGTTTACATTCGGTCTTGACATCTACCCTCGTGGAGTAGGTGCAAATCGAATTGATCTTTCGCTAGGCCTTCAGTCCGGCATATCTGTTTTCCGATGGCAGATAACCCTTGTCTTTTAGGATCACAGCCAATCGCTCATAAAAGGCAGGTTCCGGTGGCGTGACGCTGGCAAATCCATCGACCAACCGGTTGTAGAGCGAGAACAGGGCGGCGATCAACACCGTGTCGTGGATCTCGCGGTCGGTGGCTCCGGCGGCTTTGGCTTTGTCGATCAGGGTGGTCGTCACATTTTTGCCACTCACCTGTACGGCCCGGGCAATATCGAGGAGGCCTTTCATCTTTTCGCTGACCGGCGCATGTAACGGATCTTTTTTTACTTTTTCGGCCGTCTCCTTTTCGCCCAGCAATATGTCGGCCGCAGCTGTGTGGGCCGCGGTGCAGAATTGACATTCATTGCCGTAGGAAACTACCGTGGCAATCAATTCTCTTTCGCCTTCTGTGAGCGTCGAATCTCCGCGCAACAAGATCTGGGTAAGTTGACGGATGGGTAAGGCCGTCTCGGTCCGGTAGTTGAGGATGCCAGTGATGCCCGGCAGGTTCACATCCAAAGGTATATGAGGCATGGAAATTTTATTTTAATGTGTCGTCCTATTTCCCGAGTTTCTTTTCTGCCAGCGCCGTTCCCTGGATGCGCGCCTTGATCTTTGCAAAGGCCGTCTCGCGCGCCGTGGATACGTCGTCGGCAAACGGAGAAAACCCGCAGTCGTCGCACGTGCCGAGTTGATCGGCCGGGATCACTTTGGCGGCCTCCAGGATCAGGTCGCACACTTCTTCCGGGGTTTCCACCCGCGGGTCGAGCACGTTGGTGACACCGAGAAAAACACGTTGACCGGGCTTGAGTGATTTTTTGATAGCCTCCAGCACGGCGCGTTTATTTTTTTCTCCGGCATATTCGAGATAAAAGTTGGTGGCGTGCAGGTCGAACAGGGAAGGAAGCAATTCTTCGTAGGGAACGTCTGCGCTATGGGTCGAATCGTGGTCGCCGCCCGGGCAGGTGTGCACGCCGATCCGTTTGCGTTCTGCATCGGTGAACCGGTCGAGCACCTGGTTGTTCAGATCGATGAACATCTTCAACAATCCTTTTGAAGGATCGAGCTTGATGGCCAGCCGCACTTCGGTGAAATCGATCTGCACATTATAGGCGCCGTTGTCGAGACACTTCCGGATGTCGGCTTCCGCTTCGCGGATAAGGTCCTGGATAAATTGATCACGCGAATAGCCGGCGATGCCATCTTGCGGATAGAGCAGACTGATCGCGGAAGCCGAGATCACCGCTTGTTTCACCGGCAGCTTCGTGAGTTTCTTGGCCTTGTCCAGATAGCTGTTGGCATACGTCTGATAGCGAAATGCGCCGCCCGTCAGTTTGGGAAGTTGGCGCGTGTGACCATCCGCAAAAGGGATGACCACACCATCCGGTGCAAGCTGCTTCATGCCGGCGATGGGATAGGTTGCAAAGCTCGGTTTCGATTGTTCGCCATCGCTGATGACCGGCGAACCGGTTTGCTCAAACAAGTGAATGGTCTCCGCCAATGCTTTTTCCGTGAGTCTGGTTAATTCGTCTGCTTTGATCTCTCCTTTTGAAAAAGCACCCAGGGCCTGCACCAGGTAGGCGGGCCGTGGAACGCTTCCAATGGGTTCGGTTGGTATTTTCATGAATGTCGTTTTTAAATGCTGTCGTTTTTTTTATAAAAAATATCAGTACACCATATAGCCTTCTTTGGCAAGCTTCTCGCCCATCGGCATATACGCGTCGTTTCCAGGAGGCGCCCACGTGCCGAGTCCGTCAACGTAACGATTGTACATGCAGAAGGCAGCGGCAATCAAAACGGTGTCGTGGATCTCGCGGTCGGTAGCACCTTCTTTTCGTGCTGCCGCAATGTCGGCTTCCGTCACTTTTTTGCCTCCCTGTTGTACGTGGGCGGCAATGTTCAACAGGCTGCGCAACTTGGAGGAGACGGGTGTCTTAACGAATCCCAATTTGATGTCGTCAAGAAAGTTAGCGTCTTTGTTCAGGTGTGCGGCTGCTGCCGCGCCGTGTGAGGAATGGCAGAAGTGGCATTCGTTTTTAAAAGAGACATACGAAGCGATCATTTCGCGTTCGCCGCTGCTGAGCGTGGAGTCGCCGCGCAGAAGGATTTCGGCGAGGGCGCTGAGGGGTTGGGCGGTTTCCCGGCGGTAGTCGAGTAGGCCGACGATGCCGGGGAGTTGGTCGTTGAGGAGTTGGATGTGGGGCATGGGAATAGTATTTAGTCGTGAGTATTTAGTATTAAGTATTCAGGAGCCAGAAGCCAGAAGCCAGGAGCCGGGAGCCGGGAGCTTGTGCTCGGCCTTCCAGTAGCCGGTATTCAGTAGCCAGTAGGTTGTGTTCAGAGTTAGCAGGGCGCGGGGCAATGAAATGGGTGTGAAAAATCTTTGGGTTATTTCGTTGCCAAATGCGGATTGAGATCAACGGTTGTTGAAGTCAATGTCAGGGGTGCGCCGTGCTTTTTTTAGGCGAGAAGGTCTGGGGGTGGTGTTGGGACGGGGAGGTTGTTGGTCAACAAACTAAAATCGGATGTTGTTCCAAAGGTAAGGCAAGGGCTTTGCGGTTTTGAGTGAGTACGATTTGGGTGGTGGGGATGTAGTCTTTGATGAGGCCGCTCAGTAATTTCAGGGTTTGTTGGGAGGTGGGGAGGTCGGTGGACAGTTTTATGAAATCTGTCATCGCGGCGTGGAGTTGTTTTTCTTTGTGGTCTTTGATGCAGACGATGTACAGGGTGTCTTTTTCCAGTTTCTGTTTTATGAGTTTAAAGAATTCACCGTGGTGTTCAAAGGAACCGGTCATGCGTTCATAGTCCTGGCCGAATGTGTTGTAAGGGACCGTGAGGGGGATCTTGATGGTTACGGTTTCGTCGGCGTTGTAGTTGCCGTCGTCGAGGCGTTGGTTCATTTCCATGCTCGCGCGGTATTTCAGGCCCCAGAAAACGGGGTAGTATCCCACTACATTGAAGAGGAATACCGAAAGCAGGAAGATGGAGAAGGATCTTTTCAAAGCTTTGCCGGAAATTTGCTGTACGTAGTTTATAGAAATAATTCAAAATTTCAAAATCCACTTTTTCAATTTTCACACTATGAGGTTGCCGGGTGACACTTTTCTATTCTAATACGCTTACAAGGAAATTCGCGATAAACTCTGTACCTTATTGCTTACGCCAACAGCACGAACCCGATCCATGTCGTCACATCGATTACTGACAAAGACTTTGGCCGTTATGTTCACAACCTGCATCCGTTAGTCAGCCCAACGCAAGTTTCCATTCATTCCATGTATTGGTTACCAAGAACGCGAACCGTCTCAGGTCCTGTCATAATTTTCAAACAACAATAGTGGTCCAAGCCGTCACGTACCTGGCATATAAATACATTCTAAAAAAAACTTATGAAACACACTGACCTTCTTTTTGCCACGCTCCTGGCGCTCCTTTCCCCTAACCTGGCCAATGCCCAAGAAGAAAAAACAAAAAAGGAGCTTGAAAAATTATCGTGGGACTGGATGAATGCGTGGAAAGCGAAAGACACGGTGGCGCTGGACAAAATTCTGGCGCCCGACTACCGGCTTCTCGCCATTATCAATGGTGAGTTCGCGACCATTAACCGCCAGAAGTGGCTGGCCACGGTGCCGTTCTATACGCCAACGAGTTTTCGCTACTATGATTTTGACATCCGCATCTATGGGAACACCGCCGTTGTTCAATCCATGGTTGAACAGGAAGCCACGCTGAATGGAAAAGACCGCAGTGGCACCTTCCAGGTCACGGACGTCTGGGTGAAAAATAAAGCACAATGGCAGGTTGTTCACCGCCAAACAAACATCAAACCCAAGGCTCCTTAATTCAAGGATTAGCTCCAGAATAAATAATGCTTTCTATCGTCGCAGGCCCGACCCGGTGACCAGGCAGAATGACATGCCTATGGCCAGGGTTCTCACGATGTGAAACGACCACCATCGATCTCTCAGCGCCATCCAATCGCCGGGCGGGCTGTCGGGTTTCCAGGTCATGACGATGGCATTGATGGGTTGGTTTACGAACCGGGTGATCAGGCCACTCAATATCAGCAGGGCGATGGCCAGGAGAAGGACGATGAATGTGCCCTTGTCTTCCCGTTGTAACACCGCTGAGAGCGCGGTGAGTAAAATGACGATCAAGCCCAGGATCGGCATCAAAACATTAAAGGCGGCGATGAGGCCTTGCTGGTATTCCACGTATCCTGGGAAAGACATGTTTTTGGGATCGCAGCCCAACCATACCCCGAAGACCATTCCTGCCATGATCCCGGCAAGAACGACGTTAAAAAACCGGACGACGGATTTCGACATAGAGAAAGAATTTAAGAGGTGAATATCTCCCAGAAAAGGGGCATGGGATGGCTTTGACTAAAGATACTAAATTCCACGGTATCGAAAATCAATGATTTTTTACAATGGCTGAGGTTTGCTGTTGCTGATTTTTGTATAAAAAAATCAATGAATGCAAACGTCAAACCGGCATGGGTCCTATGCGGATTGCTGTCGATATCTGTGTCTTTGTGGGGGCAGACAAAACCCAGTCAAAATTCAGGTCAAACTCAAAAAGCAGTAAAAATGGAAGCAACAAAAACACTAGAAGCGTCCGGGAGGGCGGCTTTTCCTTATGAGAAAAAATTTCAGGTAGTGGATGGGGTGCGGTTGGCCTATGTCGAGACCGGCACCGGGGATCCTATAGTTTTCCTGCATGGGAATCCTACTTCGTCCTACATCTGGCGCAACATCATTCCCCACGTGCAAGACCTGGGCCGCTGCATTGCGCCGGATCTTGTCGGCATGGGCGATTCTCAGAAACTCTCCGATCCCTCGGCCTACACGTTCGACAACAACAAAAAATATCTCGATGGTTTTCTGAAGGCGCTGAACGTAAAGAAGAACATCATCTTTGTGGTTCACGACTGGGGCTCTGCGCTGGCGTTTGATTGGGCGCGCTCGCATCCCGATGCGGTGAAAGGCATTGTCTATATGGAAGCCATCCTCCGACCGCGCCTCTGGAAAGAAGTGCCACCGGTTGCGCAGGAAATATTCCAGAAGATGCGATCGGAACAAGGAGAGGAAATGGTCTTGCAAAACAATTCTTTTATCGAGTTCAATCTTCCGAGAACCGTTCTTCGCCCCTTGTCACCAGAAGAGATGGACAACTATCGCCGTCCCTTCCTGGAGCCCGGCGAAGGGCGACGGGTCATGCTGAATTGGGCGCGACAACTGCCGATGGAGAACGAGCCTCCGCACATGGTCGATGTGGTCAATCAGTATGATGAATTTATGGCGCACAGCAACATCCCCAAAATGTTCATCGAAGCAACACCCGGAACGCTCTCGGAGGTTGATAAGGCGTTTTGTAAACCGTGGCCCAACCAAACCCACATCGTAGTTCCTGGTTCTCATAATCTACAGGAAGATTCGCCCGATGAGATTGGGGTGGCCATTTCGGCTTGGGTGCAGGGGTTGGATTGAGTCGGGGCTTCAATCATTTTTAACCATAAAGGCGCAGGGCACGCATTTTTTGCGTGCCTTGCGCCTTTGCGATTAAATAGGACTTCTCGCGTCCTTAACCCTGAGATTCGTTTTCATTCTCTGATACGCTCCTGATCTTTTCCAGGCTGACGCTCGATTTTTTTTTACGCGTTATTTTTAAAATCAACAGGACCACACCGACGATAAGTCCTCCGGCAAAATTCAGAAATAAGATGATCCCCCAGAAGTAGCCAACCTGGCATGCACTGGTTTGCTGCTCGCCATTTGCGTTACCTCCATTGCTCGTCTGATTCTCACGGCTCACGCCCGCCGGAAGTTTTATTGAAGAGAATAGCCTCTCACGCTCCGCGGCCAGTTCATCTGTCATGGATTCGAGCTCCCAAAATTGAATAACATACCAATTATCATTTATAAATAACGCCATACAATGCCGGAGCTGTTTCTCTTCTCCCCATGTCGCGTAGTATGAAAATTCATTGAACTGCACCCGGTCTTTTTCAATCCATCGCTGGCTTTTGAGTTCACCCTTTTGCGAACGGATGAACCCGTTTTGGAATTCCTCATAAGCTTTGGTCAGGTCCTCCGCAAAGTGAACAACGGTTGCCCCTTCCCCTTTATTTTGAATTCTTTGGATCATGATCAACGCGTTGTCTATGGGCGCCCGTATGATGCGTTGTCCCAACGTGTCTATGAGTTCGAAATTCTCCGGAACGCTAATGGTCAGGTTGTCGTCCATCATGTAGTCGATCCACGTTTGCCCGAACCCATCGATGGCCAACAACGTCAACAGTGTAAACAGTATTCTTCTCATAACAAATTTTCCATAACGCGTGGCGCACAACGAGTCAGTCCTTCAGATTGTCTTGGGGTGATTTCGTGACGACTGCCTCTTCTCCTACGCTCTTTTTTTTCTTAATTTTTCTGGGCCGGGTTGATCATGATATGTGCGCGGTGTGTGCCGGGGTCCATGATCCATGGCATTCCCGGTGTAGAGGGTTGCAGGGGTAGCCCCGTCGATTCGGCGGTGGCATAGGGAATGTAGATGACATAGCGGAGGTAGCCGTCTTTTACTTCGCCCGTGGTTTTATCGTATTGGTCGTCTTTGGCGGAGTAGACATACAAGGTCGAGGGCGATTTGGGCATGACCAGCTTGCCGGCCTTCACTTCCTGCTCGCGGATGGTGAACACCTCGTCGTTCTTTTTTCCTTCCTTTTTCAGTTCGCGTCCGCGGGCCATGAAGGGCTCGAGGTCTTTGTGATAGCACGACACGCTCAGCCCGGCCTGGTTCGGGTCGTCGCCCAGGCAGATCATTTCGTTTTCGCCTTTGCGCAGCACCACCAACTCGCCTTTTTGATTGTAGCCATACACCAGGGCTTTGTCGCGCATTTCGGCTGGCGCCGCCAGGGTGGCGAGTTTGATTTGCACTTCAGGGGAAGGGATTTGCGCGACGGCCGTCAGACCGGCGAAAAGGAATGAAACAAAAAGGCAGGCTTTCATATCCGGGAAGGGTTAAAAGTTTCAACGCCCACCGCGGTAGGCGGCAGGCGTTGGTGAAGATATTCAATTTTTTGATCAATTCTAACCCCTACTCCACCCAAGGCACTTTGGCAGACTTGTAATAGTCGATGTCCCAGGCTTTGAAGCGCGGCGCATGTTTGCCGAGGCGCACTTTATACTCTTCCCAGCTTTTGGTGCCCGTGGACCATCCCAATTCGGCGTAGCCGGGAAGGCGGGGGAACACGAGGTACTCGATGTCGTTCATGTTCTCGACGGTCTCCGTCCACAGCGGGGCTTCCACGCCCAGGATATTTTCCCGGTTGATGCCATGCGAGAAAGTGAGCGGATCCCAGTCATAGGCGGCGTCCACTTCGATGTAGGCCGCCCAATGCAAGCCAATGCGGGAGGTCGAGTCGTATTGCATGTCGAGATAGGCTTTTTTTGCCGGGGACATAATGAGCAAGCTTCCTTTTTGAATTGCCTCCAGTGCATATTTTTCCTTGTCCCAGTGTTGTACAATCACATTGTCGTCGACGTTGCCCTGGGAAACTTCTTCCCAGCCCACCATCTTCTTGCCGTTGGATTTTACGATCTCCGTGAAGCGGTTCACAAACTGGATATACTCTTCTTTCTTGGTGACGTGTGCTTCGTCTCCACCTACGTGGAAGTAGGGGCCCGGTGTGATGGCCGAGAGTTCGCGCACGACATCGTTGATAAATTTGAACGTCTCCTCCTTGTTATACCGGAGCGTGCTGAAGCCTACCTCGCGGCCGGTGTACAATTGCGTCGGTTTGGTCTTTGCACCCAGGATGTCGGGTGATGACAGGTCCAGTTCTATCCGTCCTTCCTTGGGAACTTGAATGCCCCCATTGAGTTCGCCATACGATGCCAGCGCCGAGTTGATGTGGCCCGGCATGTCGATCTCCGGCACGACGGTGATGAAGCGGCTGCTGGCATAGTTTACCAGTTCGCCATATTGTTCTTGTGTGAAGAAGCCGCCCTTGCCGCCGCCTACCTGTGTGCTGCCCCCATGTTGGGTGAGGTTGGGCCATGATTTGATCTCGATGCGCCATCCCTGGTCGTCGCTGAGGTGCAGGTGGAGGATGTTCATTTTATAGTAGCTGATCAAATCGATATAGCGTTTCACATCGTCCATGCCAAAGAAGTGGCGCG
Source organism: uncultured Chryseolinea sp. (assembly GCA_966211885.1). Taxonomy (GTDB): domain Bacteria; phylum Bacteroidota; class Bacteroidia; order Cytophagales; family Cyclobacteriaceae; genus Chryseolinea. Next base: position 9,755 of record CBIHQM010000084.1, read on the forward strand.
CCACATCCAGCATCGATCCTCTCCAGCTATACATCGGCACGTCGCGAATGGTGCCCGTGGCGATTTGCCATGCCGTTTGCGCAGAAGCGGCTGGTGCTTTTTCGATGGCGGGGGGCAACAGTTGGCGAAGGGTTTGGAGTCCGTAAAAAATACCGGCAGGTTTTCCGGCAATGGTCACCAGGTCGCTCGTGATGGTGAGCGTGTATCCTTCCTTGCCCAACGTGCTGTCGGCGGAGGTGGTTAAGAAAATTCCGGATTCGGGTGCCTTCTCGCTGGTTTTCAACGACAGGTTGAATCCCGTGCCTTTGTTCAACATATCGGCCAGGTATTGTCCGACGGGTTGGATGTCCGTTCCGGAGATCGCAATGGTCGTTTCTTTTGTCAGCTGAAATGCTTTTCCTTCGAGGACCACCGAGTCGGGCATCGGAATAACATTTTGAAACTGGGCGATGGCTTCGGGTGATGCATCCTTTGCTCGTTTACAAGATGCGGTCACGGCCACCAGCAGCATGAAGAACAGCGTTTGGGAGATAGAGAAGAACCTGGTCATAGGGGATTTTAAATTGAGCGATAATGATAATAACATTGCTTTAATTATCATACGATCGTCTCGAAATTTTAGCGTGTGCGACAAAGCACACACGCAGGCCGGCGAATTCTATACATGAGTGGTCAAGTGTGGAGAATACACTAAGAAGACACACGAAAGACACGCAAAAGAGAATCATGTATCAGATGTCGTTCCTCAAGTCACTGTTCGGATTAAACAACAAACTGTTCGTTGCTGAACGCCGGTGTGATGCTCATCATCGATTTATCAAGTCATGAAGGCGGTTTGATGCCGTGGCACTATATTTGATCGACAAAATCAGATATAATCGAAGACGCTATATGAAAAGAACATCGATAGGCGAATTTGAAGAGATCGTCCTTCTTATAACGGCCCTCCTGGAAGAGGATGCCTATGGTGTGACGATCACCCAAGAAATTGAAAAGCAGACCGCGCGAAAGGTCGGTTTCAACACCGTGCACACCACGCTGCAACGCCTGGAAGAAAAAGGACTGATCGTTTCAAAGATGGGCGGCGCCACCGCCGAACGGGGTGGCCGGCGAAAAAGATATTTCAGAATAACGGCACTGGGCAGCCGAACCCTGCGCGAACTGAAAGAGTTCCGGGAAAAAATCTGGAAAGTTTTGCCCGCAAAAGTAATAGGCCTGTCCGGAAATTAAATCAAACGCATGGCACCAGAACACAACAAGCCCCCACGCTGGGCACAAACGCTTCTTCGAAAATTCGCATCCGCCGACAGCCTCGAGGAAGTTGAGGGTGACTTACTGGAATTTTTCATTCAATGGAAAGAAGCATATGGCATCCGAAAGGCTCGCCGGCGATATGCGTGGACGGTATTCACTTTACTCCGTCCCTTTGGAAAAAGAAAACGTCATAATCATTCATCAAAAACAGCTACCTATTTTATGTTGAGAAGTTATTTTAAAATGAGCTGGAGAACGTTGTTAAAAAATAAAGTCTCCTCGCTCATCAATATTTCGGGACTCACCCTGGGGCTTACCACCAGCATCCTCATCCTGCTGGTCGTCCTGAATGAATTCAAGTATGACCAGTTTCACAACAACCTGCCGGACATTCACTTGTTGATGAAAAATCAAAAAACAAACGAAGGTATTTCCACGGGATGGTCCACCGCGGGTCCCATGGCGGAAGCGTTGCGGACAGAATTTCCGGAGGTAAAATATGCCGCGCGAGTGGCCCAGTTCGATGAACAGCAAATCGTGATCAACAACAAGATCTCGTACGAGTCGGGCATCTATGCCGATCCCGATCTCTTCAAGATCATGACGTTTCCCTCGCTCACTGGGGACGTGGTCAGCGTCTTGGAAAGCAACTCTGCCATCGCGATCACCAAAGACATGGCGAAGAAACTCTTCGCCGATGAGAATCCCATCGGGAAAACCATCGTGTTCAACCGGCACCACTCTCTCACCGTGGGTGCAGTGATCGAGAACATCCCTGACCATAGCACCTTGAAATTTGGAATGGTGATCCCCTTCGCGCTTTTCGAAAACGAAAACGACTGGCTCAAAAAATGGGACGACAACCGGATCATGACCTGGATGCAGCTTCAACCCTCGGCTGATGTTCCCACGTTCAACCATAAAATAACGGAGTTGCTTCAAACCCGGTCGAATGACAAAACGGTGTCGCAGTTCGCCTATCCCCTTGAAAGATTATACCTGTACGGTAGTTTCTCCAATGGTCATCCCGATGGCGGCAGGATCACGGCTGTCCGGATGTTGATTGGGTTTGGTGTGTTTATGCTGCTGGTTGCGTGCATCAACTTTATGAACATGGCCACGGCACAATCCGAACACCGGGCAAGAGAAGTGGGTGTCAGAAAAGTGCTGGGCGCTTCGCGGCGGTGGATCATTTACCAGTTCCTGAACGAATCTTTTATGATGACCTTCCTGTCGTTGCTCACGGCGCTGGCACTGACGGTGCTGATCATTCCTTCATTCAACACACTGACGCATTCGAATATCCATTTTGATCTCACCAGCTTGCCCATCTGGTTGTGGACGCTCGGCATTGGCGTCGTCACCGCGTTGCTGGCGGGAAGCTATCCCTCGCTGTTCCTGAGTCGCTTTGTGCCCGCCCGGGTTTTGAAAGGTAGGATGGTCAGTGGCAAGGGGGGCGGACTGCGCAGGGCGCTGGTGACTTTTCAGTTTGTCATTTCCGTGTTCTTTCTCATCGGCACCATCGTTATGTATGCTCAATTTGAGCATGTCAGAAATCGCCCCATGGGGTACGAGCAGTCAAACCTGGTTGACATTCACCTGGATTCAACGCTCACGGCGAAATTTGCCTACTTGAAGACGGAGGTCTTGAAAATCCCCAACGTTCGGTCGGCCACCGGTGTATCGAATAACGTGCTTTATTCCGGTGGTGCGGTCACCGGCATGGATTGGCCGGGGAAGCGTCCAGGGGAAGAACTCTCCGTTGTGGTTGCCGATGTGGAATACGATTGGAGCAAAACGATGGGCATTTCCATCGCCCAGGGAAGGGATTTCGATCCTGCCTTTGCCAGCGATGTCACGGGGTGCATCCTCAACGAATCGGCGGTTGCCCAGATGGGATTACAAAATCCTATCGGAAGTATGGTGGGCGGCCACCCGGTGATCGGCGTCGTGCGAAATTTTGTTTACAACAACCCCTTTGGAAAAATCGCACCGATGGCGGTTTACTTGAATCCTACGCGGATGACTCACCTCTATCTTCGCATACAAAACAACAACGATTGGCGCCACACCCTCGATCGCATTGAAAAAATAGTCAAGCATGTGAGTCCCGATTTTCCGTTCAGCTTCTCCTTTACAAAAGAAGAATACGAGCATCGCTTCCATGAAATTTCAGACACCAGCCTGATGATCTCCATTTTCGGAGGCATGACCATTTTCATTTCCTGTCTGGGCCTGTTCGGGTTGTCGGGCTTTGTGGCAGAAAGAAGAAGCAAAGAGATGAGCATCCGGAAGGTATTTGGCGCGAGCATGCTCCGCGTTTTTGTTTCGCTGTCGCAAGACTTTCTCAGGCCGGTGTTGATTGCGCTGCTCATGGTCATCCCGGCCTCGTTCTTCATCGCGCAATGGGCGCTTTCCAACGTCAGTTATGCCGTTCCCTTAAGTTGGTGGATGTTTGCGTCGGGTGGAGTTATGATCCTGGTGATCTCTGTCACTATTGTTCTCTATCACGGGTGGAAGACGGCGCAGGAGAGTCCGGCAGTTAGATTGAAAAATGAATAGTAACCGTCCCGGGGAGGATTCATCAGGTTCTTCTCCGGGCCGCTACTTCAAGTATTCTTCTCCAAACAAAAACATCACCAGCCTTCCGTCTTCAAAAACATAGTTACCAAAGTAATATCTGTTTTGATGCTTGTAGTAATACATCCAATAGCCCTCTTTTTTCCTCTCTTTTGGTTCGCCCAAAGCTTGCAATAGTTGATCCTCTGTTATCCCCAGCCGAACCCCTTTCCCCGTAACAAATTCTCTCTCGTCGATTTTAAGTTTTGGCAATTTCCATTTTGAATTGTATTCGACTCTGAATTCTGAGAATTGATTAACCGTATCGCCCGGAAGAAATACCATGGTCAACAGTTGGCTTCTTGACTCATTTATAACTTCCGTTTCATTGTTTCCACCGACGATGTTGTCGGTCATCCCCATAATCCTCTCGATTGACGCCGGATCTCTCAGGCGCAAGCCATTTAAGGTCGGATCATAGAATTTTTTGACGCTCAGGCTATCGTCCGCGATCAACTGCCCGAAATTGTCCCAGGCTAAGAATACTCCAACGAATAATAGAAAGGTTCTCATTTATTTCCCTGTTGTATGCTGTCGATGATTGCCAGGTTTAGTTTCATTCCCTCATGAGAAGATCTAAAGCCCAGCTTCTCATAAAATCGTATGGCATCGGGGCGCTGTTTGTCGGTTGTTAGTTGGAGCAGATGCGCATTCCGTTCTCTTGCTCTTTCGATGGCCCATTCAAACATCTTTTGACCAAGCCCCTCACCTCTCCTGCCTTCCCTGATGCGGACGGCTTCGATTTGGGCTCGAATGCCGCCTTGATAGGTCAGATATGGGATGAAGCTTAGTTGTAGCGTTCCTATTATTTCATTGCTACTGTCTTCTACTACGATTAGTTCCTGGTTGGGGTCGGCATGTATCCTTTCAAAGGCGTCATAGTACGTTTCCGGCAGGGGGTCTGCATACTTTTCACGAGCTTGTCCCAATGCATCGCTGGCTAGTAGTTGGATGATGGAGGGAACGTCTTGTCGGGTGGCTTTTCTAAACTTCATTTTCTTAAACTTATTCCGCGCCAAAAGTTACATAGTGGTGGTCAACAGGGCGTCCAATACTCAAACTTAAAGAGTTTGCCATTTTTAAAAGTAAATATCGCGCCATCGTCACTGTCATTTGAGTAAAGAAGTACGGAGTCTTTGTTGGGACGCTCTTCAAAAATCTTCTTTACTTTGCTGCCAAGTATTTTAACAAAGTCCTCCATAGTGGTTTGTCCGCTTAATTCGTTTTTCCCATACATCATCTTAGTCTGACCTTTTAAATCAAAAGTTACGTTTTCAAGGGCAAAGTCTGTGCTATCGCTCCCAATGTAATTAAAGCTCGTGTACACCAATTGATAAAATGGGCCGCCGGGTTGATCGTTCGAAAAACCGCCACATTCATAATTTGTGTCAACCCGTTTAGGTTGCCCAAATGATTTTATGATCCTATCCTTCGTCGCAACAAAGTCTACGCCTCTAAATTTTATGTTCCCAAGATCAAAATCACTTTGCTGCCCACGCAAAATGCCCGTCAGAAGCAGAAATAAGATTGTCAGTCGCAATGCTTTCATGATTTAAACATGGTATGAAGATACACCAAAGATTCCATTGGCTCCCGTCTCAGATTTAGTCATTTATCTTAATGGTCCACGAATCTGAAACCTTCCCACCACCAAGCGTCAACTCACTTTTGCTATAAAGGGTAACCTCGTCTTCGCCAGACCAAACGACTTTTCCCAGATGGTGATCAAAAAGAGCCGTTGGACTTTGTCTAAGAAATGTCCTGCGGGAAACCTCATTTTCTTCTTTATCATAGAAAACGCCAACCACTTCAAGTTCCGCCGGATCAACCATAATAAATACTTTTACTTTATACAATCTATTTTTAGATTTTACTTCTTTAAATAGGTATTCATCCGTAAGGTTTTGATCCAGACATTTTTGATAAGCTTCTTTAAAGGGCTGGTCATCGGAATTGGTTTCCCTTGAAAAGACCATAAATCCCTCCTGTATCTTGTTGAGAATATCTAACTTCCGTCCATACTCATCTTTATTGTGGTAGTTCTCAAAATCAAACTCAAGAAAAGTCTCACCAAACGATAAAAGATTGTTGAATTCTCTGAGGGGTAATCCCGTGTTCGAAAACAATACCTGGTCGTCATAGTCCAGGCCAATCAGCGTAATGTTGAGTTTTTTGATATGGTCGTTTCTGTAAGGTAATAAATTTTGCAGGTAAATATCCGTTACACAAATCGTCTCCAGGTTGAATTTGCGTGGATGGTAAATACTATTGGGAAGACTATGAACTGATATATCTTTCAGCAGCATGTTTTTAAGAAAGTGATGGATGCTCCCAATTGGACAATAGGATTGTCAAAAAAAAGGGCAATCGTGCTTTGCGATCGCCCTTACCAAAAGTACGAAATTCACCCAAACTAAAACTTCGGCAAATCAAAAATAGCGTGTTTGGCCCGGCAACATTTCCAAATATTACCTGAAGCCAATGAAATATTAGCAAGTATTAGGGCTAATGGGCACCGGGCCTCGTTTATATCGCAGGCACCTATTGTTTCTCTTTCAGCCTCAGAACAGTAATCGACCACGGCTTGAATTCATATTCAAAACTCGAAGCAACACCGTTTACTATGGTTTCCCGGGGAATGAATTGTCGCGGTTGAGCAAAAGAGTTTTCATCCTCGGGTGAGCCGGAAGAAAGCGTGATGGCCTTTCCTGAGTTCTCCAACGGTGCCTTGTTAATGGTTAAAAGAACTTTGCGCTCCTTCGCTGATGCGTTCACTACTTTGACCACAATCTCGTTTGTTTTCTCATCACGGCCGGCAATGCTGAAAAAGTCTTTGGGTTTGGTGTAGGTCATCAGGAGTTTTCCATCCAGGAAACACTCCACCGTGTTGTTGTTCACGTGAAGTTCAATGGCATACCAACGGTTCAGTTCAATAGCATTTTCAAGACGCACGGGTTGAGAAACAATGGCATCGGCGCCCTTTGTTACACTTTCAAAGGCTGCGATCTTGTTCACCCAGGCGCCAATGTGCGCGCGGAGATAATTTTGGTTGTCGCGCAGGGCAAAGGGGATCATAAACGCGTTGGTGCCGCCGGTTTTCTTTGCTTTCACTTTCAGGACATAGCGATCAAATGATTGATCTTTTAACGTGGCCAGCGGCCAGGCTCCATCCTGGGTCTGCGCCAGAACGTTGTCGCGTGCCGACCAATGTCCGCCTTCAAAATTCCACGCTTCGTCCTTTCCGGGATCACCTTTGTAAATTGTTTTGCCGTCTTTGATCACTTCGATGTCTTTATATTCGGCTTGGGTGTCCCAGGTGCTAAAGCCAATGTTTCCCTGGAACGACGGCGTATCGTTGTCGACGGGCGCATCTACTTTTGTGGTGAGATTAACAGACGCCTTATTTTCGTTCAGCATCTGGATGGCGTAATAAGAAATGCGGGCAAAACTCCGGGCCTGGTCAAACCGGATCAGGTTTACGGGCCAGTCTGTGTCGTTGATGTTCTCCAACAGTGGAGCATAGCTGCTCATCGTGATCAAGTCCGAATTTCGCTCCAGGCCCAGGATGAACGTGGCGTCGTTGAGTGCGGCGGTCATGTTCCCGGAACCGACACCACCGTTGCAGGCGTATTCGCCAACGTAGAGCTTCCAATCTTTTCGCTCGTACTTATCATACCAATCCGGGTAGGCCATGGCCCAGCCGGCGGCTTTGTAGGCATGCTCGTCGGCCAGGTCCATTTTTTGGATGGACGCTATCGTGGGTTTGCTCAAATGCGCGATGCCCATGGCGGCGACGATTTCCAGTTCAGGATACTTGGCGTTTATGGCTTCGTAAAAAATATTGAAGCGTTTGCCGTACGGCTCTCCTACTTGCTCATTCCCTACTTCCACATAATGCAAAGGAAATGGTTCGGGGTGTCCATTCCTGGCGCGCAACGATCCCCATGTCGATTCTTTGGGGCCGATCGCATATTCTATCGCGTTGAGAACATCCGACAAAATGGGGCCGACGTCTTTATCCTC
>CBIHQM010000085.1:0-17558 GCA_966211885.1 uncultured Chryseolinea sp.
GTCTGCGTTGGAGCGTATTGAGCGTGTGGCCTCCTCGTGGCGGAAGATCTTTAAGATTGGGGTGGACAATGCCGGGCCGATCGACTCGGATGTGGGCAAGCTTTTGGCAGAGGCCTACCCGGAGCGGATCGCACGTCAAATGGAAAAACACAGTGTGCGTTTCAAACTGGCCAACGGCCGTGTGGTGCGACTGCCGGATCACGATCCCCTGATGCGCGAAACCTGGCTCGCCGTGGCGCAACTCGACAGCGGCAGCGGTGAAGGCAAAATATTTCTCGCCGCACCGTTGGACGAGGAAGATCTCGTGCACCGCGCTGAAGAAAAAGAAGTGGTGACCTGGAACCGCGAAAAAGGAATGATCACCGCTGCGCTCGAAAAACGTGTGGGCAACGTGATGCTGTCCAGCAAACCCCTGACCAAAGTACCGGACGACCTGCGCATTGAAATTCTCTGCGACGCCGTGCAGCAGGAAGGCATAAAGATGTTGCCCTGGACCGACGTGCACGACGCCTGGCAAGCCCGCGTGATGAGTTTGCGCACCTGGCGTCCCGATGAAGAATGGCCCGACGTGAGCGAGGCACATTTGCTGCAGACCACGCACGAATGGCTCGCACCCTATCTGACAGCGGTGACGCGTCAGCAAGACTTTAACACACTCGACCTCGAGGCTATCCTCGCGGGACTTATTCCCTGGAATCTAAGCAGTCGTCTCGACGTTCTTGCACCCCCAAAACTTTTGGTGCCTAGCGGGTCGATGATCAAGTTACATTATGGTGCGGATGGAAGACCGCCCTACATCGAAGTGCGTCTCCAGGAAGTATTTGGTCTGACGGAGACACCGGCCGTGAATGAAGGAAGAAACAAGATTATTCTTCACTTGCTCTCGCCGGGTTATAAGCCGGTGCAAGTGACGCAAGACCTCAAAAGTTTTTGGCAGACTACCTATCACGAGGTGCGCAAGGAAATGCGCATGCGCTACCCGCGTCATCATTGGCCGGAAGACCCCTGGACCGCGGAGGCTGTGAGAGGGGCGAAGCGAAGACAATCCGGGAGCTGAGTACAGGAACGAGTTATTTTTCTAGCGGTTTAGGGCCTGCAGGTATTTCTCCACATAATCGTTTACGAGCTTGCGTTTGTACTGCATAATGAAACGTGGATGAGCCAAGGGTACGATCTCTTCGAAGATCTTAAGCTCATCGTTCAAGCGGCTTATGTATTTGAAGTTTTCGCCTTCACCGAGACAGAACGCTATCCGGGTGTTGATCCCGAATTTAAGTTGTTTCTTGAGCGAAGCGATGATGTAGTCGCGCAGGCTGTCCTGTAGTTCGCGGATGTCGTAGTAGTTCAGGTTCTTTCCGTCTTTGATAAACCCCAAAGGGCTTACGGCACTAAAGAAAAACTTTTTATAAAAGGCAGTGGGACCACCGTAGGCCTGGATCATGGTGTAGATAAAATCCGCCGACAGTTCTGCTTTTTTTGGAAAGGTGTTGGGGATGCCGCATATAGTTTCCAGTTTGATCGGATCAGTGAAAGGAATACCTGTGAGCCCGGCACCATTCCGCCCGGGGTTGATGCCAATGATGACGGTCCTTTCTTTTTCGTCGCCGTAATATTTGTGATAGAAGAGGTGGCACAACGCCATGGTCTCTTTGTTGCGATAGGGATCCAGGATTTCGACGCCTTCGGGTAAGGTGCTTTTTATTTTTAAGGTGGCGTAGAAGCGGAGGATGTTGTCGGCGAACGTCATGTGGATAAAAGAAAAGCGCCCGCGAGTCACGGGCGCTTTTCGTGGTTTTATTTTTTGGACTGACGAAGAGACTTGAATTCGGATGAGGGTTTCCATTGTGGCCAGGCATCTTCAAAGGAAAGACGCTTTCCGACCTCGAACAGGAGCTGTGCATTTTCAACCGCACCGCTCAAATCCCAGTTGGGATTGAATTCGTCTGTGGGCTGATGATAGCGATCCTTGGTATACTCAGCTTCCTGGGCTTTGCCAAATTCTTTTCCTTTCTCGATGTGATCCACTCCATTGCCGACAAACAACGCGGGGATGCCTACCTTGGCAAAGTTGAAGTGATCGGACCGGAAATACATGCCGGCCACCGGATTTGGGTCGGGTGCTAAATACCGGCCTTGTTTGGTGGCTTCGGTCTTGAGGTAGTCGTCGAGCTCCGATTGGCCCAGGCCGATCACGGTCACGTCTTTCATCTTGCCGATCACGTTGGTAAAGTCGATGTTGATGTTGGCTACCGTTTTGTCGGCGGGATAAATGGGGTTGCGCGCATAATAAGCCGAACCCCAAAGACCTTGTTCTTCGGCTGTGACTGCCAGGAAGAGGATGGAGCGCTTGGGGGGGTGCTTCAGGCTCTTAAAACCTTTGGCGATCTCCAGCATGGTGGCCACGCCACCGGCATTGTCCACCGCGCCGTTGTAGATGGAGTCACCGGCTGCGTTGGGTTTGGCAATGCCGAAGTGATCCCAATGCGCAGAATAGATGATGAACTCATCCGGCTTCTCGCTGCCCGTGATCTTTGCCACGGCGTTGTAGGATTTGTTGTAGGTGGATTTGAATTTGATCTTGGTGCTGATCTTCGACTTCAGGCTAAAACCCTTGAAGCCGCGTTGACGGGCTTTGGTTTGCCATTCGTTAAAGTCAAGTCCCGAAGCCTCAAAAAGTTTCTCCGTGGCCGGCATAGACGTCCATCCAACCCCTTCGCAGAAATAATCATTCTTGCCACGCGGATCGAGATACAGGTGTGGCGCATTCCAACTGTTCTGCACCACCCAAAACCCATATCCGGCGGGCACCGTGTTGTGGATGACGAGACAACCCTTCGCACCCTGCCGCGCGGCCTCTTCAAATTTGTAGGTCCAACGCCCGTAGTAGGTCATGGTGTTGCCTTTGAAGAACGTGGTGTCGTTACCGCCAAAGCCCGGATCGTTCACCAGTACCAACACAATTTTGCCCTTCACATCCAGGTCCTTGTAGTCGTTCCACTGATATTCAGGAGCCACCACCCCAAACCCGGCAAACACAAGCTCCTCATCTTTCCAGTTCAACAAAGTATCCGTGCGTTGCGACCACAACACATAATCTTTGAACCCGGAAAGCTTCATATTTTTCTTTGCGCCTTTCACAGTCATCACCGTGTCGGCATCCGGCACGATCTCCACCATAGGCACTTCCTGCAGGTAGCTGGTGCCATTTCCGGGCTCTAAACCAAGCGCCTTAAATTGTCCCTCCAAATAGTCCAGGGTTTTCTTTTCCCCGCTGGTAAACGGCCGCCGCCCCTCCAGCTCATCCGAAGCCAGCGACTTGATGTATTGCGAAATGCCATCCGCCGTGATGGTGGCTACACCATCATCACCGTTATTTTTACAAGCGCCAACCACCAACAAGGCCAGCAGCGCCATCCATCGAAATGTATTCTTCATGCAAATAGATTTGAACGTTAAAATAATATTTTCCCTGTCGTCCACCCAAACTCCATCAAATTTGCGCAGCCCTGCACCGCGACCTGTCACGAGAGCAGTCAGGGCGAAAGCCCGATGAGTGGAGGTCGACTTTGTCCCTATTGTTCGGAACGAAATGTGCTATATAATATTCTTGAATAACCCCGGACTTTAGTCCGGGGTACAGACGCCTAATTATGACGGGCTTTAGCCCTGACTTTCCCCTCTGTATGTATCGCCGTCTGCCCAATCATCGGCGTGGTCAGGGCTAAAGCCCGTGATTGTTATGGCTTATGTACCCCGGACTGAAGTCCGGGGTTATTCATTATGCCCCAAACTCCATCACATTTGCGCAACCCGTACCGCGACCTGGCTCCTGGATTCTGACTCTGACGTCTAAGCTACTGGCTCCTGAATTCTCACCCCATGATCTCGAACGCACTCTTATAAAATCCCCCCTCCTGAACATACTCAATCAAATCCAAATAAAACGGATGCGATCCCAACGTAGCACTATCTCCAATCATGATCAGTTTCTTCCGCGCGCGCGTCATGGCCACATTGGTGCGGCGGATGTCTCCCAGAAATCCCACTTCACTTTTGTCGTTGCTGCGTACGAAGCTGATGGCAATGATGTCACGCTCCTGTCCCTGGAAGGCGTCCACGGTGTTGATCGTAATGAGGCGGTGCAACGGCTCCAGGACCGCAGAGCTTTCGGCCAGTTTGTGCAGGTAGTCAACTTGTGCGCGATACGGTGTGATGATTCCCAAGGTAAGGCCGCGCTCCATCCATTCATCCTGCCCGATCCCTTCGACCAGGGCCTCCACCTGGGTCATCATTAACCGCCCTTCTTCTTCGTTGAAGCGGCTCAGGGTTTCTTTGTCTTGTTCTTCGGTGAAGCCACAACCGGCGGTGTCGATGAAATCGATGGGGGGCTCATTGGGCCGCAGCAATTCGTGCTTCACGCTTTCGTCGGCGATCAACTCGTCCTGGTAGAAATAGGTTGACGAGAATTTCATGATGGCTTCGTGCATGCGATACTGCACGGTGAGCATGGTGGAGGTTTGCGGCTGGCGGCCCATGCCTTTTTCAAAAAGCGTTTTGGCCAGGCCTTGCTTAGCCGCCTCGTTGGATTTGATGGTGGGCGGAAGCTGTTGATGGTCGCCCGCAAAGATCACGCGACGGCTTCGCAGGATGGGGATCCAGCAGGCGGGCTCCAGTGCCTGGGCCGCTTCGTCGATGAACACGGTCTTGAACTTCTTGCCGCGCAGCACGGGGTGCGACGAGCCCACCAGCGTGCAGCAGATCACTTGCGTGTTTTGCAGCAGATCGTTCACAATATAGAATTCCAATAAGTCGGCGTCGGCTTTGAGTGCTTTGGATTCCTGGAGCAGCATCTTGCGTTGCTGGCGTTCCTGGTAGCCGAAGTCGCGTTTGTATTTTAAGGCGGAGCTTCTGATCTGTTCCATTTTTTTTCGCAAGGCCCGAAGCTCCTGGTAGTGGGCATGTTCGGAGATGCGCACGTCGAGCGTTTTGCTCAGCGTTTGTTCGGTCACGCGGGCAGGGTGGCCGATGCGGAGTACGCTCAGTTGCTGATCGCTTAGTTTATCGGTGAGCAAATCAACCGCGGCGTTGCTGGGGGCACAGACCAGCACCTGTTGTTCTTCTTTGACCGTGCGCGCGATGGCCTGCACCAGGGTCGTTGTTTTGCCGGTTCCGGGTGGTCCATGAATGAAGCCGACATCCATGCCGTCGATGCGGTCGAGGGCTTCTTGCTGGCTGGCGTTGAGCCCGGGAACAGGAGTTGGTTTTTCGGGACGTCCTGGTTCGCGTTGAGCCATGGCGGTCCCCAAGAGGATCTCGCGCAATTCGGCTACGCGATCTTCTTCGGCCTTCATCACTTCTTTCAAGGCGAACTCCATTTCACGATAGGTCATTTCCTCGAACATCACGTCCACGCCCAGCAGCGTGTCGCCGATCCAGTCGGGCAAGTCCTCGGCGTTGAGGGTGATGACCATGTTGTCGTCGCGCACGTAGTTGATGACGCCGCTCACGTGATCGCGGTCCGGTTTGCCGGAGCCGTTGGAGAAAACATTCACCGACTTGCCGCTTTGGAAGGCATGGGGTTGTTCGCGGTGGCTGGTGCGTTCCACTTCGATGATGAGGCGTTCGCCCGTGCCGATATAGTCGCGCTTCAAACGCAGGGGATACCAGGTGGTGCCGTCCTGGGTGCGTTGGTGAAGGGACCGGAGCAGCACTTTCTGCCGGTAATATTCCAGGTCGGCCTGGCGTTCGAGCTTGATGAGCTCCAGGGTTTTCTGCAGTTGTTCGCGCGATGACGTCATGAGCGGGCAAAGATAGAGTCATTTATGTTGGCATAACTGCCGGTCATCCCTTATTTTCAATGCGTCTAAAAACCTAAACGTCATGCGATCGCTCTTCCTGTTTCTTTCTGCTTTTGTTCTCTCCGTTGCCCCGTTGGCGGCGCAAACGTATGATCTGCTGCTCACGGGCGGCAAGATCATCGACGGTTCCGGCAACTCCTGGTTCTATGGCGACGTGGCCATTCGCGATGGGAAGATCGTGGCCCTGGGCAAGCTCAGCGCAGGCGAGGCCCGCAAGGTATTGGACGTGAAAGGGCTGGTCGTGGCACCCGGCTTCATCGACGTGCATACCCACATCGAAGGCAACGACCTCACGGTGCCCACCGCGGGCAACTTCATCTATGACGGTGTTACTTCCGTGGTGACTGGCAACTGTGGCTCATCCAACACCGAACTGGCCCGCTACTTCGGGCAGCTCGATAGCGTGAAGACCTCTGTGAATGTAGCCACGCTCATCGGCCACAACAGCGTGCGTCGCGCCGTGATGGGTGATACCCAGCGCGACCCTTCACCGGAAGAACAAAAGAAAATGGAAGCGTTGGTGGAGCAAGCGATGAAAGATGGCGCGGTAGGTTTTTCCACGGGCCTCATCTATGTGCCCGGCACCTACTCCAAAACACCCGAAGTGATCGGTCTGGCGAAGGCCGCGTCGTTATACAACGGTGTATATGCGTCGCACATCCGCGATGAGGGCGATCATGTGACACAGGCTATTGAAGAGGCGATCAACATCGGTCGGCAGGCGCACATGCCCGTAGAGATCTCGCACTTCAAAGTTACGTACAAACCCAACTGGGGACGTTCGACCAGCACGCTGGCACAAGTGGAGCAAGCACGGCGCGAAGGCGTTGATGTAACGGTGGATCAATATCCGTATGTGGCCAGCAGCACATCGTTGAACACCGTTTTGCCAACCTGGGCTTTTTCCGGGGGAACCGACTCGCTTCACTATCGACTGAACAATACCGCGATCCATCAGAAAATAAAAACAGAAATGCTGGCCACCTTGAAAGGTAAACAACTGAGAAGCTATAGCTATGCCGTGGTGGCGCGATACAGCGCCGATACCTTGATGAATGGCAAAAATATTTCGGAAGTAAACCTCGCGAAAGGACGCAAGGCCAAGGCTGCGGAAGAAGCGGAGACCATCCTGGAGATGGTGGACAAAGGCGGCGCACAAATGGTGTTCTTCAGCATGAACGAAGACGATTTGAAGAACATCATGAAGTACCCCTTCAATATGTTTGCATCCGATGCCGGCATTATTCGTTTTGGTTCCGGTGTGCCTCACCCCCGCGGGTATGGCACCAATGCGCGCGTGTTGGGACGTTATGTCCGCGACCAAAAAGTGATCCCGCTGGAAGAAGCCGTACGCCGCATGACCTCGCTGCCCGCCCAGAAATTTCAACTCCGCGACCGCGGTCTGGTGCGCGAAGGTATGGCTGCCGATCTCGTGGTGTTTGATGAAAAGACCGTGGGGGATGAAAGCACGTTCGCGAAACCCCACGTGTATTCAAACGGCTTTCGTT
Organism: uncultured Chryseolinea sp.; assembly: GCA_966211885.1. Classification (GTDB taxonomy): domain Bacteria; phylum Bacteroidota; class Bacteroidia; order Cytophagales; family Cyclobacteriaceae; genus Chryseolinea. The sequence goes on from CBIHQM010000085.1 coordinate 7,367, forward strand.
ATGTGATCGTGAACGGCCAATTGGTGGTAGAAGAAGGAAAACATACCGGGACACGAAGCGGTGTGGTGCTGCATGGGCCAGGCTTTGTGGTGGCGCGATAAACAGCGATTTATATTTCACAGATGATAAAAACGTACCGATCAAAAGTTGGATTGATCCTGATTGCGGCGATCGTCCTCCCCATTCTCCTGCCCTTGGTGATAAAGCCGTTCGACCCGAACGGGCTGATGGTAGGACTGGTCATCGCGCCGGTCATTGCGCTTCCGTTTCTTTTTGGCACGCATTATAGAATTCAAGGTCACGTTCTTGAAATACGATGCGCGTTTATTATTCGGATCGACGTCGACATATTAAGAATCACCAGCGTGAGCAAAACACGAAATCCGGTAAGCGCTCCCGCCTTATCCTTGGACCGGATCGAGATTGTCTATGGGAATGGATTGCGTTACGTCATCGTCTCTCCGAAGGATAAGATGGGATTTGTCCAATCACTGAAAGCGATCAACCACCAGATCACGGTTTCCGGTGTAAGCCATGAAGCCTCCAGCATCCTCTGAACCACGAATTCGTAGAAGTGAAGTGAGCGTCTCCGTATTTCTTACACCGTCGTGTAAACTCTGGCGGAGCGCGCCGTTGAAACTGCTATATTGCAAAACTCCATGGTAAAGAATTATCTGAAAATAGTGATCCGCTTCATGCTGCGGCATAAAGGATTTTCCCTGATCAACATCGCGGGCCTTACCATCGGGATCACCAGCACACTGCTCATCATCCTTTACATTCGTGACGAATTGCGCTACGACACGTTCCATCCCGATGCGGCCGGCATCTACCGGCTGGGATTCTCGGGCGCGTTGGAAGGTCGCTCGTTCAGCTCAACCCAAACCGGCAGTCCGGTGGCGGACGTTTTGCACAAAGAGATCCCAGGCGTGGACGGCACATTGCGCATGGCGTGTTGGGCCACCTTTCCGGTCCGCTATAAGGACCGGGCGTTCACCGAACCCAAGCTGCTGCTGGTGGACGAGAATTTTTTCCGGTTCTTTCATTTTAATTTGATCGAAGGCCACCCCGACTCGGTGCTGCGAGGCGAGCGCAAGATCGTGATCACCGAATCGGCGGCCCGTCGTTATTTTGACTACAAGGGCCGGGGCGATAAAACACCACTCGGGAAAACCCTCGCGTTGGCCCAGGGCTACAATGCACACGTGAGCGGTATCGCCGAAGACCCGCCGCTCAATTCGCATTTCCACTTCACGATGCTGCTCTCCTTGTCGTCGTGGGACGAAGCCAAATCGCGCGACTGGCTGACCCGCCGGCTCGTGACCTATTTCAAACTCAAACCCGGCGTCCCTGCCGACGAGGCCATGAGCCGCCTGAACGGCTTGACGGAAAAGAAAGTGGGCCACGAACTGGGCCACCAGAATCATTCGGATTGGGTTGCGTTCTCATCGCGGGGTAACCGCCTGCATTTCTTTGCCCAACCCCTGCTGGACATTCACCTCCATTCGCAACTCGGCGACGAGATCGAACCCAACAGCGACATTCAATACATCTATATTTTCGGTTCGGTGGCATTTCTGGTGACGGTGCTGGCCTGTATCAATTTTATGAACCTGTCCACCGCGCGCTCGGCCACCCGTGCCCGCGAGGTGGGCGTGCGAAAGGTGATCGGGGCACCCTACAGGAACCTGGTCGGGCAGTTCCTGGTGGAATCGTATAGCTATGTGGTCGTGGCCGTGTTCATTTCCCTTTTTATGGTGATGGTTTCCCTGCCGGTGTTCAATTATTTCACCAACAAGGGGCTGACCTTGGATAGCCTTTTTACGCCGGTTTTCCTGGGAGGGCTCCTCATTTTCGTGACGATGGTGGGCCTGCTGGCGGGAAGCTACCCGGCCTATTACCTGGCGCGATTCAATCCGGTGGAAGTGCTCACGGGGAAAATGCGGTCACCGCGCAAGCCTTTCAGCCTGCGCAACCTGCTGGTGATCTTCCAGTTTTTTATTTCGACCGTGCTCATCGTTTCCACCATCGTGGTATACCAGCAATTGCGTTTTATTCAGGGCGCCAACATCGGGTTCGACAAGGCCAACGTCATCAATCTCCTGCACACAAAGAACCTTCGCGACAATGGGGTGGCTTTTAAACGGGCGCTGATGGAATATCCCGAGATCAGTTCGGCCAGCTATGCCAACCGCCTGCCGCCGCAGGTGGACTGGCAGTCGGTGTTCAAACCGGTGGATTCCGAAAACGAATACCTGCTCGCCCTCTACGAAATGGATGCCGACCACCTGGAAACCATGCGCTACACCATGGTCAAGGGCCGGTTTTTTTCCGCGCAGATCGCCGGCGACAGCAATGCGATCATCCTAAACCAGACGGCAGCAAAAAAATTGGGGTGGGAAGAATTTAAAGGCAAAAAGCTCGTTACCAACTACGATCACGACGGGCGGCAGCGCGAAGTGATCGGGATCATACAGGATTTTAATTTTCAGTCGCTCAAGGAACCGCTGCAGCCCCTGGCCGTGGTGCTGGGACCGGAGCCGAACTGGGAGATGGCCATCCGCATCACCAAGGGAAATGCGGAAGAAAAGCTGGCCCTTATCCAGTCGTTTTGGAAAAAATATGCGCCGGATGCCCCGTTTGAATACGAGTTCCTGGACTGGAACTTCGAAGCCAAGCAACAGGCCGAGAAGCGCCTTGGCATGATCTTCACGGTGTTCACCTCGCTGGCGATTTTTATTGCCTGCCTGGGTCTGCTGGGGCTGGCCACCTTCAAGGCCGAGCAAGCCACCAAGGAGATCGGCATCCGCAAGGTGATGGGCGCCACGGTGGGCGACATGGTGTTGATGATCAATAAGGACTTCTTAAAACTGGTCGTCACCGCCAACTTGCTGGCTTGGCCCGTGGCCGGGTGGGCCATGCACCGGTGGCTGGATCAGTTTGCTTTCCGGATCGCCTTTCCCTGGTCGGCCTTCCTCATTGCCGGGGGCATCACATTGGTCATTGCCTTTGTGTCGGTGAGCTTCCAGGCCGTGAAGGCCGCGTCGGGGAATCCGGTAAAATCCTTGAGAAATGAATAGGTTGGTGCAACCTTTCTTTTTCTTTTTTAGTCTACATAGTATCCAGGCCGGCCGGACAAAACATCCGGATGGGCAATAGGGGTAAACCAAAAGTGGGGTGTCTAACAGCAAACCCCTTTAAAAAACTGAAACGCATTAATACAAGTTTTATGAAATTTCCGAAAAACCTCCTCTCCCTCGTGTTGTTCGCTGCCGCTGTGCAGGTGGCCTGCGCCCAGGAATCAAAAGAAATCACCAAAGATCTGAAGCCCTTCCGCAAAGTGATCGTCTCCCCCCGCGTGAACCTCATCCTGGAACAAGGCGACCATGAAGGCATTCGCCTGGTCTACAACAACGTGACTGCCGACAAAATCAATATCCAAGTGTCACACCACACCCTCCGCGTCTACCTGGACGACGCCAAGGTGACTGAGCGGAACGAATACGTAAACGCTCACAGCAGACATGGCATCTATCACAATGTGACCATCACCGCCTATGTTACCTATAAAGAATTGGAACACCTCGAAATCCGCGGCAACCAGGAACTGACCTGCACCAGCCCGCTGCGCGCCGAAAAATTTGTTTTGAAAGCCTATGGCGAAAACGAGATCACCCTCGCTTCGGTGAAAGCTGAATATATGAAGACCAGCTTGTACGGTGAGAACAAGCTCCGGATCAAAGGGGGCAAAGCCGAATATCAGAAATATAAACTCTTTGGAGAGAACAAGATCGATACCCAGGAGCTGAAGAGCTACTCCACCACGGCCAACATTTTTGGCGAAAGCAACCTCAAACTGAACACCCAAGACCAACTAAAGGTGAATGCCTTCGGCGAGTCGCAGGTTTCCTATCAAGGCGATGCGAGCGTAAACAGAGGCCTGATCTTTGGCCACGCCGAAATCAATAAGCTGAATAATTAACGACTATATCGTGAGGAGAGTAGCCTTTGTTGCGAATGCAGCAAGGGCTATTTTTTTTGAGATGTCTTAGAATCCGAAACCCAACTGCTTGTCGTCTATTTTGCGCACGGCCTTTGGTTTGCCGCGGGGCACGGAGATGGCTTCGCCCTTTCTGATGTAAAGCAAATATCCGGTGATGTCGGTGAAATTCATCTGACGGAGGATCTCCATGTATTCTGAAACTTGCTGCTGATCGGCCTTGGCCGGCTCGCCCGTTTTGAAATCGATGACCACGGCTTTTTTGTCTTTGATGAGCAACCGGTCGATGCGGTTCTCGGCGCCGCCGGGCATGAGGATGGGGATCTCCGTGCGTACATCCCACGCTTCGCTAAACCACGAGGCGATCTGGTCGTTGCGCATCAATTCTTGCAACTGCTCATAGAGCACTTCTTTTTGTTCGAGGGTGATCAGACCTTCGAGCACAATGCGGTCGAGCGTGTCGGGAATGTCTTGTGCATACGCGATGCGGGAGAGGACGGTGTGCAGATAAATGCCGTAGGAGATCTTCTCCTGTTGTTCCGTGGGCGTGTCTTCAAAAAACGTTTTCGCCGACTGGCGCATCACCAATTTATCGCGCCAGCGAAACGACGTGTAGACCGGGAGACCCAGGGCAGTGTCGTCGTGTTTGGCAGGGGTGGCGGAGGCGGTCCAGGTGCCGGTGTTAAATTCCTGGCGTGCTTCGTTCCATTGCTTTTCGTCTTCTTTCGGAAGGCTGTTGTATAAAAGCTGTGCCACATTTTTCTTGCGCACGTCGGGGTGCGGGGCCATGACCATGAGGCCTGCCTCTGCGCGGGTGAGGGCCACATACAAGAGGTTGAGGTTGTCGAGGTAGCTGCGGGTGCGCTCGGTTTCGTAGTAGCCGGCGAAATAAGTTTGTTGCAGGGTGCTTGAATATTTTACCGGCATAAACCCTGCGTCGGCAAAAGGTTGTTCGGGAGCCGTCACCCAGAGATGCGGCGCGCGCATGCTGTCGTGGTCGAGATTCCAGGCACAAAACGGGATGATCACGTATTTGAATTGTAATCCTTTCGTCTTGTGGACGGTGAGGATCTGCGCCGCGTCCACATCACCCTAAACCTGCACGGATTTTTTTTGTTTGTTGGCTTCCCACCACTCCAGGAAAGCGCCGAGGTCGTTTTTTTCGCGGGTGTAAAATTCCAATACTAAATTTTGAAACGCCAGCAGGTAGGCGATCTCACCGCTGATGTTGCCGATCTGAAAAATGTCCACCAGCGTTTCTGTCAATTCGAAGAGCGGCAGTTTTTTCAATGCCGCTTTTTCTTTTTTGAAAGCGTCGGGAAGATTGCCTTCAAAGAACACCTGGTTGGTCACGGCAAACACTTCCGTGAGCGAGCGATCCGGCTCATGCAATTTTGCAAATTCATAACCGAGTTGCGCGCGCGCAATGGCATCGTCGGGGTTGAGCAGGTAGCGCATGGCCCCCAACAACAAGTTCACCGATGCGGCACCATCCAGGCGCAACGACTCGTTCGACACCACGTCATAGGAACATCCCGGCTTGGCGTGGCCAGAGTTTTTGTATTGGAGCAAGTGTGACACGATCTCCTGGCCTTCTTCGTTCTTGCGCACCAGGAAGGCAATGTCTTTTAACGGCACGCCCATTTCCTGGAGCTTCTCCAGGTAGCGCGGCACTTCCTCCAAAGCCTGCTCTTTCCAACTCACGTCGGCGTCTTCCTGCAGGAATTTTACCTGCACAAACCCTTCTTCGGTGCGTGATATTTTTTGGGTGATGTCGTGATAGGCTTCCTTCGGGATGGACTGCCCGGTTTCCAGCGCCACGATAGCCGATGCTTTTTCAAACACTTTGTTGTTGAAGTCCACCACCACCAGCGCGCTCCTGAAATTGCTGCTCAACTCTTTCACCGCCACGCGGGCCGGACCAATGTGTTGTTCGATCTCCTGTTGCAGCAACTTGAGATCGCCCCCACGCCACCGGTAGATCGCTTGCTTCACATCGCCCACCACGAGGCTGGTGTAACCTTGGTCGAGGCTGTTGACCAGGAGGGGAAGAAAATTTTTCCATTGCATGGCCGACGTATCCTGGAATTCGTCGATGAGATAGTTCCGGTAGAACGAGCCTACCTTCTCGTAAATAAAAGGCGTGTCGCTGTCCTGGATAACGCCGTTGAGAAATTTTGGGGCGTCGGCCAGCAGCATCAGGTTGTTCTCGTCTTTGTATTCGCGCAGTTTGCGTGAAATGTCGGAGAGGAGGCCAAAGACATATAGGTTTTGCAACGCCACTTCGGCGCTGAGACTTTTTTTGTAGTGCAGCTCATAATCTTCCATGAGCTGGCGCAGGATTGGGATGAGCTTTTGATCGGCCACCGCGATCAGTCCCCGCCGGTCGCGGCATTTTTTGCTGGGCCAGTTTTCGGCGGTTAAGTACGTGGGAAGGCGGCCACCGGGAGGGTTGATCTCTTTTAATTTTTTCTCCGAAGCAAATTGCTCCAGGAAGCCATAGATGCCGGAGCCTTTTCCATAGTGAATATCAGCAGGATCCCATTCGGAGAGGATGGCCACCGCTTCCCGTGCCGGGCCCGTTACTTTGCTGGTGAAAAAGTTTCGCTGTTGCCACAGGGTGGCCCGCAAGGTGTTGAAGAACTTCCGGTCGCCGGTGGTTTTGATCACCTGGTCCTCGATGTCTTTGAACTCCTCGCGAAAGATCTCGTTGCTGAATTCCAGGAGACTTTGTCGCACATCCCAGGCCCGCTCGTTTTCCAGGTTCTCCTTAGCAAACTCGACCACCCAGTCCGTGAGTTCTTTGTTGGCACCCAATTCGTCGATGAGGTTGTCGATCACCTCTTCCAGCACGGCATCTTGCTCGATCTCCAGGCGGTAGTCGCCGACCAGCCCAGCCTCGCGGGTGAAGGAGCGGATCACTTTCTGGAAAAAGGCGTCGATCGTGCTGATGGAAAACTGGGCGTATTTGTGAAGGATGGCGGCCTGAGCTTCCTGGGCGTATTGCTGAAACGTATTGTCGTCGAGTTCGAGTTCTTTTTTTAGCTCCGCGGCCAGTTCGTTGGCACGGCCATTGGCAAAGTCGTCGAGGTAGGCCAGGATGCGGTCCTTCATTTCCTGCGTGGCCTTGTTGGTGAAGGTCACCGCCAGGATGTGCTTGAAGTAGTCGGCCCGGTAGCGCAAGGCCAGCAGCAGATACGCTTTGGCTAGCGTACGCGTTTTGCCGGAGCCGGCAGAGGAACGATATATCGAGAAAAGCTTATCCAGAAAATGCGAAATGTTAAGGTGACGACAGGCAAAAAAATGAACCTGAAACTTACGGAACAATCCGCGACAAACGCAACGAATGGGGATGGATATTCCGCGAAAGCAGCTTTTTATCATCGCAACGCCGCCAACCGGGTGCGTATTACCTCGCGATGCGATACCGTATTAAATGATAGCAAAATTCCATACCTTGAAGCGGTCTATGAGAAAACTGTACTTTTTAATTCCAAGGCTTGTTTACTCTTTTCCGGCACAGTTGCTCTTGAACAACATCAAACGCAACCACGTGCTGATCCTATGTTGGATCATCCTGTTTGCCATGGTCACAGGCAGTTTTGGCAAATACCTGGGCATCCCCTACCTTTTCCTGGATCCTGAATACCTCAACCAAGTAAACTTCCGCAGCTTTTTTATCATCGGCATGGTGTCGGCGGGGTTCACCACAGCCTTTCACATCACGTGTTATATCACCGACGGCCATCGCTTTTCGTTTGTGGGCGCATTGAGCCGGCCCTTTTCAAAATTTGTCCTGAACAACAGCATCATTCCCACCGTCTTCCTCATTGTCTATGTGACGGAGATCATCCAGTTTCAAATCAACAACGAATACAGTCGCGCCGGCGACCTGGCGTGGAACCTGGGTGGACTCATTGCGGGCTACCTGGTGATGTCGGGCATCTTCTTTGTCTATTTCTGGCTGACGAACAAAGACATCTTCCGCTACATGGTTTGCCGCATCGACGAGAAGATCAAGCAAAATGTGAAAGTCACGCGTGCCAGCGCCATGAAGAAGCTGGACATCGCCCGCAAGAAACAGATCCGCGTCGACAACTATTTGGATTTCGATTTGAAAGTGAGACCCGTGGAGGACACCGGCTTCTACGACAAGGCCACCATTTTGCAAGTGTTCGACCAAAACCATTTCAACCTCGTCGTCATCGAACTGTTCATCTTTGGCTTCGTGCTCTTGCTGGGCCTGTTCAAGGACTACGCCGCGTTCCAGCTCCCGGCCGCGGCCAGCTTCATCATCTTCCTCACCATTTTCGTGATGATGGCCGGCGCCTTTTCGTATTGGTTCGGCGGATGGTCGGCCACGACCGCCCTCATTCTTTTCCTGGTACTGAATCACCTGGTAGGAGAGGAGTATCTCACCCGGCGCTATGAAGCGTTTGGGTTGGACTACTTCAGGCCCGCCTCCGAATATTCCGTCAACTCGCTCCGCGCGCTCAACGACACCACCCACTTGCAACGCGACTGGCACGCGAACTTTCCCATGCTGGAAAACTGGCGCAAGAAATTTCCGGACGACAAGAAACCAAAAATGGTATTCCTCTGCGCCAGCGGCGGCGGCAAGCGCGCAGCACTCTGGACGCTCACGGCCCTGCAAACGGCCGACAGCCTTACCCACGGCGCGCTCATGGAGCAAAGCATCCTCATCACCGGCGCCTCCGGCGGTCTCATTGGCGCCAGCTATTTCCGCGAGCTGAAACTCCGCGAGAAGCAAGGCCAGGACCCGCACCCCTATTCCGAAGTCCACCGCCAACGCATCTCGACCGACAACCTGAACCCACTCATCTTTAGCCTCATGGCCAACGACCTGTTTGTGGGCTTCACCAAGTTTGAATATAACGGCAACTATTACTACCGCGACCGCGGCTACACCTTCGAAGAACAACTGAACCAGATCACCGAGCGCATGATGGACAAACCCATCAAAGCCTACGACAGCGTGGAACTGCAAGCCATCGTCCCCATGGTGATCCTCGCGCCCACCATCGTGAACGACGGCCGCAAACTCTACATCGCCGCCCGCCCCGTGTCGTTCATGAACTACGACATCATGAGCTTCCCCGACTATGACCTCTCCAAATATGCGGGCATCGATTTTTTCACCTTGTTCAAGGAGCAAAACGCGGGTGACCTCCGTTTCCTTTCCGCGCTGCGCATGAGCGCAACTTTCCCATACATAACCCCCAACACAACCCTGCCCACGGAACCCGCCATTAAGATCATGGACGCGGGCATTTCTGATAACTTTGGATTGACTGATGCGGTGCGTTTTGTCTACGCTTACAAAGATTGGATCGCTGAAAACACCTCCGGCATCGTCTTCGTTTCTATCCGCGATTCACCCAAGCTTGGGGCCATTGCTCCTAAAGTCGGACAGACCATCATTGACGACATGACGCAGCCCATCAGCAGTGTGTATAATAACTTTGAGAATTTTCAGGACATCAACAGCGACATGTTTATTAACCAAGCGAAGTATTGGTTTCATAATAAGATTGACCGCGTTGACATACAATATCAGTCTGAATCCTACACACCGATCCTTCAGAAGATGGACAGCATTCGTCAGAACAACTCACGCGCCTCGCTGAGTTGGCGGTTGACCACGCGGGAGAAGTATGGGATTATTTCTTCGATTAATTCGGAGGATAATAAGGCGGAGTTGAAGCGGTTGGAGGGGTTGCTGAAGTAGGTGATTAAGAGGTTTAAAGTGAAAGAATTCAAACTTTGGTTGGAATTTGAGGCCGTTGATCCAGGAAACTGGGACGTTGAAAATGACTTTGCAAATGTTCTGGTTGAATTGCCTGATGGGCGACGGTATGGAGTAAATGTCTGGACCTACAAATTTTTGGAAACCGCTGTAAAGAACGACGAAGCTTCCGGCGCTAATTTGAATGGATTATACCTCGTGCCACCTGATCTTTTTGTGAAAGAGTTAACACGTCCTTGTATTGAGAGCGCTATTGAAAACTTATTGAAAAAGGGTAATATCGAAGATTGCCTGAATCCCAGCGTTATTGCAAAATTAAATGAGGAAGGAAAAAATTAAAGCATGGGATGGCGAGGAATTCGTACTGGTCATCAGCGAAGACGGCTATTGTTTTTGTCCCGTTTGTGGCGAAAAGTCGAAAGACA
>CBIHQM010000086.1:0-17544 GCA_966211885.1 uncultured Chryseolinea sp.
TTCATCTGGAAATTCTTTTTCCAAAAGTAAATCCCCTTTGTGGTTGAGTAGGGAAACCTTGAATGGTTGTGAATCGCCCTCCATTTGAGTGTAAATGCAAACGAGTTTGCCGGAATAGCCACAGTGGCTAAACTTTGTGCCTGACGGATACGGTTTGTAGATGTTTAATAATTTCAGTGATGGGGAATAGAATGCTTGCTGTGCACAGTCTCCGTCCATACAATCTTCATACATCACATACCCCTCGTCGTCTAAGACCTGGGTTCCCCCATCAATAGACCATTCTACGCGAGCTTCTTCTATACCTCCTGTGGTTTTGATCAAGCTGGCCGTCGTGCTCTCCGGGATTGTCCTGATCTTATAAACACTGGTTTTTGTAGAATAGATGAAAATTTCATCTTTTGTCAGGTGAACCATACCCATATCGGATGGCGCCGGCCGTCGATTGGGTCGGGCGGTTAAACTTTCTATGAATTTATTCCTGCTCTCAGGAGAAGCGGGCAGGGATGTCTCTCCGGGGCTAAGCGTTCTTTTCTTGAAGGCAATGCCATGATCGCAGGAAACGTGGGCGAATGCCAAAATAAACAGAAGTAAAATAAATCTCATGTCGGTTGCAGCAAACGTAATTTTAAAGGATGTCTTCATTGTTGAGCGCCCGGCTTTCTGAGGGAAATATGGATGGGATTAACATGATCGTAACACAAGTGATGCCACCGAGGGACTGTGTGCGATGTGCGCTGTCCAGGCCAAAGTCTTATCAGTCCGAGGGCATATAAACATCAGGGAATTGTCCAACATGTAAAAAGATACAAAATTTCCCAAATGTGCTCACCACACACGAAAACTATATTTGAATTTCCAGAAAAAGGATAGAATTTTATCACCCGTGTCTCTACAACATAAATCCGGACGCAACCCTATGAATACAACCCTTTCTTCCTTCGACGCCTACGCAGAACAATACCAGAAAAGTATCGCAAACCCTGAAGATTTTTGGAGCAACATCGCCGCCGATTTCAAGTGGCGTAAAAAATGGGACAAGGTGCTGGAGTGGGACTTTCACAAGGCCGAAGTGAAGTGGTTCGTCGGTGGCAAGCTGAACATCACCGAAAACTGCATCGACCGTCACCTGCCCCAGCGCGCAAACCAAACGGCCATTATCTGGGAGCCCAACGACCCGAAAGACGAAGCCAAACACATTACCTATAAAGAACTGCACGAACAGGTGAGCAAAGTCGGCAACATGCTTCGCGCGCAAGGTGTGAAGAAGGGTGACCGGGTGTGTATCTACATGCCGATGATCCCCGAGCTAGCCTACGCCGTGTTAGCCTGTGCCCGCATTGGCGCCGTACACTCTGTGGTGTTTGCCGGTTTTTCGGCGGGCTCCATTGCCGACCGCATCCAGGATTCCGGTTGCAGCATGGTGATCACCTCCGACGGCTCGTTCCGCGGTGAGAAAAAACTCGACCTCAAAAGCATCGTCGACGAAGCCCTGGAGAAATGCCCCACGGTGAAAAAGGCCATCGTTCTCCAAAAGCTGAAGATCAACGTCAAAATGAAAGCCGGCCGCGATTTGTGGTGGCACGAAGAAATTGCCAAAGCTTCGGCCGATTGCCCGCCCGAGGAAATGGACGCTGAAGACATGCTGTTCATTCTCTATACCTCCGGCTCAACCGGCAAACCCAAAGGCATGGTGCATACCTGCGGCGGGTACATGGTCTATATAAACTATACGTTCAAGACAGCCTTCCAATACCGCGACGGCCAGGTGTACTGGTGCACGGCCGACCTGGGATGGATCACAGGCCACTCTTATATTCTCTACGGCCCGCTGTCGGCGGGTGGCACTACCGTGATCTTTGAGGGCATCCCTTCGTGGCCCGACATGGGCCGGTTCTGGCAGGCGATCGAACGGCACAAGGTGAATATTTTTTATACAGCGCCCACCGCGATCCGCTCGCTGGAAAAAGCGCCGTTGAGTTTTGTTGAAAAGTATGACCTGTCTTCCCTGGAAGTATTGGGCACTGTGGGTGAACCCATCAACGAAGAGGCCTGGCACTGGTACAATAAAAATATCGGTAAAGAAAAATGCCCCATCATCGACACGTGGTGGCAAACCGAGACCGGTGGCTTCATGATCTCGCCCATCGCCAACGTAACAAAACTGAAACCCGCCCATGCCACGCTGCCCCTACCCGGTGTGCAACCCGCTGTGATGGGCGAGAATGGAAAAGAGCTGACTACGAATGGTGTGGAAGGACGCCTCACCATAAAATTCCCCTGGCCCTCCATGGCCCGCACCATCTATGGCGACCACAAGCGTTTTTATGAAACCTATTTCTCAACCTTCCCCGGAAAATATTTTACCGGCGACGGCTGCAAACGCGATGAAGACGGCTACTACAGAATAACGGGACGGGTAGACGATATCATCATCGTTTCCGGTCACAACATGGGCACCGCCGAAGTGGAGAGCGCCATCGACGAACATCACGAAGTATGCGAAACCGCGGTGGTGGGCTACCCTCATGACATCAAAGGTCAGGGCATCTATGCTTTCGTCATCCTCTATCATCCGCCCAAGGACGAGGATAAACTTCGCAGCGAGATCAAGGAAACCGTTTCCAAGATCATCGGCCCCATTGCCAAGCCCGACAAGATCCAGTTCGTGAGCGGGCTCCCCAAAACACGTTCCGGGAAGATCATGCGTCGCATTTTGCGGAAGGTGGCCGAAGGCGATACGTCAAACTTAGGCGACACCACAACCCTCCTGGACCCGGCGGTAGTAGACGAGATCAAAGCGGGGGCGTTGTAGGTTTTACTGCGGTTAAGAAATAAAGCGGACCGCGTTTGTCAAAGGCTTGCCTTCGGTGAACGCTTTCAGATTGCCCAGGGTGACTTGGGCAATTTGCGTTAAGGCCTCTTGGGTGAAAAAACCTTGGTGGGCGGTGATCAACACGTTGGGGAAGCTTATGAGGCGCATGATCACATCGTCGGTCACGATGTGGTCGGAGAGGTCGCGGAAGAAGAGGGATTCTTCCTGTTCATAGACGTCCACACCCAATGCGCCGAGGTGTCCCGACTTCAGGGCCAGGATAACACTCTGGGTGTCGATGAGGCCGCCGCGGCTGGTGTTGATGAGCATGGCGCCGGGTTTCAGGCGACCCAATGTTTTGTCGTTGATCAGGTATTTGGTGTGTTCGTTCAGCGGGCAATGGAGGGAGAGCACATCGGCTTGGGGCAACAATTCATCGAGGGGCAGGTAGGTAACGCCCGCTTGTTTCAGGGCATCCTGCTCCACCACATCATAGGCCAGCACCCTGCATCCAAAGCCCAGCATGATCCTGCAGAACACCTGCCCGATGTTGCCCGTGCCGATGACAGCCACGGTCTTTCCGAAGAGGTCGAAGCCCAGGAGGCCGGCGAGCGAGAAATTTTGTTCGCGGATGCGGTTGTAGGCTTTGTGTGTTTTCCGGTTCAGCGTCAGCATCATGGCCACGGCGTGTTCGGCCACGGCATGGGGCGAGTAGGCGGGCACGCGCACCACGGGCAGGCCGCGTTTGGCGGCTGCGGCCAAGTCCACGTTGTTGAAACCGGCGCAGCGCAAGGCAATGATGGCCACTCCCAGGGCAGCGAGCTTTTCCAGCACGGCGGCATTCACGCGGTCGTTCACAAAAACGCAAACGGCCTGGGCGCCGGCGGCCAGGTTCACGGTTTGTTCCGTGAGGGCAACTTCAAAGAAATCGATTTCGAAACCGAAGTCCTTATTGTGGCTCTCGAAGAATGTTTTGTCGTAGGACTGGGTGCTGAAGAAGGCGATTTTCATAGGGATAACATTGAGATAATGCGGACCCGGCGTTCCGGATTCCAAAATGAACCGTGTTTTGGCGATCCGCTGGATTTTCAGAATAAGATAGCGGTTTCCACCCGATTTCCGGGGGCTTCGTGTTGGTTTAGGATGATTGTGCAAAATTCTTTGGGATGTATGATTTTCCCCGATTCTAAATAAAAGCGATTTCAACAGATGTTGCCGGCGCGTTACTTTTGAAATCGGTAAACGCATTCCCCGTCGGGCTGATTTGATTGGTTTAGGTTGGACGTTATTTCTGGCTTCCACCCCGCGCGAAAGACATCGTCGATGTGAATGAAAAAAAACCGCCCTCGTCGACCTTATGAAAAAAAATATATACGCTGTCTCCCTCTTCCTCCTGCTTGCCGGCCCGGTGTGGGCGCAATCGTCGTTCATTCCGAAGAACCTCGGACCCAACATCAATTCCACTTACGATGAGATCAACCCCGTGCTTTCGGCCGACGGGAAAACGCTTTACTTCTCGCGCATCAATCACCCCTCCAACACCTTTGGCGCAACCGACAGCCAGGACATCTGGTTCTCGAAACTCCAGCCCGATGGTAGCTGGTCCGTTGCAGAACGACTGCCGCGATTCAATCTCGGCCACTACAACGCCGTGCTCTCAACGTCTGCCGATGGCAACACGCTTTTGATCAACGGCATTTATAGCGCCGACGGCATGACCTGGAAGAAGAACGGTCTCTCCACGGTGTCGAAGACAGCCGATGGATGGTCGATGCCCATGCCGCTGAAAGTATCCACGCGAGGCGCAAAAAGCCCCGCGTCGATGAGCGCCGATGGGAAGTCCATCGTGTTCAGCTTTGCGAAGGGCAAAACCAGCAAGCTCTATGTGAGTGAGCTGAATGAAAAAGGAAAGTGGACCAAACCCAAAAAGATCGAAGCCCTTTCGGCTGACGCCGGCAGTGAAGAAACTCCTTTCCTGTTGGCCGACAACAAGACCTTGTATTTTTCCAGCAACCGCGGCACCAACGGTAGCTATAACATCTATAAAACCACCCGCACGGGATCGGACTGGATCTCCTGGTCAGCACCCGTTGCCTTGAACGACACTATCAACACCGCCGGCTCCGAGTCCTATTTCAAGACCAACGCCAACGGCAGCATGGGCTACTTTTCTTCCGGCAACCAATCGCTGGGCGGCGCCGACATCTTTAAGGTAAAAATCTATGAAGACAACCCTTATATCATCGCTACCGGCAAGATCCAGAATCAAAAGAGCAACCGCACGCTGAAAGGCAAGACGGTAAAGATCCTGGTGAACGGTCAACCCGCCGACAGCGTTTGGATGCATGCTGATTCCGGGACGTACCGGTTGAAACTGCCGATGCGCAAACGGTATGAGGTATCGGTTGTGGTGCCCGACTACAAAGAAGTGAAGGATGTCATCGATGCTTCGGAAATAAAAGAATACACCGAACTGAACAAAGACCTGAAAGCCGAACCGCTGACGTACGTGTCGGTGAAGGGTAAACTGTTTATCAAAAACACCAACAACCTGCTTCCCGCCAAGTCAAACGCCAAGATCGTGATCGATGGCGAGCAGATGGACTCTGCGCGTGTGGACAAAGACGCCGGTACCTATGAAGTGAAGTTGCCTCACGGCACACTCTACTATATGCAAGTGAGCGCCAAACATTTCGAATCTTTCCCCGAACCGCTCGACCTGAACGCTGTGGACGAATACCGTAGCATCACCCTCGACCTGCTGGCCGACGCCGAAAAAATGGCGATCGTTTCCGGCAAAGTGATCAACAAGAAAACCGGTCGCCCCTGGTCGGGCAATCCCGGTCTGCGGATCATGGTAGAAGGCATCGACAATTCTGCAGCCGCTATCGACTCACTGCTGGGTACCTACGACTTGCGTGTACCGCTGAAAGAAGCCTATGTACTCAGTGCCACCGCCCCGGGTTTTTATCCCATTGCCGAAACCATCGACGTTACAAACGAAACGAATGAAGTAACCCTGAGCCGCGATCTGTGGGTAGTGCCCATCGAAGTAGGCCAATCTGTACGGCTCAACACCATCTCCTTTGACCCCGACAAATCCGAACTAAAAGAAAAGTCGTTCGCCGAACTTGACCGCCTTGCCGCTCTCCTGGAATCCGACAAAGCCATCCGCATCGAAGTGGGCGACCACAGCGACAAAGCCGGCAAAGGAAAACTTTCCTCCGCCCGCGCCAAAGCCGTCACCGAATACCTGGTCCAAAAAGGAATCGCCAAAGAACGCATCGTATCCAAAGGCTATGGAGGCTCCAAACCCCTGGCCTCCGCCAAAACCGAAGAAGGCAAAGCCAAAAATCAACGCGTAGAATTCACAATCCTCCGCAAATAACCCGGCGCAAAAAAAGAATTCACAATCAACACACAAACCCTGGCATCCCGCCAGGGTTTATTTTTTACCAACCCACTCTCTTCCCAAAAAACTAACCCGAACGCACCCCCGCACCCACACCCCAATCCCACACCCGACTACTGACTACTGACTACTGACTACTGGCTTCTGGCTCCTGGCTTCTGGCTCCTCTTTTTCAACCCCCGTTATGGAATCTGCCCGAAGGCCGCATCATAGCGATACACTTTAATCCCACGGCCATGAAAAGAATCTACACCATCGCCTTACTCCTCGCTTCCCTGATCCGCGTAGTCGCCCAGGAAGCTGAACAAACTGTTTCCTCCAAAATAAACCAGGTCGCCGTCTTTCTCCAGGGCGCCCAGATCACCCGCCACGCGTCCGTGCCTTTGAAGGCCGGTGTTTCTATTCTGACATTGACGGGGATTGCTCCCGCCGTTCAGCAACAAAGCATCCAGGTGGACGGCCCGGCGTCTGTGAAGATCCTTTCGGTTTCTTTCCGGATCAACTATATGGAAGAACACAAGAAGCCCGAAAAAATCAAGATCCTTGACGCGGAGCGTAAGCGACTCACGGGCCTGATCACCCAGGAGAAATCCATCAAGGAAGTTTACACGGAAGAAGAAAATATTCTGAAAACAAATAAGTCCATTGGCGGCACAGAGAAAGGTGTGGAAGTAGCCGAGTTGAAGGCCGCCATGGACTATTTTCGTCAGCGCTTGCTGGACATCAAACAGCAATTGATGCAATCGGAGCGAACCATCCGCTCGTACCAGGAAGAGCTTGCGAAAGTGGACGCACAATTAACAGAGCTTCGCGCCATTAAAGGACAACCCAGTGGCGAGATCGTGGTGAAGGTATCGACGAAGGCGGCTACCAACGCGGAGTTGGATGTGAATTACCTGGTGAACGAAGCGCGTTGGTTTCCTTCGTATGACATTCGCGCGAAGAACGTTAAAGCGCCGGTGGGCATCACCTACAAAGCCAATGTGAGTCAGCAGTCGGGTGAGGATTGGGAAAATGTGATCCTCACCATTTCGTCGGCCAATCCGTCGGAGCAAGGGGTGCGGCCGATCATCAAGCCTTGGATCGTGGGCTACAACAATGCGTTGTCGCGGCGAACCGTTTCCGGCTCCATGATGGCAGTCACCGCCGGCAACGAGGTGCACGGAAAGGTAGTGGACGATGCGGGCGAGCCTATCCCGGGTGTAAACGTCGTGGTAAAGGGAACATCCTTTGGAACCGTAACGGATGTTAACGGAAACTACTCCGTGCCGCTCACGTCCGATGCGGAAGTGGTGGTGTTTTCTTTCATCGGCTATAACGCCATCGAAAAAAGATTGGACAACGGAAGCGAGATCAACGTCCAATTGGCTCCGGATGTGTCGGCCCTTAGTGAGGTCGTAACGGTGGGATATGCTACCAGTGGCGATGATGATTCGGATGACAAATCCAGAATTTACGGATCGTCTGCTCAAAAAATGAAACGCGCCCTGACCGCCACCGAAGTGATCCGCCAAACCAATGTAGAGTTTAAGTTGGATGAACCATTCTCCATAAAATCAGACGGCGCGGTGCGCGCAACGGACATGGTAGAGTACGATCTGCCGGCGATCTATGAATATTACTGCGTGCCCAAACTGGAGGAGGATGCATTTCTCACGGCCAAGATCATGGACTGGGATCAATATAATTTCCTTGAAGGCGAAGCCAGTCTTTTCTTTGAAGGCAAATACATCGGCAAAAGTATACTCGACACGCGCAATACTTCCGACACGCTCGTGGTTTCGCTGGGACGCGATAGCAACGTGCTGGTGAAACGGGAAAAGAAAAAGGAATATTCGTCGCGCCAATTCGTCGGCTCCAATCAGAAGGTTGCGCTGGCCTATGAGATATCCATCCGGAACAAAAAGGGATTGCCCATCAGCATCGTCGTGGAAGATCAGGTTCCCATTTCAAACGACAAAGAGATCACGGTAGATAAGCTGGAAGACTCGCATGGCGAATACGATCACAACACCGGTACGCTCACCTGGAAAAAAGAGATCGCTTCGGGCAAAACGGAGATCATCACCCTGAAATATGCCGTACGCTATCCAAAAGGAAACCGGATGTTGCTGGAGTGATCAGTTGCCGTGCTGACGGAGCACTTCATAGATGGCCACACCCGCAGCGACGGAGACGTTGAGTGAACCGATCTTCCCCTTCAAAGGAATGCGGGCCAACTCGTCGGCTTCTTTCAGGAAAGCGTCGCTGATGCCGTCTTCTTCTGAGCCGAGGATGAGTGCGATGGGGCCGGTGAGGGTGAGGGAGTACAGGCTCTTTTCGGTTTTCTCCGTGCACGCTACAATGCGGATACCATTGTCGCGCAACAACTGGATGGTTTTCTTCATGTCCTTTTCGCGGCAGATCGGCAGGTGGTTCAACGCCCCTGCCGATGTTTTCATGGCATCGCTGGTGATGGGGGCGCTGCCTTTTTCGCCGATGATGATACCGGTCATGCCCGCGCATTCGGCGGTGCGCACGATGGCGCCAAAATTCCGTACGTCGGTGATGCGGTCGAGGATGAGGAAGAACGGCTCGCGTCCCTCTTGATAAGCTTTATAGATGAGATCGTCTGCGGAAGAGTAGCTCACGGCAGACAGGATACAGATCACGCCCTGGTGATTCTTGGTCGAAAGTCGTTTGAGTTTTTCGGGGGGCACAAAGAGGATGGGCACGTTGTTGTTGCGCGCCACGGCGATGAGCTCCTTCACCAGGTCGTTGGTGAGGCCCGATTGGATCATTACTTTGTCAATATCTTTTCCTGCCAGGATCGCCTCGATGACGGCCCGGGTGCCATAGATCATGTCTGTTTTTTCCATTGCGAAATGTTGCTCAGCGGTTAGTGGCCAGCCGGTCGATCTCCTTGGCCAGCTTGCGGTCTTTGTCCGTCACGATGTTGCCGGCATCATGGGTGGAGAGCGCGAAGCTAACGGTGTTGTAGGTGTTCGTCCAGGTGGGATGGTGATTCATTTTTTCGGCCGTTATGGCCACTTTTGTCATAAAGGCGAAGGCCTCCGTAAAATCGGCGAAGGTGAACGTCTTCTTCAGGGTGTTGTTTTCGGTGGTCCATTCCATAAGCCTTGCATTTTTTTTTGTGATACGAAATATTTTTTTGAACCGCTCGCCCGTGATGTTGGCGACGCGATCAAAGCGCCACGATCCCTTCTATTTCCGCGGCCAGCTGGTACAATTCGATCACGGCATCGCTGGAGGGCATCATGGCCTGTATGGTAACACTGGTGTAGTTGCCTTGTTTTGACAATTTTTCGGTGGCCTCGTTGTTGGGGAACAATTTCTTCACTTGTTCTTCCTTGCCGGTGGGTACGATGAATTTGAACACGTAGATCTCGGGCCAGGCATAGTGCTGGTCAAGCTTTTCCCGAAACGAATCGACCCAGTTTTGGTCCATATGAAATGGCAACGCCCCCCAATGACTCGGGAGGCGTGGCATAAAGATTTTTCTAATACCTAAAAGAACCGGTAGCGCTTGTCTACGATGTCGGCGCTTTCCTTGATGGCATCGGCGATGCCCGCGCTGTTACGATTCACTGCATTTTGTTCCAGTCCGGCTTTGAAAGTGGCGTAGTCTCCAACGGCGGGTGCGATGGTCTTGTTTTGCAATTCCACGATCACCACACCATTCTCACCCGCCATGGGCTTGGAACGTTTTCCGTTCTCCAGTCCGAAGGCAACACCCACTGCTTGCGGATCGAATCCGACAGTAGGCAACGAGTTGCTGTTCAATTTCAAATCGCTGCTCGAATACACGTTGGCGTCGGTGCCAAAAGAAGCGGCGATCTCTTCCAGCGTGCCCTTGGCTGCGCTGAGTTTATCGATAATAACTTTTCCTTTCAGTTCGTTGCGAACGGCAGGCGTGATCTCGGCCGTTACCGAGGCCAGGGGCTTGTAGCCTTTCTTGATCTCGTTGGTCATCACCACCACGACGTTCTCTTCCTGCAGGTCGAACACTTGCGAGATCTTGCCTACAGAAGCTTCTCTGAAAAGCCACTGCACGATCTGGCGTGCTTCACCCAATGTGCCAATGCGACGGTCGCCGGCGGCGATGTTCTTGGCTTCCTGCAGCACAAGTCCTTGTTCCTTTGCTCTCTTTTCGAAATCGGCGATGCTGCCCAGATCCGAAACGAATTTTTCGGCCGCGCGGAAGGCGTCGTTCAGCGTAGCATCGGTCGGCACGATCTCGCGCTCGATGATGGCCAGCTTATAGGCTTTGTTGGTTTTGACGTCGGTCACCGAAATGATATGATAGCCGAATTCGGTTTCTACCACATCGTTCAACACGCCGGTCTTGGTTGCGTTGAACACGGCAGTCTGGAAAGGTTTCACCATTTGTCCGCTGCTGAACCAGCCCAAGTCGCCACCGCGGCTTGCGGTTCCGTCCGTACCAAATTCGGCGGCTTTTGCACCGAAGTTGGCGCCAGCTTTAATGTCTTTCAAAATAGCCAGTGCTTTGTCTTTGGCTTCTTTCTTTCCTGCTGCATCAGGAGTGTTCCATTTGATGAGAATGTGTTTGGCACGAGCGCTGTAGGTCGTATCATTAAAGACCTTGGACACCTTCACTACTTTATACACCTGGCCATCCAGGAAGGGGCCGATCACTTTGCCTTGTATAAGGCTGTCGGGCGAAAGGAACGTGGGAAGGTTTCCTGCGTTGTATGTGGCGAAGGCATTTTTGCTGTCGGAGCTTTTTGCAGCGTAAACCGAATCTTCCGAAGAGGTTTTGAATTCGTTCACGTCGCGGGCCAGGTCTTCTTTTACCGTGAGGCTATCGGAAGCCGATGCCACCACGGGGATGGACACGTACTTGATGTCGCGGCTTTCTTCAGTCTTGAATTTCTCTACGTTCTTGTTGTAGTAAGCTTTCAACGCATCTTCGGTCACGTTCACGGCCGAGTCGCTCACGGCGAAATAGGGAACGTAAACATAGCGCACTTCGGCCACGTCGGTTTGTTGGTGATATTCGCGTTCGGCCTCGGCGGCGGTAACGTATGTGCTTTTTATCAACAGGTTTTCATATTTGATGCGCTCACGACCGGGGATCAGGTCGCGTTGGAACGTTTCCCAGCGTACGCGGGGTTCCGATCCCAGGGGCATGGCTTTGATTTGGTTGAGATAGGTTGTCACCTTGTTCGGATCGAACTGCCCGGTGTTCGGGTCAGTAAAGGCCATCTTCACGTTGGGGTCAACATTTTTTCCGGCTACCATATCCCACTGCTCGTCGGTAGTAACCTCGACACCCACTTTGGCAAATTCGGCCTGAATGGCATGGCGGGCAATGAGCAGGTCCCAGGCTTGCTGGCGGATGCTGGGCATCTCGCGTTCGCCGGGATCGCGGCCAAAATTGAGCGCGTAGTTTTGCTCGCGTTCGCGGATCACGGACTGATATTCGTCGTAGGAGATTTCTTTTCCGGCGATCTCACCCACGGAATTTTTTCCCCAGTTGAGGATAGAAGACTTACCGCTAAAAATGTCGTTCAGAGTAAAAGCCGCGATCGCAATAAACACGAAAATTACCACCCAGGTACCCATCTTATTGCGCAACGTTCCAATAAATGCCATAATGTAAATTTTAAAGAGCCGCAAATTTAACCCGTTATCTCTATTAGAAAAATAGCGCTGGAAAAAAGACCGGTTTGGAAGGCAAAAAGTTGACAGAATGGCCCTGAATAGCAGTATTTTACCCCCTCTCCAGGGGCGTTTCAGGCTGTTTCTTCCGCTTTTTCGAGGGTCACCTTCACGGTGCCGATGCGGTTGTCTAAAGTGGACTGAATGGTGAAGGTATAGGGCG
This sequence comes from uncultured Chryseolinea sp., assembly GCA_966211885.1. Classification (GTDB taxonomy): domain Bacteria; phylum Bacteroidota; class Bacteroidia; order Cytophagales; family Cyclobacteriaceae; genus Chryseolinea. The sequence continues at coordinate 12,073 of CBIHQM010000086.1, forward strand.
GCATGGAGAAGGTCTGGCCGGCCTTCGGAAAGTCCTCCGCCAGGGCCAGGATGAGGCCGCCCAGGGTCTCATATTCTCCCTCGGGCAGCTTCCAGCCATAGGTTTCGTTGAGGTAGTCGATCTCCAGGCGGGCGCTCACCAGGTAGGTGTGGTCGTCCTGCTGTTGCTCCACCAACGTGTCTTCGTCGTGCTCGTCTTCGATGTCGCCAAAGATCTCCTCGATCACGTCCTCCATGCTCACGATGCCCGATGTGCCGCCAAATTCGTCGACCACTACGGCCAGGCTTTTGCGTTCGTTGATGAAGCGGATCATGAGTTCGTTGGCCAGCGAGGTTTCGGCTACGATGATGATGGGCGTAAGAATGTCGCGGATGTGCTGCGGCTTTTTGAAAAGCGACGACGAGTGACAATATCCGACTACGTCGTCGATCACCTGGTCGTAGATGATCACCTTCGAGTGACCGCTCTCCACAAAAGCCTCGCGCAACGTGTCGATGCTTTCATTTATTTCCGTGGCCGTGATCTCTGTGCGGGGGATCATACACTCGCGCACTTTCACGGTCTTAAATTCCAGGGCATTGTAGAAGATCTTCTTGTCCACATGAAGCACTTCGGCATCAGGCTTGACGTTGTAAATTCTTTTCAGGTATTGATTCAGGTCCGTAAAGCCAAACACGGGCCGCTGGTCATTATAGGGCAGGTGCAGCACGCGGATGGTGATCCATCGCGAAAGCGAAACCAACGGATACGTCAGCCAGAAGAGTAAAATAAAACAAAGACCAAACAGCGGGGCCAGTGCGAAGAGGATGCGCTCGGGGCTGAGCCGGAAGATGCGGTGTGATAAAATGTCGGACGTGAAGGTGAGCAAGGCGGTGGTGATCACCGTTTGCAACAGCACTTGCAAGGTCATGTACTGTGGTCCGAATTGTGCGCCAAAGGCGGGTGCCATCCACAAGGCCATGCCAAAGCTGAAGCCGGCCAGCGCCAGGGTGTTGCCCACACGCGTTGTGCCCACAAACCATGTGGGACGTTTCATGAAATAGGCAATGATGTTGTAGGGGAGCCGTGGATATTTTCCCGCGGGAACAAGGTCCATGTGCACGTGGCGGAAGGCAGTCTCCATACCCCATAAGAAAAACCAAAAACCCAAGGCGATCAAACTACCCGGGAAGAGGAGAGCATTCATGGTTGTTTCTTCTTCTTTCTCAAAATATACAGAAAATAGAAAACCGTGGTGAGCATTATGGCCCAGTAGCCTTTTCCCAAGCCCAAGGTCATGATTTGGTGGATGCCGATAATAAAGAAAGCTACCGCAAGCGAAAACAGGAGAACGTCGATCAATTTCATGCTCCTGCAAAAATAGCGATTTTTCAGACGGGTCGGGAAAACAATGGATTATGCGGGTTGCCGGCGCAGGCGAAGCCTATTCCTTCACCTCAAACTCGCCGGTTGGCGTGCGGATGGTATAATCGGAAAGATCTTGTTTGGCGTCCAGCCCAACGCCATAGATCACATCGCCTTGCTGGCGGATGGTGACAAATTTTTCGGTAAATATTTTCTTTTCGGCGGGTTTCCAAAACAGTTCTTCCGTGTTGAGCTGCTCGCTTTTCTGCAGATTTTTCACTTCCACCTTGCCACGGCCGCGCCACTGATTTTCGGCCTTGAAAAAATAGGCATGGTTGGCGCGCAAGGTCGACTCGAGGCTGCCGTCTTCTTTATAAAACTCCATGTAGATGCCCTTGGGAAATTCGCGATCGCCGGTCTGGAATTCGTAGAGCACGTCGGCGAGCATTTTTATTTTCACCTTGTCGTTTTCCGTGTAGTAGAGTTCTACTTTCTCGGCCTCGCTGATGGGGCCGGTGTATTCCACGGGTTTCTTCACTTCCGTTTTGCTGCAGCTACACACCAGCGCGGCCAGGGCGATAAAAAAAATGCAGCGCATCATGCGGGGCAGATCATTAGCGTGTCGCTGTCCTGCTGTTCGAAGTCCTTCGAAAACGAGGCGATGACGGCGCTCAGTACGGTCAATGATGCTGAGCAGATGCATATCATCGTTTTCTGGGGTGTTGTCATGACTTAATCGAACTTTCGTTTAATGAACCACTGGTCGTTGAAGGTGATGCCGAAAAATATTTTAAAATAGGTTTCTTCTAAAATGTTGTCGGCCTTGTTGCCGCGTTTCCCGATCCTTCCACCGAAGTCAAGGCTGGATCTTCCGGCGGGTAGCGAAAACCCAAAATTGATGCCAATATCCTTTACTTCCTTCTTGTTGGGAGATATGTAGGGATAGCGTTCATAACTTGCGCCCAAGCGATAAGTTATGCGCTTCAGATAGCTTTCGAGCGCCGAAGGATCGGGTGTAATCTCACCTCCTAGCGACGCGCGCCAGGATTGCGTCAGTTCCTGACGTTGCTCGATGAGGCTGCTGTAGTTCGTCCAGTTCTGATAGCTGAATTCGGTGCCTACATACCAATGCAAGTCGCGGCCGTAGGAAACTCCTACTGTCAACGTGGCGGGCAAATGGACATGGCCCGACGACTCGGATACCTTCGAGCGCAAAATCGTGTCGTTGGCGAGCGTGGTCAGGTAGACTTGTTCTTTATGTTTGGCTTTCAGATTGGCGGCAAAGGTATAGACACCACCGGCGCTAAAGCGACGATCTTTCTTCCGGCCCAATGAATCTTTGCTATAGGAAGCGCCCAATCCGAAACTGAATCCATTCACATTCATTTTCTGCTCGATGTTCCCAATGTAGGGAAGCCCGGCCTGCAGACTGGATTGCACGTTCGATATGGGACCGAACAAATAGGAAGACTTCAAGCCCACGGAAATTTCGTTTGTGAGTCGCACGCCATTGGACCAATACACCTGCGTGAGACCGCCGGTTCCGGTTTCAATCACCGTCGCGGTATCTGCCGGTGCGCCGGATTGATCGGGTACGGTCTTGGGGTATTGGAGACCGTAGTTTACATTCGTATAGGGCATGAGGCCTATGGAGGTGGTCCATTTGTTGATCTTCACGGGGAAGGCCATCACCAGATAGTTCAGGTTTCCACCTGTACTTTTTTGGCTGGCGGTGTCGCCTTTGATGTTGCGGCGCTCGCCGAGGATGCCCACCTGGAATACGGTCAGTGAATTATAGACCAGCAATGCCGGGTTTTGGTTGTTGAGGTACCACACCTGCGGTTGGCTCACGCCCATGCCGCCGACACCCTGGTTTTGGATGAGCGCATTGCCATAGGGCTCTCCGATACCAAACCCTGTGAACGGCGAACGAGCGGCCTGTCCCCACACGTTTGCCGCGGAAATGACCACAGCAAACACCAAAAAACACTTTTTAACGACTGACATTATAAATCAAAATGCTGTTTAATCCGCTGAGTACCAGTTCAGGGACCGCAAATATGGACCCTTTCAACTGGTTTTCAAAAAATAGGGCATCACCGCCGCACAAAATCACACGCAAACCTTCAAATTTCTCCCTGTACTGTGCAATTATGCCATTCAACTCGGCCACTACGCCATTTTCGACCCCGCTTTGAATGCAGGTTTCGGTGCTGTTGCCGATGAGTGGCGGATGATCCACGGGAGCTATCAACGGCAATTTTGCCGTGAACGTATGCACGGCCTGGAACCGCATCCGCAGCCCCGGGGAAATGCCGCCACCGTAATACGCACCATCCTTATCCAGGAAATCGTAGGTGATGCAGGTCCCTGCGTCGATCACCAGGCAGGGAGCGCCCGGATGCAAATGCAGGGCGCCACACACGCCGGCGATACGGTCCACACCCAACGTGGCCGGCGTGGCATACCGGTTTTGGATGGGCAATGGGAGCGAGGGGGTCAGAATAAATTTTTGAGCCACCTGCCCGGCCCATTCCGCCACCATCGCCGCGTCCCGGTTCACCGAACTGATGATGATGCCCGATGCCGAAAAGTTTTGAAGAAAGGTTTTCAATTCTTCGGGCTCCGCAAACACATGGCGCGCCGTCAGCGTGTCACCGTTAAAAATTCCTACCTTGGCAGCAGAGTTACCGTAATCTACCACCACATTGCGCGGCTCAGTGTTCATTCTGTTTCTTATAAGCGATAGTGCTCATCGATCAAAAATATGGATTCACCGCAGAACTTTAAAGTTATTGGCCTGATGTCGGGCACTTCCCTCGACGGCCTCGACATTGCCTATTGTCATTTTAAGAAAAATGAGAAAGGATGGTCGTATGCGATCAAAAAAGCGACCACCGTAAAGTATCCGGCGACCTGGATCCAGCATTTATCGACCGCCCAGAACCTGTCAGGGGAGGATCTCATCTCTCTGGATACAGCCTACGGCCAGTGGCTGGGCAAGACCTGTGCCGCCTTCATGAAACAACACAAAGTGCGACCCGATTTCATTGCCTCCCACGGCCACACGATCTTTCACCAGCCGCGAAAGGGATTCACCTACCAGCTGGGCAACGGCAATGCGCTGCACGCAGCGTGTGGTGTACCCGTGGTGTGCGACTTCCGGACCCTGGATGTCAATCTCGGTGGTGAGGGAGCTCCCCTGGTGCCGGCCGGCGATAAGTTTCTGTTCCAGGAGTACGATGTATGCCTAAACCTGGGTGGCATCGCCAACCTCTCGGTGGACGTAGACAACGCGCGCAGAGCCTATGATGTTTGCTTCAATAATATGGGCTTGAACTATCTCGCCCTCAAGACCGGCAAAACGTTCGACAAAGACGGCGCCATGGCTTCCGACGGCAAGATCAACGCACCGATGCTCAAAGCCCTGAACACCGTGAACAATGCCTTGAAAAAGAAACGCCCCTCGCTAGGCCGCGAGATCTTCGAACAGCGCATCCAACCCATCCTCGACACGCCGGGCATTCCCACAAAAGATAAGCTCCACACCTTTGCTTTCTCCAGCGCCCAGGAAATCGCCGAAGCCATCCGCACCTCCACCCGGAATGCGCGCGTCCTCTGCACCGGAGGAGGCGCCTTCAACGCCTTCTTCATCTCCCAACTCCTCGACGCCTGCGCCGACGACGCCCAACTGGTCATCCCCGACGACGACATCATCAAATTCAAAGAAGCCCTCGTCTTCGCCTTCCTCGGCGTCCTCCGCTCCCTCAACGAAGTGAACTGCCTCCAAAGCGTAACCGGCGCCAAACGCGACTCCTCCTCCGGAATAAAAATCGGCTTTTAATAGTTGCTCCTATAATTAAGACCCCCACATTCCAAGTGATGTCCACCACGGTTGTTGGTGTCCCACCAACAACCCCACTCGGGGTGCTCCCGCCCATAGTGTGACGGCGTCACCGCAATTTATCCGCCGGAAAAAAATCAGATTTTGATAGCCGATCCAACAATCACACCCGCCACATTCTAACACCCATCCACCCGTTGTTGGTGTCCCACCAACAACTTCACTCGGTGTGCCCACACTACGAAAAAGAAACCACACACCACAAAAAAGAAAAGCTCCCATTC
>CBIHQM010000087.1:0-17507 GCA_966211885.1 uncultured Chryseolinea sp.
TGACAGTTTAAAAAATGATCGTCTCCGGCGTCCTAATAAACCATTCATCCTGCAAAAGTAATATTATCGATGAATATGACAGATTTTAGTCTTATATTCGGTGTACCTATGCACTGTTAAAAACCACGACCCCCATGAGAAAAATTACCGGCCTTCTGCTCGTCCTGTTGATCGTATTGGGCGCATGCGCCACGCCGAAGCCGTATTACAAAACCGCCAAGGGAAAGAAAAAGACGAAATACTACAACGACATCCAATTTGGCGGCAAAAGTGCCAGTCAGATGAAGAAACCTTGATGTCGGCCTAGAGGTCTTGGCAGAGCTCGATCAGCACTCCACCGGTGGTTTTGGGATGGAGGAAGCAGATCATCTTGTTGTCGGCCCCTTTTTTGGGCTCCTCATTGATCACCTCGAAACCTTTATTTTTGTAATCCTCCATGCTGCTGCGGATATCGCTCACTGCAAACGCGAGATGGTGCACGCCTTCCCCCTTTTTTTCGATGAATTTGGCGATGGGCGAATCGTCGCGGGTGGCTTCCAGGAACTCGATTTTCACCCCGCCGATCTCAAAAAACGAGGTCCGCACGCCTTCCGAGGCCACTTCTTCGATTTTGTAGTGCTCGCGTCCCAACAGGGCTTCAAAGACAGAATGTGCATTTTTCAGGCTTTTAACGGCAATTCCGATGTGTTCAAGTTTTTCCATAATTGTTAACTTTGTACCCCAAACAAGAAACTTTTAAGGGAAATCGAAAGTTTAAACTGTGAAACTTTGGCATCTATGATCGAGACACTCAGCGAAATGCACGTAGAAGCGGCCCGCATACAACAAGAAATCAAGGACTACCTGGGCTTGCGCACGTCTGACCTCGTGTTTGAGTACAGCACGGTGGATGGCCACAAAGTGAAGCTGGACCTCATCACCATCAACCCGCGCCACAACCAGGCCTTCCTGTTCCACAACGAAACCGGAGCCGACAAGGTGGATGCGTTAAAGAAAATGCTGGCCTACGTGCAGCAGTATAAAGAGAAAGAGAATTCTTACACCATACAATGGGTTGCCAAGGGCGACACGGAATTGCACACGTCTTATTTCAAGGCCAGCAACATCCTCGACGCCCTGCAAAAGCTGTATTACGGACGCGATATGAATACGCTTACCGTTTTCAGCGTAGTGCTCAACCCGATTTCGTAAACAAAGAACATTGCAGACTATGATCAGCGTAACCGATAAAGCAAAAGAACGGATCATCGCCCTCCGCACCGAAGAAGGCAAGCCGGACAACAACAACATCCGCGTGCTCGTGAAGGGTGGCGGCTGCTCGGGACTTATGTATGATCTCAACTTCGACGACGAGATCAAACCCGCCGACCAGATCTTTGAAGACAAGGGCATCAAGATCCTGGTCGACAAAAAAAGCCTCCTCTATTTGTTGGGCACCACGCTCGACTTTTCGGATGGCCTCAACGGAAAGGGTTTCCAATTCATCAATCCGAACGCCACACGCACCTGCGGTTGTGGTGAGAGCTTCGCCGTTTAATCCTTAAGCACATCACTGGCCTCTGGGTTCATGGGAGGTTATTGAACTTATTATCATGAACGCGGCGAAACGCCTCGTTTCAGACAGATGGCAATCCTTGAAGGGTTGCCATTTTGTATTTTCAGAATACTCCTCCCCTCCATCCATTTTAATCGCACACATTCCCGCGTGGAAATTCCGCTGACGCGAAAGTCAGTTGTCCGGGATGTCCCGATCAATGGGGTTGTCTTGTCACCAAGAGCAGATCACCGTCCTTCAAGAGAATATAGCCCTGATCAAAACAATAGTAGTAGCGGCCTTCGCTTCCGGTTTCGTCGATGTTGGTGAAGTAGGTAAAATCAAATCCGCGGTGGCGCAGTTTGTCGCAATCGACTTTGGTCTTTCCGGTGTGGTTGAGGTCTTTCAGAATGCGGCGGTTCCGGCGAAGTACGTGGATGACCGTGCGCATGTAGTGGGTTTCGGAACTATTGATGCGATTGTTGTAGTTGGCACGGCAGTGGTCGTCACAAAATTTCTTATCGGCCCTTCCCTTAATAAGCGCCCCACATTCCTGGCAGAATTTGTGAACGTGATTTGACATAAAAAATAACCAACAACTGATGATCGAATATAGCCGAAATTAAACGTTTATCATACGACTAGCTATAATTTCTTGCCTCACCTTAGCGAAACCATCGGGCGGGTAGCCCTGGTGTTGGGAGTCGCATTTCCCAGCGCAACGTATTCACCACACTATATTAAACGACGTATGAAAAATTTAAAAAACAGCGTGAGGCTTATTGGCAACCTGGGCAAAGATCCCGAGGTGCGTGTTTTTGAAAGCGGCAGCAAAAAAGTATCCTTCAATCTGGCGACGAACGACACGTATAAAAACGACAAGGGCGAAAAAGTGGTCGACACGCAATGGCACCACTTGGTGATGTGGGGGAAACTGGCGGACATCGCGGAAAAGTACTTAAAAAAAGGCCACGAGATCGCCGTGGAGGGCCGCTTGGTTCACCGGGAGTACGAGGACAGCGCCGGCGAAAAAAAATACTTCACGGAGATCAATGTCGGCGAGCTATTGATGTTGGGGGCGAATAAATAAAAAGAATGCCGTTGGGCGCAAAACGAAAGCCTGGCGATGGTCGTCAGGCTTCTCATAGTTCTTGTTAGTCCTGTTTACGCACAAAGCAAAGCGCACCAAGGTGCAGACCGAGGTAGCTGTTGCTAACACGCGCCGTATTGCCGGGCTCGATGACTTTTGAGCTCGGAATGAAATTATAGTCGACGGAGAAACTGAATCGCCCTAAAAAGTCGATCCCGATACGAGGACAAAATCCAATTTTCTTTTCGCGCGCAGTAAAGAATGTACCTCCACTAAACATTCTAGTCCTTTCACCCGGATCATGGTATCGCACAGGCGATAGCGCATAAAGCCCAAGGACAAAAGATAATCACTATTTGCGCCCGCCGCCGATGTTCGCGCCAACGTGAATAGCCAGGTAGTTGTCGTTTATGTTCGCACGGGACCGGTCACTGTGTGACCTCGGAAGGACATTGTAATCGGCCGAGAAGGTGAACTGACCAACATCAATGCCCACACGCGGATAAAATCCAACCGCCAGTCCGAATGTGCTGAAGACTCCCTGCTGTTGATCCTCTAGAGCTATGTAATAAAAACCCAGACCGGCACCCACAAAGGGCCGGAGATTGCCGGACATCAAACGGTTTATATAGTATTGGCCATTGAAAGTATAAGACGAGAGAATCGACGGCTTGGTCCGATCGTTGGGAGAAAATCGATTGGCCGGGAAGGCGATTTCCAGGTGAAAACTCAACACCCAGTTATCATTGATCCGGCCGGCAGGTTCAAGATAAAAGAGTGCCGCACCTTCGGAACGTGCGCCGGCAGGAATATCATAACCTCCACCAATCCCCAATCTAAATTTTTTAAAATTCTGTGCGGGTGCAGCAAAAGACAACAGCGCAACGAGACAAGCCAGCAACATTTTGTTGATCATAACACTTCCATCGGTATAGGACCGGTAAAGATATGGATTTCATTCACAACCGTGTGGCTGAATTTTTAATCAACAAATATTTCGCGCAACAGAATTACCGATGACAGCCCGATGACGATCACCGGACCCCCCGATCACGGTTCGCTATTATTTTCTTCCGCCACCAAAATTCGCCCCGAGGCGGACACCCAGGTAGCTGTTCCTGAAGCTCGCGTCGCTTCCCGACACGGTGGTCTTTGTGTTGGGAATAAAATTGTAGTCGACCGAAAATGTGAAGTGGCCCAAATCAAAACCGAGACGCGGATAGAATCCCAGCTTCGATTGCGCATCGCTTAGGCTTACCGATTCTGTATGCGTTTGCACCTGGCCTTGTCCTGTGAAGTCAATTCCATCGACTACAATAACATCGGTCTTCATGGCCGACAGGTTGTGGATCCCGAGACCGGCACCGAAGAAAGGGCGAAAATTATTTGCGCTCAGGTAATATTGCATATTCAAGGTATAGGAGGATTGGGTCGACAAATCAAAATTTTCCATGTCGACGGAACTACCCGAAAGTCCGCGGGCAACGATGGCCGACTCCACACGCAGGCCCAGCGAGAGGGCATCGCTGAGACGGTAGGAAGGCTCGAGATAGACGAGGCCTCCTCCCTGAGAGCCACTGCCCGATGGTTTGGCATAGCCCACGCCGATGCCTACTCTAAACTTCTTGAAATTTTGGGAGGATGCTGCCAGTGCGCAGGCTAGCGCGAAACAGGTGAGTAAAATCTTGGTTTTCATAGCCATTAACATTTTTTGGTTAGGTGCTATAAAGTAAAAGCGCCTTACTGCAATGGGATTGCAGTGGGCACTCTCCAGTATTTTTTAATGCTACGTATAGGGGCGATGTTGACGGGAGATGATATTTTTTTTAAGATGATGGCCTATTTTTTAGCCGATCCGTCGTTGAAGTTCAGGGCTAAAGCCCTTCCGCGGTGGTCTGTATAACCCCGGCCTAAAGGCCGGGGTTATTGAAATCCAATGAGTTCCTGGAGGCAAGTCCGCGAGGTCGCCTTAAGGCTGGGTTGGTGGTTGAGTCTTGGAGGTTCTGAGACCTGGACTTTAGCTGAATCTTGTTGGGGGATTGCTGGTGGTGGGGTTAGTTCGGTCGTTTATAGGAGCGGGTGTTGGAAGCATCCTTTTTTAATTAGTTTTGTTCGCATGAGTTTTTTATACCCTTCTTTTCTGTGGGCGCTGGGCGCACTTTCCATACCCGTTATCATACATTTATTTAATTTCAGAAGAACGATCCGGGTATATTTTTCGAATACACGGTTCCTCCGGCAGGTGAAAGAAGTCACCACGGCCAAGCGGCGCCTGAAGCATTACCTGGTGCTGGCGGCGCGGTTGCTGTTCCTGTTTTTCCTGGTCATCACCTTCAGCCAGCCAGTGATTCCCGCCCGGGAGCAAGTGGGCACGGGACAGAACATTTTGTTGTACCTGGACAACTCACAGAGCATGTCGGCGCTCACCGACGATAAGACGCGGGGACTGGACGCCGGGGTGAGCTTTGCGCGGAGCATCGTGGAGGTATTTCCGCCCGATACGCGCTACCGGCTGATCACAAACGACTTTTCGCCTTTTTCAAACACCTACAAAACCAAGGCCGAGGTGCTGGACCTGCTCACGCAAATCCGCCTTTCACCCGTGAGCCGCTCGCAGGTCGAAATACAAGAACGCATCCGCCAGGAAGGAGCCAAACGGGGCCGCGAGATCTTTTGGATCTCCGACTTCCAGAAGTCCACCCTGGGGCAGGTGACCGCCCCCGACAGCACAGCGCGGCTGCACCTGGTGCCCATTGCCTATGGCCAATTGTCAAACGTTTTTATCGACTCAGCCTACCTCGAGAATCCGTTTTCGGCCGGGGGCGGGAAGAACGTGCTGCACGTGAAGGTGCGCAACGACGGACGCAAGGAAGTGACACAGCTCAACCTGAAACTGACCCTGAACGGCGTACAGGCCGGAACCTCGCTGCTGGACATCGCCCAGGGCGGCGTGGCCGAGACCACCTTTGACCTCGCCACAGGATTGTCGGGGTTGAACGAAGCCCGGCTCACCTTCAACGACTTCCCGGTGAGCTTTGACAATGAATTTTATCTTGCCCTGAACTTTACCGACAAGATCCGGGTGCTGGAGATCAAGAATACGGCCGCGCCCACGGTGGTTGAAAAAGTGTTTGGCAACAAGGATGTGTTTGATTTTGCCTCTTACCCGGTAAACAATTTCAACTACGGTCTGCTGCCCCAGGCCGACCTGGTAGTGGTGAACGGGCTCAACAGCATCGACGCCTCCTTAGGGGGAGCGTTGCGCCGCTACATCCTCGACAACGGCACATTGCTGCTGGCCCCCGGCACAACGCCGGATGTGGCAAGCCTGAAAAATTTTCTGCAATTAGCCACCCTGAACGATACCGGGAACAAAACCACGCTGGAACTCGACCGCCCCGACTTCTCGAATCCCTTTTTCGAAAATGTGTTCGAAGAACGCTCGGTTTCCCTGGCCATGCCCAAGGCTATCCGCCGGCTGGATTGGGGGGCCGACAACTCGGCCTTGCTGAAGTTCAAGGACGGCCAGCCCTTCCTGTCGCTTTTCCCGCAGCGCGGCAAGGTCTATGTGCTGGCCAGCGCACTGGACGCTTCGCAAACCGACTTTTTTAACCACGCCATCTTTGTGCCGGTGATGTACCGCATCGCGGCCAGCGGCAAGAAGAACGACCTGAAGCCCTACTACACCCTGCTGGAAGATTTCATCACCCTGCATGTAGACAGCCTGAAGGGCGAGGAGCCTTTGCGGTGGGAAGGCGCCGAGGAGGTGATCCCTGCCCAGCGCACGGTGAACGACGACGTTATTTTCGACATCCCCAAATTCTCCATCAGCCGGGGTTTCTATAAGGTGGTGATGCGCCGCGACACCATTAATCTGCTGGCATTCAACCTCGACAAGGCCGAATCGCTGATGGACCAATATTCCGGACCCGAAATGAAGCAACTGCTGGGTGGCGGCGACAACATCACTATTTTCGAGGTTGGTTCGACCGATGCTTTCAGCAAAGAAATAAAGGAGCGATATTTGGGCACCCCATTGTGGAAATACGCGCTTTTACTGGCCCTGACCTTCCTTTTGGCGGAGATCCTGTTGATCAGGTTTATGAAGTAAAGCAACGCTTCTCTTGGGGAGGCAACCCCGTGAAAAATAGTAAGCATGAAGATACTGATACAACACGCTGAAATTCTCGACCCCACGTCCTCCTTCCATCAAAAAGAAAAAAATGTATTGATCAACAATGGTCGCATCATCGAGATCGGTGACAAGAACTATACGGCCGACAAGGTGATCAAGGCGGACGGCATGAAGCTTTCGGCGGGCTGGTTTGACCTGGGCACCTTTGCGGGCGACCCCGGGCTGGAACACAAAGAAGACCTGGAGTCGGTGGCGCGCACCGCGGCGGCCGGCGGATTTACGGGCATCGCCCTGCTGCCCAACACCGTACCCTGCGTACAAACCAAGAACGAGATCAGCTACCTGGTGAAGGGCAACGACAGCCAACTGGTGCAGATCCATCCCCTGGCAGCCGTCACCAAGAACAACAAGGGCGAGGAGTTGACCGAAATGATCGACTTGCACGAAGCCGGTGCAGCGGCCTTTACCGACGGTCTGAAATCCATCTGGCACACCGACATCCTGCTGAAATCACTGCAATACACCCAGAAATTCAACGGCCTCATCATCGACCATCCCGAGGACATCTGGCTGAACCTGTTTGGCCAGATGCACGAAGGCGTCAACAGCACCATGCTGGGACTGAAAGGCATGCCGCGCATTGCTGAAGACATTGCCGTGGGGCGCAACCTGGAATTGCTGGCCTACGCCGGCGGGCGCCTGCACATCGCCAAGATCTCGACCGGCAAATCGGCCGACATGATCCGCGCCGCCAAAAAGAAACTGAACGTCACCTGCGACGTGGCCATCTACCAGCCGCTGCTGGACGACAGCCGCCTGTCGGATTTTGACACGAACTATAAAGTGAACCCGCCCCTTCGCGAGAAGGCGGACAACGACGCCTTGATCAAGGCCCTGAAAGACGGCACCATCGACGTGCTCTGCTCGGGCCACATCCCGCACGAAGAGGAGAGCAAGAGCCTGGAATTTGACCTGGCCGATTTTGGCATGATCAACCTGCAGACCTTTGCCATGCACCTGAGTGCCCTGGCCGAGCCGGTGGGTTGGGATGCGCTCATCGAGAAAGTGACGGTGAACCCGCGCAAGCTGTTGGGCCTGGAGATCCCCAAAATTGAAGTGGAGGAAAAGGCCAACCTCACCCTCTTCGACCCGGAGCGCACCTGGCTCTTCGACGAAAAGGCGAATTTGTCGCGATCGAAGAACTCGCCGTGGCTCAACCAGCAGATCAAAGGAAAAGCAATCGCGGTCTTCAACAACGGACGGCATAAAATAGAGGACTGAGACGCAGATGACATCGAAATTACTCCGCATTTCCGCGCGGTGGGGCGCAGTGGCCGGTGTGCTGGCGTTTATCATGCACGTGGTCATGTATTACCTCGGCCGGCATCCGCTGCTGGTCTCCCCTTTTCTCGATTTCAGGATTTTATTGTTCGGCGTGTTTGTTTACTTTTCATTGAAGGAATTCAGGGACTACGACCAACAAGGGGTGTTGTATTTCTGGCAGGCCACGTTGGGCGGCACCATCGTGGTGCTGCTGATGACCACCATTACTTCGGCACTGCTGTTTGCTTTTGGCAGCTGGGAGAAGGGATTTGTGACGGGCTACATCGCGGAGATGACGACGTATTTGAAAGCATTTCCAAAAGAAGACATTGAACGCATCGGGAAAGACATATATGAACGTAATTTAAAGGGGTTGCCTACGACTAACATGTGGCAATTGACGGTGACGTATTTTACGCAGGGATTGATCATCGGCTTTTTTGTTAACATTATCGTATCGGTAATATTGAGACGACAACCTAAAAACCAATCTATATGACTCAAACTACAGAAACCACATCCCCCACCACGACGCGATCAGTAGGCATTCGATACGGCGTGATTTGTGCCGTGATAAGCATTGTCTATTTTGTTTTCCTCAATGTCGCTGGTTTTGATCAAGCCAAATTTGCGCAAGTGGTAAACTGGCTCATCGGTATTGCCATTGTTATCATGGCCCATAAATATTTTAAAGACAATGGTGACGGCTTCATGACGTATGGCCAGGGGGTAGGCATTGCCTTTTGGATCGGTCTCATCTGTGCCGCCATTGCTTCGGTATTCAGCACGATTTACATCAATTTTGTTGACCCGGAGTTTGTCAATCGTATTCGCGACAAAGCCATGGCCGATATGGAGGCAAAAGGCACGCCCGAAGCCCAGATCGACATGGCCATGAAAATAGTGAACACCATGACCTCGCCAATGGCCTTGTTTTTCTTTGGGCTTGTGTTCACCATTATTATGCTGCTCGTGATCGGCCTGATCCTTTCTATTTTCACTCAGAAACCGCGGCCTGAACCCGCTATTTAATTCACGAAATGAATCTTGACATCTCAGTTGTTGTTCCCGCGAAGGACGAAGAAGAATCGATACCGGAACTGTGTCAGTGGATAAGCCGTGTGATGGAAGCACACGGCTTTTCCTATGAAGTGATCTTCATCGACGACGGCAGCACGGACAACACCTGGCAGCAGATCACGGCCATCCACGAAGCCAACCCCAACATCAAGGGCATCCGCTTCAACCGGAACTTTGGCAAATCGGCCGCGCTGCAAACGGGCTTCCGCGCCGCGCAGGGAAAAGTGGTCATCACCATGGACTCTGACCTGCAAGACAGCCCGGACGAGATCCCTGCACTTTACAAGATGGTTACCGCCGATGGTTTTCACCTCGTCTCGGGCTGGAAGAAAAAACGCCACGACCCGATCTCCAAGACCGTGCCCTCCAAATTTTTCAACTATGTGACGCGGAAGCTGTCGGGCATACCGTTGCATGACTTCAACTGCGGACTCAAGGCCTATCAATCGCGCGTGGTGAAGAACATCACCGTGTATGGCGAGATGCACCGCTACATTCCCGTGATCGCCAAGTGGGCGGGCTTCACCAAAATTACCGAGAAGGTAGTGGAGCACCGCGAGCGCAAATTTGGCAAGACCAAGTTTGGACTGGAGCGTTTTATCAATGGGTTCCTCGACCTGATCTCTATCACATTTGTGAGCCGGTTCCGGCAGAAGCCGATGCACTTCTTTGGAACTTGGGGAACAGTCTCGTTTTTGGTAGGGTTTATTTTTACGTGTAAGATTTTTTACGATAAAATCGATGCGGTCTACTTTTCGCATGTCCCAATCAAGCGCGATATAACTGCTCAGCCGCTGTTCTTTCTCGCGTTAGTAGCGTTGGTAGTGGGGGTGCAACTTTTTGTGACGGGATTTTTGGCGGAGATGTTTGCCATGCAGTCGCTTTCCCGGCGCGATTATCTAATCGTTGAGAAGGTAGGATTGCCTGAAACAGAGCAGCGATTGAAGTTGCAGGAGTAAGTCGGGCGTTTCCCAGAAATCGTTTTTAACCGCAGGCGCAAAGTCAACGCAAAGCGGCTTCGCCGTGGCAGCCTGCGGGGGGCTGTGCTTCTTCGGATAGTTCTGCTTATTTTGCCGCATGGCAGCGCCGCGCTACTCTATCATCATTCCCGTTTATAATCGTCCGCAGGAAGTGGACGAGTTGTTGGCCAGTCTCGTGTTGCAGACGGTGAAAGACTTTGAGGTCATTGTCGTCGAAGACGGCTCGACGGTGCGCTGTGATAGCGTGGTTGATTTTTACAGGGACAAATTTTCCATTCACTACTTCTTCAAACCCAACTCGGGGCCTGGACCGACCCGCAATTTTGGCTATGCGCAGGCGCGGGGTGAGTATTTTATTGTCTTCGATTCCGACTGCATCATTCCGCCGGGCTATCTGGCTTCAGTTGAGCGTTCCATACAGGAAAACGGGTGGGATGCCTGGGGCGGTCCTGACCGGGCGCATGAGAATTTCACGCCGGTGCAGCGCGCGATGGGCTATACGATGGCTTCGGTGCTTACCACGGGGGGGATCCGCGGCGGGAAGCAACAGGCGGCGAGGTTTCAGCCGAGAAGTTTCAACATGGGCATCTCGCGGAACGTGTTCACACAGACCGGGGGATTCAAGCTGGATCGTTTTGCAGAAGACATCGAGTTCAGCATTCGCATGCGCACGATGGGTTTCAAGGTGGGGCTCATCCCGGAGGCGTTTGTCTATCATAAGCGGCGCACCACCTTCCGCCAGTTCTATCACCAGGTGTCCAACTTTGGCAAGGGACGCATCCAGATTGGCCGGGTACATCCCGGGGCCGTGAAGCTCGCACATTGGTTTCCGGCGCTTTTCCTGCTCGGCACGGGGGTGTTGCTCGTGCTCCCGCTCATTAGCCTCGCATTTTTCCGTATCGCCCTCGGCTTTTTTGTGGTCTATTTGCTGGCCATTTTCATCGACTCATTGCGGCAGGGTAAAGATCTCACGGTAGCCTTCTTGTCGGTGCCAGCCGCCCTGCTCCAGCTGTGGGGCTATGGGATCGGTTTTTTGAAAGAAAAGTTCAGAAATCATACACCCAGGTAAACCAATAAATGTCGCGAATAGCTTGATTAGACTAAAAAATTAGATATTTTTAGAAAATATTCGCCCAAATATACGGTAGTCCTTACATGAAGAACCTAACTAGAAGTGCCCTCGTTTTTGGGCTTTTTTGCCTATCCCTCCCGTTGTTCTCCCAGGATTCTAAAGAGCTTGCTCCCGGCTATTATGTAGTGATCAACGCCTATGCGCCGTCGCGTGAGAACGTGGCGCAGAACTACGTGGAGGTCCTGAAAATGAAGGGTACGGAGGCACACTACGGATTCAATTCGGGCCGTGGATTTTTCTTTGTCTATCTGAAATATTTTGAGAGCCTGAGAGAGTCGTTGCAGTACATGACAACGGCACGCAATACGCCCGAGTTCAAAGATGCCTGGGTACGCGTAGTGCCCGGCGATATCACACCACACAACGCCGCTGTGCCCAACGCACCGGCTCCTGAAATGCCTGCGCCTCCCAAGACAACGGCCGTGGCCACCACAACCCAGGAGACGCCAGCTGCTCCCGTCGTGGCGACCCCCGAACCCGAGATCACCGACAATCCCGAGATCGTGCAACACAAGGTCATGACCCTGGGCAACACCGAAGTTTTCCTAAGTCTTTACAATGCGCGCAACAACCGCATCGTGAGTGGCGATGTTCAGGTGATCGATACGGACCGCTCACGACTCATCACCAGCGTGAAAGGAAATGAATACCTGGTGCTGCCCGATCCGAAAAGCAAATCGGGACAACTCACGCTGGTTTGCGAGGCGTTCGGTTACCGGAAAATTCAAGAAGAGATCAACTACCCGCTGCCGCTAGCCGATACGGTGAAAGACTACATCGACCTGATGGGTACCACGCTGGTGGTCGACTTCGACCTGGTGCGCTATCACAAGGGCGACATCGCCACCTTGTATAACGTCTACTTCTACAACGATGCGGCGCTTATGCTGCCCGAGTCTAACTATGAGCTCAACAGTCTGCTACAGCTCATGGAAGAAAATCCCAAATACAAGATCCGTCTTCATGGCCACTCCAATGGCAACTACCATGGCAAGATCCTGACGGCGGGTCCCGACAAGAAATTCTTCACACTGGAAGGCGCTCATGAAGGCATGGGGTCGGCCAAAGATCTTTCGTACAAACGTGCCGAAGTCATCAAAGACTACTTGGTCAGCAAAGGCATCGACCCGACGCGCATGGAAATAAGAGCCTGGGGCGGGAAGCGTCCTATCTATGACAAGAACAGCGTGAACGCCAAGAAGAACGTTCGCGTGGAGGTGGAAATGCTGGACGAATAAGAAACTTTTCTCGATTGGAGCCCCGCTGGAAGCCCTGTTTAGGGCTTTTGGCATTTATGGACGATTTTTATTTTGAAATGTATTTTATTTGCTCCCCCGAGCCACGGCCCCTATGACGAAAGTATTGAAGAGCTTTTTCCTGATCATCAACTACAAGACGCTGATCATTACGACCCTATCGGTCATTTCCACGTATGTGTGTTTTCACTATGGGCTCATCGCCAAATTCCCCGATATGCTGGTGGGGGTGGCAATCGTGTTCCCGGTGGTGTTCTCGATTGGGTCGGCGTATAATCGCAGGGAATTGGCACTCCAACGCTTCTCCGATTTCAAAGGCCATGCCATCGCCCTCTACTATGCCTCGCGCGACTGGACCACCGACAAGGACAACGACCTGCCCGAACAAACCCGCGAGATCGTCACGGAGATGATCCGCCTCATGCGCACCATGTTCACCTCGTCGCACCGGCGCGAATGGGAAGAGAACGAGCAAAAGATCTTTCAGTATTTCTCGCGCCTCTCGGCCCTCACCACCTCCTATAAACACTATGGCATTCCCAGCGGCGAGTTCTCGCGGCTGAGTCAATACGTGAGCAAGATGATCATCGCCTTCGACAACCTGAAGATCATTCACGTCTACCGCACGCCCATCACGTTGCGGGCCTACAGCAAGGTGTTCATCTATGTCTTCCCGATCATCTACGGTCCTTATTTTGCCAGCACCTTCAAGGACTTTTCCGCGTCGCTGGAATACGTCATGCCCGTGCTGTACAGCTTTATCCTGGTGAGCCTCGACAACATCCAGGACCACCTCGAACACCCCTTCGACGAATTGGGCGAAGACGACATCCGCATCGACGAGCGCGAAGTGATCCGCCACATGGAGTGAAAATTCTGCGTACCTTGAAGGTATGAACGACGGCACCTCTCCCGGCCATCAACCCACCAAAGCCCGCCTGTATTTCCTACTGGGATGTACGGGCCTTTTTTTCATGGCGCTGCTGTGGTCGGTCGACCGTTCCCTGGTGGCCATTTTGTTGGGCTTCGCTGCGATATGCTTTCTTCTGGCGTTCAGCAGCCGGCCTGCATCAACGCCGCGACGCCAGGATCCCGTCTTTCAAAAACAAAGGGACTATACACCCGCGACATTCCTTTCGGTGTTGTTCGGGCGATTGCTGAAGGGACAGCAGACCAATTATCCACCAGCCAATCCCCAGCGTCGAAGCGCGGCGGTAGTGATCATCTTTGTGGTTTTTGTATTCACCATTATCCTGGTCGTCACGCTGTCTTCCCTATTTTCGGACGACAGCTCCTTGGAAGCTTATGGCTATTTTCAAACGGCCGATAATCACTATTACAATCAGCAATACGATTCCGCCCGCATGAACTACCGGCGGGCATGGCAAGTGAATCCAAAATATGCGGAAGCGTATCTTGGCTATGGGAGAACGCTGTTCTTGCAAAGCCAGCCCGACTCGGCCATCATCCTGTTCGACCAGGCGCTGGTCATCGACCCCACGTTGAAAGAAGCTTCCTATGGCAAGGCCGAGGTGTTCGCCGATCAGAAAAAATATGACGAGGCCATCGCCATCCTAAAGCAACTCACGGCGGACTATCCGGACTACGAGGATGCCCGGCAGGCGCTGGCGGATTGTTATTATAGCCAACAGAAATTTGACGAAGCGTTGCCACTCTATGAAAGCGTGTATGCCAACGAAAGTTCGCGAAGTCATATTCTGTGCTATATCATGGCTTATATCTACGACTCAAAGGGCAACACGCAGAAGGCTATTCCCCTCTACCAGGAAGCCCTTCAATACGACAGCACCGTGGTGGACATCTACAACCGCCTCGGCGAACTCATGCCTGGTGAAGCCGGCAACGTCTATCGCACGAAAGCCGTCACGTTGAAACGCTGATCATTTATCGAGCACATCCTGGTACTCGGCAACGCGATCGAACACCGACTTGGCAAAGGGGCAGAGCGGAAATATCTTCAAGTTGTTTTTACGGGCATGATCGACAGCCGCTGCAACCAATTGCTTGCCGGCATTTTTTCCGCGCAAGGCATCCGAGACTTCTGTGTGATTGATGATGATGCGGGTGTCGCCTGCTTTGGTAAAGATCATTTCAGCCAGGCGCTTGCCATTTTCCTCTATATAAAAATATCCCCGTGTGCCTGATTCTTCCAGTTTTATGTCCATGTGTTTATTTTGGTTTGTATCGAATTCCCAACACTGTCATCACGATAAAAAGTACGGCCACCACGGCCAGTGCCACGCGCAGGGTTTGGGCGTCGGCGATGAAGCCGATCACGGGTGGGCCAATGAGAAATCCGGAGTATCCCACGGTGGTGACCATGGCCAGCGCTACGCTTGATGGAAGCTCACGCGTGTTGCCAGCGATGCTGTAGGCGATGGGTACGATGGTGGAAAGACCCAGGCCCACCAGAAAAAATCCAACTATGGAATCATAAGGCAGCGGATTTAGGAGGGCGTATGAAAGCCCAGAGAAAGCCAGCGAACCGCCGATGATGATCATTTTGCGATCGCCAAATTCTGCACGGGCTTTGTCTCCAAAAAATCGTCCCAACGTCATGGCCGTGGCGAATGCCGAGAGCGCAATGGGTGCCAGCGACTTGGAGGCACGAGCAATGTTCTCCATAAAGTTCACCGTCCATTCCGACATCGCCCCCTCTCCCATCATACAACAAAACGCGATGACACCGACGCTGATCAGGGATGCCTTGGGGAGCCGGAACAAAGGCCCTTCGGTGTGCGCGCTGGGATCGGGCTTATCGTGTATCAGATTTCTGCTGGCCCAAGCGACGGCCGCGAGTGAAATACCGACCACGATCAGAAAATGTGATTCCAAGTCCATCCCTATGTCGGTAAACAACGCGGCCGACCAAGCGCCCAGCATCATGCCCAGGCTGAAGAAGGCGTGGAAGGATGTCATGATGGGGCGTTTATATTCCTGTTCGACCATCACGGCCTGCGCGTTCATGGCCACGTCGAACATGCCCGTGACCAAGCCCATGCAAAAATAGAGGGCCATCAACATAGCAAAGTTGGGCATGAGGGGGATCAATGGCACGATGGCCGAATAGAGGATCGCCGTGAGCAACGAGATGCTGCGGCTTCCATTTTTTATGATCACCCACCCGGCAAACGGCATGGCCACAACGGCCCCGATAGATAATGAGAACAACACCAAGCCGATGTCGCCATTGTCGGCACCGTAGAGTTCCTGGATGCGCGGCAGCCGCGACACCCAGTTGGCCAGGATAAACCCATTAACAAAGAAGGCAATCTTTACAGCGATTCGATGACGCAGCACGGGTTGATGTTTTTTGATATTTCAGGCCACTGCTAAGGTATGATTTTCCCGCAAAGGCTTAGCGCGAAAAGATTTTCTCCCGCGATAAAGTTTTTTGGTAAAGCTATAGCAGAATCGCGCGGGCACTCTCTTAGTCCCTACCAAAAATCGGGCTTTTGCGTAACACCGCCCAACTCGCGGCAGTCCATACAGATCGGGTCCGTGGATACATAGCCCTCCGGCAAACCCATACCATAGGGATAAACCAGGAGCGTCTTGTCGGGCAGCGTTCTGACGATCGACATGCGAATGGAATCCGGGGGACAAAAATAATGGGGATATAAACGAATGTCTTCAGGCAGTTCATCGTGACGGATGAATATCCTCTCTTGTCTTTCTTCCCCCGCGCTGAAGAAACCCAGCACGGGTTCGTGGGGATCTGTCGTGCTGTGAACGTTGCCCACTACTTGTGATGGCATGGGATCAAAAAGTCCGCCCAGGCTCTCTGTTGTTTTCTGAAGTTGCGTCCAAAAGACATACGCGTCTTTGGAGATCGAGCGTTGCCGTACCAGCACGCTATAGCGAACGGAGAGTTCTATGGCGCCCGCGGGAATAACGATCAATGGGAAATTGCGGATGGCGTCAGTGGAAAGATTTTCGGACGACGCCACAAAAATGCTGGTAGAGGGCTGCGTCGTCCAGCATTGTTCCAGCTGTTCGGCCGGTGTCAGCGGCCGGGGTTCGCGTCCCATCATGATATAGCCCGCCGGAAGCGGCGCGTGATGTTCGTAGGTTTCGACGTAGTCCCAATAATAGTATTTGGTTTGACCTGTGGCATCGTGGGTATTCACATAGACGGTCAGGTTCTGATGGCCGGCACGCCAGGTCACGCTGTCGATGTCGGGTGTTTTGATCACGGCGACATAGTCGGAAAAATATTCCTTTCCGCCGGCGGTCTTGATGTGGAGGCGGTATTGCCGGGCAACATCCACACCCAATCCTGCCGCGGTGTAGTAGCCATCGTCCGTGCCATTCAATATCAAAGACGGTCCGTCTTGCTCTTCCAGGATCACGGTAGCATTGTTTTCGGGTGGCGGGGTGCCTGCGCTATCGAGGGCGATGGCGTGTGAAAGGCGTACGGCAATGGAAGAAGACGTGGAGCTCAGGAAACCATCGACCACCAGGATGTCGACATCGCTCTTCACATCCGGAGGCGAATACGGATCGAGGCACCCGAAAAAAATAAGCGCGGGCAACAGGCAGATCAGGGTATATCTTTTTATACAGATCATCTACAAAAGAACGCTCCCCCTACATCAATGATCAAATTGCTTCACCTGGAAAGCATACACAGCCGACCCCGAAAGTCCATCCGCAGTCATGCCGCGGATCACGATGTTATAATCACCGGCCACATCGGAGGTGTAAAATTCAAGATGCTGTTTGCCCTCCCGGGTCACCACCTGCGGCGCCCAGAACAGCACGTTGCGTTGGTCGGGCCAGCGGCTCTCGCGTTGTTTTGGTGTGTCATAGGGAGGTGAATAAAATTCGCGTTGAAGCTGCAGTCCCTCGTAGTTGACCACCACACTGCGGGGATCCAGCGCAAAACCGGCCAGGTCGCCCGTGTAGGTGGTGTAGCTCACGAGCCCGGTCATGGAGACGTTGCCCAGGTAATAG
>CBIHQM010000088.1:0-17486 GCA_966211885.1 uncultured Chryseolinea sp.
GAAATGACGGGCACGGCGTATACCGTGACCGCTCCTATTGCCGACACGGCTTCGCTGCAGACGCCGCTTTTCACATAGGCGCGGTATTGTGTCGTCTGGGTCACGTTGCTGTAGGCGTTCGACGCGGTGGTGTTGGCGATGGTGGTCCACCCTGTGCCCGTATTTTTCTCCCAGCGTTGTGGCGCGCCCGTGTAGGCCGTGAGGGTGAGTGTTCCGGAGCCGCTACCATACACCTCTGCATTGCTCACCGTGCCGCCTACCGAAACCGGCGAGGCGGTGACGACGGCGGAGCCGGTCATGGTGGTGGCACAAGATCCATTGGTATTGGTGGCAACAACGGTATAGGTACCGGCATTTTGGTTGGTCCAATTCAAGGCGCTGCCGGTGCCGGCCAGCGGTGTGCCGCTGTTGGTCCCGTTCTTCACCAGCTGATAATTTACCGACGTTTGCGAGCCGCTGAGTACCACTGTCAATCCCGAACCGGATGTGCAATAAGTGCCCGTACCGGTAACGGAGAATATCTGTGGCTGGGGATTGACCGACACGGTGACGGACGTCCGGCCGCCTTCGCAACCGGTAGAAGAATTCACCAGGGCTACATAAAATGTGGTGGTGGCGCTCAGCGTCTGCGTGGTAGATATAGTGCTGCCGCCGGAAGAAGCGGCATACCACGCATAGCTCTGCCCCGCAACGGCGCCTGTCGCCGACAGGGTTACCGTTCCCGCGCCGCACAAACTTGCCGGCGTGGAGATGGCACTGGAGGGATTTGAAGGAAGCGTATTGACGGTGACAACCACCGCCGTTTCGCCGCTCTCGCATCCCAGTGTGCTGTTGTATGTGCGTGCATAATAGGTTTGACTGGTTGAAACCGTGGGCGAGAATGTTAGTCCCTCGCTTTGAAATGTTCTGTTTCCCTGAACATCGCCGCTATACCAGCGGACAGACGTTCCGTTGGAACCCATGGTGGCCGTCAATGTGGCGACGCCCGGTCCGCAGAGGGTGATCCCACTGGCGGTTGGCGGCGTGAGCGTAGTCACGGTTACCGCGCTCGTGGCTTGAGAGCTCGCACTCCAGCAGCAATAGGCGAGTGTGCGAAGATAGTATGTGCCCGGGGTGGTCACCGTGAGTGTGGTGCCCGAACCCAGGTCAGTGCGTGTGCCCGCAGGATCGGTTTGCCAATACCATTGCATCCCCGTGGCGGGATTGGTAGCACGGGTTATCGTCGTCGAGCCGCATTGGTTGGAATAGGTGAAGGTGGTGCTGGGTGTTGGTCTCAGGCCGCAACTGACGGTTACGTTTTTTGTGGCGATGACGCCCGTTCCGTTCTTAAAATTGACTACTCCCGTGCCGTTGCAAATCCATTTTACATTGACGGTATAGGTTGTGCCGGACTGTGACTGCGACGCTATGTCGCCATTGACGATGTCCCAATTCTGACTGGGCCAGAGACTGCCATCGGAGTAGGTATAGGTGGAGGTAGCGCCTGTGTTGGCGGTTGCCGGTCCCATGATCTGTGCATGCGCCGAAAACGTGAAGGCAACGCTCATGAGGCTGCCCAGTAATAGGAAGGCACAACGCCTTTTAGAAAAAGAAGATAAAATCGACTGCTTCATAATGATACTATTCAAGGCTAACGCTTCCAATGATCAGTTTATAGTAAGACCCTTCTGTTCCATTCCGCGTGTCGCAGGTGATGAACAAGCCGGTGGCGTCGCGCTCCACGCGCACTTCGCCACGTTTACCTTGGTACGTGACGGTGTAGGTTACGCTGCCGGATTGCGACACGTCGGTCCACGAACCATTCACGGCAACGATCGAATAGGTGTGAATGAGTTGTCCGCCTTTTTGGATCCATTCGATTTTTTGTTGCGGGGTGATTCTGACGTCCACGTCAAAGCTGATGTCGTCACCATTGGTTAAATTCTTTACTCGGTCGCCGCGGCATCGGAGCACGTTTTGGGTAATGTCTTGTGCAGAAAGCGTTCCGCACAGCATGAGGGCAAGACCAAGAAGGATGAAAGGCTTTTTCATAGGAGAAACCGTGGGGGTTTAGGGACAGGCCTGAGGTGGATTATTGAACGTTATGCCGATGGTCTGCACGCCTTGCGTTGCTGTCGACGCAATGCAAGGTGACTGCTCTATCCCACAGGTGCTGTTGACCTCGCACTTGATGGTGTATGATTTTGGTGCTCCGTAGTCGGCGATATTGAACACCAACGTCGCATCGTTGGGAGTGCTATCGAAAGCCTGGGTCCATCCCGCGCCGGAATCGTAATACCATACGTATTGACGATCGGTCTCATGACAGTCATTGCGGGGAAGCACGCTTGCCGTGAACGTTTTGCTGAAGGAAACATCGCATTTGTCGATCACCGTTCCACCAGCTACGCTCAAAGCAAAGGGTGGATCACCTGGCAACACACAAAAGTCGGTGGCATAGGTCACGGACCCGCTGGCAGCCGTCACGGTTAATTCAACGCGTTGATTGCCCACAGTGTTGAACGTGGCACTGCACGTGGCCGTAGTCGAGGTCGGCACGCCGTTTACTTTCCAGGCATACGACGCGATGGTAAGGCAATTCGGGTCTGCTGTAAACGTCACGGCTTTATTCTTCTGTATTTTGTCCCAAGGCGTGGACGACGTGAAGAAAGCGTTCAACGCCGAGGGGGGTTGATTCTGATATTGATATTCTTTCACTTCCACTAGGTTTCTATCTTGGTCGTAGGTATTCAATAGCCTGCCTAGCGGGTCGTATTGGAAGGTGGTGGAGTAGCCTTGGTCGTCGGTTTGGGAGGTGATGCCCGTGAGCGGCCTATAGGTCACTCCCTTGAACGTCGCTCCCACGGGAATCAGCAGGATATCGTCGATCGTGACGTTCGCCGAGGTTATCAATTGCGCTTTAAACGTGGCCGGCGCCGCGGCAACACTAACCTGTCCTTCGAGATATTTCCAGGTGTTTATGGCCGTGGAAGGATAGGGCAACACAACCGAGGTGACTAGGGTGGCGCCATTTAAAATCTTTAGTGTCAGGTTTGCCGCCGCGCTTGCTTTCACCCAGCACGACACGCGGTAGAGCGTGGCCGTTCCCTTGGCAACGGAAGTCTTCTCGAGCGTCATCGTGGAAGGCATCACTAACGCTTTCTCTCCTGTCCAGCCCGCCTGGTAGGTTGGCGAAGGGTTCGAGGGCACCGTCCATTCGTACCCTGTGGTAGTCTCAAAACCATGGAACGCCACTTGGGTTGTCTGCGTATTGGCGAGTGTGGCAACGGGCATGAGGCCGTTGTAGCCATACAAGTAAGCGATGCTGTTCTTGTTGTTGTCGTGGAGGTTCAGTGCGTTGCCCACAGCGTCATAAGCATCGATGGTGGTTTGAGGAATATAATCCGGGTCGGGCGTAAACTGCTGGTTGGTGCCGTTCACGGTCACAGTCGACTCCGTGAAGGCTACATTCTGAGGCAACGTCAATTGCTGGTATGGTTGCACTTGGTTGCCGCCAAAATCTTTATACAACGTCAAGCTGGAGCCTACAACCACTTCCGTTTGGCCTGCGGGCTTCACCGACTTAATATCTTCAACG
Organism: uncultured Chryseolinea sp.; assembly: GCA_966211885.1. Taxonomy (GTDB): domain Bacteria; phylum Bacteroidota; class Bacteroidia; order Cytophagales; family Cyclobacteriaceae; genus Chryseolinea. Next base: position 3,578 of record CBIHQM010000088.1, read on the forward strand.
ATGAGCCCGGTGCGATTTGCAGTCTGCAGTTTGTTCAGGGCGACGGCCGGGTCTCCAAGGGGGCTGGTAATGGCCGTAAAGTCTTTGACATACTTGAAACGCTCTTTGTAGGTGGCGCCGTCGCTGTTCACGGTGGTGATGGATTCTAACAGAGCGTGCACCGTGCTATAGGCATACGTGGTGACCGTCGTGAGGCTGTTTGCCTGCGTGACCTCGTCGAACACGTTATGCGTTTCGGTGACCTGGGCCTTGTTGGTGCTGGCCAACACATCGTACTGTCCATAATGGAACGTGTCGCCGATGCGTTCGAATCGTAATCCTTTAATGATCGTATTGGTCGACGGATTCCGGTTGTAGGCAAAAATGCGTTCGTCCAGCAGCACGTTGGTTTCGGAATATTCGGCCACTCGCGACGGGAGGCCGCGCTCGAAATCATAGCTGGTGTTGGGTGGGAACGGAAACGTATAGGGACCATTTTTCAGATTGCCGACGGCGCAACTTCCACCGGGCATGCGGGCGATCTTGCTGCTGGTAGCTTTCCAATCCGTGGCCGTGGTGGCCGGATACATGGCGGGTACGTTGAACTCGTAGACGGTTTTGCCCCGGCCGGATATTTTTTCCGTAACCATCGCGTAAAGGATCTCTGGTCGGTCATCGGCCAGGTGTGCGACACCCCGGATGATGGCACTGCCGGTGGCAAAAGCCAACACGGGATGATAGATCACTTTGCCGCTGGATTTTCCATCGGCAAGGAGATACTCATAGTCCCTTCTCATTGTGTGGAATTTGTTGGCCACCAGCGGCGACTTGCCGAAAGCCATTTCGCCGCCGTGCGTGCTAATGCTGCTCACGCGCACACCCCCGCCGTTCAGGGATGTATTTGCCACGGCGTCGAAATATTGATTGGATGAATAAGTGATTGTGGTGAGTCCCCCACTCGGATATGCAATGGACGTCAACGCACCGAACCCCGACTGACTCGTGTTCACCACCCGATTCTCTCCGGCAAGTGTACTGGTAGGTGTAGCGCCGGCGTTGGCTTCGGTTCGAAAGCGTTCCGCCCCGGTGGCGTTGGCGTAGTAATAGATCGTGGGAATATTGTGCCAAGCCCCGTCATTGAAATAGCCCCAGATGTCCATCCTGTTGTTGCGGTCGGCCGAGAAGTAAATCGCATCGGTTCCGGGCGTGACACCGGTGTATTGAAAAACATAGGATGGGAATGGCACGCAGTCCGCATCTTGCCGGATCTCCTTCAGAAAATTTAAATCGGCAAAGGGGTAAGCGTTGTTGGCCGATGAACGATGAACCTCATAGATAAAATTAAACTGTCGCTTTTGGTTCACAGCCCCCTCCTGCACCAGCACATTTTTTAGCAACGACCGGTCCCAGGCAAGCTGCACGGAAAAGATGCCACCTTGTATGAGCGACAACTGCATGGGTTTTATTTTATCGCTTATGTAGTAGAGTGTGTCGTAGCTATTGCTTTCGGTGATGGCTGTATAGAATTTTGCGCCAGACACTTCGTCCTTCTGCACGTAGGTGAAGAGGACTTGCGCGCCGCTTGGTGCCGTTATGGAAGCCAGGTGCCATGCTTCGACGAACGACATCTCGCTGGTGTAAAAATTATAATCGGATAAAAAGTAGGATGGCGCGAGCGGAGATTTAAACATTTCCTTGCGCCGTTTGGTGGTTTCTTGTACCGAAAAATCATAGACCATCCCCTGGTTGTTGGTGATGGTGATGGCGGTGACCTGGCCGGTGCCATTTTTTGTCAGCGCTATCTTCACGTCCTGGTAGGGCACCAGTTTTGGGTTGCCGTCTGTCCCGAAGACAAAGGAGCCGCTCAGGCCTGGAGCATCGAAGCTGAACACGTCGGGTTCGGGGTCTTTTGTGTAACCAAGGCCATTGATGAAGTTGTAGTCGTTTACCTCGTCGGTGCACACGGCAAGGTTGTCGTCTGCGCTGGGCACAAAGTTGTTGATGAGTTGGGCATTGTTATCGAACAGCCAGCCGCGCCGTAGGTCCGATGCGTTTCCGGGGTAATCATCGGGCAAACCTCGGGTCGCCCGTCGGACGGCCCCACCCCCCAGTACGCTCCATCCCGCGCCCGCTTCGCCCCGGCCGTCGGTCACTTTTAGTGCACCGCCCTGATGGGCAATACCCACGGGCACGCTGATCCCTCCATACTGCAACGTCCAGAGTGGAACGGCACATTGAAGCCGACCAGTTGCAAGGTCGACGTTGATATCCTGCTGTGCCCACAACGGATGGCTTATGCAAAAGCACAAAATCAAAATGAATGCCTTCATTATGCTACAATTACGATCGGGGAAATAATGATGCGCCAGTCCTTCAGTCTGCTATCCAACTTGAATTTCAACAACCTGCTTCGTACTTACCGGAGGGCTCCAAAAAACAACGCGGTCCAAATAACTCGAAAAGGAAATTGATTTTTTCCGCTCACTCGTTATAAAACATACCCGATGGGTTTCTTCGCGCGCTCTATAATTTATGTGATACCGCATAATGGGGTATGTATTTACAGACATGCGGCGGAGAAGTAACTATAAAAAGAAAAATAATACATGCATCAATCACTATCGAACATGTCGCATAGGAGATCTTAAATTGAATGACATCGTTCGGGCGGGTTGTCAATGCTGCCAATGCTGGCACGGCATTGTATGGCGAACCGGTGGATGGCGTTCGGACCAGACTCGACGTATAGTCGACGATGCGTGAAATCTATTTGGCTGTGTTTTTTTTGCGGGATTTCTTGCGAACTGCAATGCACTTTCAGTTTGGTCGCGTACGTTTTTGTTGACGAAGTTGCCTTATCGTTTTTATGCTCGTGGATGAAATTCCTGAATGACCTGCCGTAAGTAATCACGGTCGAGGTGAGTATAAATTTCCGTCGTGGTAATGGATTCATGTCCCAGCATCTCCTGCACGGCACGCAAGTCCGCGCCACCTTCTATGAGGTGTGTAGCAAAGGAGTGACGAAAAGTGTGCGGACTGATCGTCTTATTCAAGCCGATATGCAGCGCGAGATTCTTGATGATGGTAAAGATCATGACCCGCGTGAGCTTCTTTCCATTTCGATTCAGGAACACAAAACCCTCATGACCCTTCTGCGCCGGCTTATGCGGCGAACGTCCGCGGATCTCCTCCACATAGAGCTTCGTGTACTTCAACGCATCGCGACCAATCGGCACAAGGCGCTCCTTGTTTCCTTTCCCGGTGACCCGGAGAAATCCCACGTCTGTGTGAACGTCGTTCAGTTTGAGATCGACCAATTCGCTGACACGCAGCCCTGAACTATAGAGCACCTCCAGCATGGCGCGGTTGCGGCCACCTTCGGGTTTGGATTGGTCGATGGCCTGCAGGAGTTTTTCGATCTCGGGATAACTCAGCGTATCGGGATGTTTGCGGCCCAGCTTCGGGCCTTCCAACAAGGCCGTGGGGTCTTTTTCGATGAGCGACTCGAAAAGCAGGTATTTAAAAAAAGCCTTCAGACCAGAAAGGATGCGCGCCTGGCTGTAGGCACTCATGCCCAACTCGTTGATGTACTGAAGGAACTGCTGGCAATGTTTGGTGGTGACCGTGAGCGGCGACGTGTTGGGGTGGTGCATGTTCATAAATTGTTGAAGCAGGGCCACGTCGTGCAAATAAGCTTGGATGGAGTTTGACGACAGGGAACGCTCAAGTTTGAGGTAGTGATTGAAATGTTTGGTGTGGAGGTCCCAGTTCATGACGCTAAGTTAATGGCTTTCGCTGAAGCTTCGGCGGACGAGGGCGCCGGAGCTTTTAGCGACGGCGTTATTTTTTTGTTTCGCATAGGGCCTGTAACTTGCTCCTTAACTTGACCTCATGAATATACAGATCATCAACGGCCCCAACCTGAACCTGCTCGGCAAGCGGGAAACTTCCATTTATGGCAGCGAATCGTTTGAGGACTTTTTGGAGACCCTGAAGAAGCGTTTCCCGTCGTTGTCACTCCACTACTACCAGTCGAATGTAGAAGGCGAGATCGTGAACAAGTTGCACGAGGTGGGCTTTTCGTTTGATGGGATCGTGTTGAATGCCGGGGCGTATACGCACACCTCGGTGGCCATCCACGACGCCATCGGGGGGATCAAGACGCCGGTGGTGGAGGTGCACATTTCCAACGTGTATGCCCGCGAGGAGTTCCGGCACAAAAGCCTGATCACCTCCAAATGCGCCGGCATGCTCACCGGCTTTGGCATGGAGGGCTATGCCCTGGCCCTGACCTTTTTGATGGGTCGGAAATAGGCTCCTGCACCTCATTTTTAGGCCTTTTCACGAACCGGAGCAAGGCCGTTGTGACTTTGTTTGCCGGCCAACATCTAAACCATGTCGAAAGCCGTTAAGGTTTTCGAACCCAAAACAGATACCCCCCCATGATCAGCTTTTATCCAGGACCTTCACGCGTACACGACGAAATACCCGGCTATGTGCAAGACGCGCACGAGTTGGGTGTGATGAGCATAAACCATCGCAGCGACGCCTTCATGGCCATCTCCGAGCGCACGGTTTCGCTACTGAAACAGCGGCTGAACATCCCTTCCGACTACACGATCTTCTATACCTCGTCGGCCACCGAGTGCTGGGAGATCATTGCCCAGTCGCTCATCACCGACAAGAGTTATCACTTATATAACGGCGCCTTCGGACAGAAGTGGCACGAGTACACGCATCGCCTGCACAGCGGGGCCACGGCCGTGCCTTTTGGTGTAGAGGAGAAACTGGACCCGGCCAAGCTCACCTTCACCGAAGAAGGTGTGATCTGTGTCACCCAAAACGAAACATCAAACGGAACCCAAGTGCCGTCGGCACTGATCAAACGGATAAAAAAAAATCACCCCAAACATCTCATCGCGGTCGACGCCGTGTCTTCCATGGCCGGCATTGCCCTGGATTTTAAGGCGGCCGACGTTTGGTTTGCTTCGGTGCAAAAATGTTTCGGGCTTCCGGCCGGACTGGGTCTCATGATCTGCTCTCCCCAGGCGATCGAGCGCTCCAATCACATCGCGGAAAAGGAGCATTACAATAGCCTGACGTTCATGACTTCGATGATGACCCGCTGGCAAACACCCTGCACCCCCAATGTGCTGGGCATCTATTTGCTGATGCGCGTGCTGGAAGACAGCGACAACATAAAGGACACGCAGAAAAAAATTGTGGCACGCCATGAAGAGTGGATCACCTTCTTGTCGGAACGAAAAAAGATCGCCCCGCTGGTGAGCAACCATGCTGTTCAGTCACACACCGTAGTGCCGGTGACCGGCGACGCAGACACGTTGCAACACATTAAGGCATTAGCGAAAAAGGAAGACATTTTGCTGGGAGAAGGCTATGGCGAGTGGAAGGCGACGACGTTCCGGATTGCCAATTTTCCGGCATTGAAGAAAAAGGAGATCAAAAAACTGATGGCGATTTTAAAGAAATTTTAAGTTCGGCTTAAAGTCCTGCAATCGATTGTCAAAACGTCGCATGTAAGAAAATATGCGCCGGCGTTTTCGATTGTCACGAATTTATGTTAACCTTTGTTTCTGATCATGAGCGCAATGTCCAGGATATCCAAGCAAATTGTTCGCGTAGCACTCATCCTGCTGCTGTTTCAATTTCTTGCTCCGGCATTCCTCCCCCTGGTGGTGCAGGAAATCCCCGCCGATCGGGAAACTGCCTTTCATCCACAGCACAACTCCATTGTCGTTCCCCTGCTGTTAAAAGAAAATGACGAAAAAGAACACGATGACGTGGTCACTTCCGAGGGCATGCCTCCGCTGTTGGACCTGGCGGCTCACGGTGTGAACCTCATCGCGTTTTATCAAAATAAGCTCACCATAGTCAGCGCCCCGGATAACCATCCGCAACGCGCGCTGTTGACGTTGTTCTGCACCTTCCAGATCTGATCCTCCTTTTGCTTTGCGCCGGGGTTCGGGGAGAATACCGACGCTTCCATTCTTTTCATGTTCAGCAATAATTTGACGTTCGGCATATGGCCCCCGGGTGATGTCGATGCAGGTGTCAAAAAACTTGTAAACGTCATTTTTTGACAGGATTTGGATGGTCAGGGCATAACGTTTTTTTTGCCTTGAGCAACATCGCACCCCCCCTACTGGTATTCAAAAAAATTATTGTCTGACCTCATTTTCACGCGGTGTTGCGCCGCCGATTTGAGATTAAATTTTCAAACACATGAAAACATTAGAAATTCCTAAAGACGGTTTGGAAGGCCTGAAGCAGAACTGGCGCACCGATGCGCTGTCGGGCTTTCTTGTATTTCTCCTGGCGCTCCCGCTCAGCTTGGGCATTGCCAAGGCCAGCGGTTTCGACGCCGCCATGGGTGTGCTCACGGCGATTATCGGCGGTTTGGTCGTCAGTATTTTTCAAGGTGGGCGACTCACGATAAAAGGTCCCGCGGCCGGTTTGATCACCGTTTGCGCGGGTGCAGTTGTCGACCTTGGCGGATTGGGTATTGAAGGTGTCAGCGCCACGCAACTCGCCTGCGGTGCCGTGGTGGTGATGGCGGTCATCCAAGTGGTCTTCGGATTTTTGAAGTTCGGATCGTTCAGCGATTTCTTTCCACACTCTGCAGTGCATGGCATGTTGGCCGCCATCGGCGTGCTGATCTTCGCTAAGCAATTTCCTATTTTGTTGGGAGTTGATCCCTCGTTCACAAAAGGTCTGTCGCCCATACAGCTCTATACGCACATCCCCGTCTTTATCGCCAATGCAAACTGGAGCATTGCCATCGTGGGGATCGGCAGCTTGATCATCATTTTCGGCATGCCGATGTTAGGCGGCATCTTCAAAAAGATCCCCGCTCCCATGATCGTGTTGGTGGTCATGATCCCGCTGGCCCTGGTCATGAACTTTAAAGGTTTATATAAAGGCTCGTTGGTTTCCATCGGCAATTTCTTGAAAAACGTTTCTTTCAACGCCCGCTTCGACGCCATCGGCACGTTCGTGTTCTGGAAATATGTTTTCATGTTCTTGTTTGTGAACAGCCTCGAGTCGCTGCTGACGGTGAAGGCCATCGACGGACTCGATCCTTACAAACGCAAATCGGACTACAACAAAGATCTCAAAGCTTTGGCTTTGGGTAATGGTATCTCCGGCTTGTTGGGTGGTCTGCCCATGATCTCGGAAGTGGCCCGTAGCTCAGCCAACGTGAACAACGGTGCCCGCACCCGCTGGGCAAACTTCTTCCACGGCTTGTTCCTTCTGATCTCGATGCTGGTGTTGATCCCTGTCATTGAAATGATCCCCAACGCCGCATTGGCAGCCATGCTCATTGCCGTGGCCTATCGCCTGGCTTCGCCAAAAGAATTTATCGGTACGTATAAAATCGGTCCCGAACAGTTTGCCATCTTCTGCGTGACCATCATCGTCACCGTGGCCGAAGACTTGTTGCTCGGTGTCGCCGCCGGCATCCTGACCAAGTTCGCCTTCCACATCATCAACGGCGCGCCCGTGGCCAGTCTTTTCAAGGCCGACTATACCTTGACCGAAAACGACCACGAATACAAAGTGAAGGTGAGAGGTTCTGCCACCTTCTCGAACTTCCTCGGCTTCAAAAAGCTGTTCAACCAATTCAAGCCCGGCAAAACCATCGTGTTCGACTTTGCCGATGCCAAGCTGGTGGATCACTCGTTTATGGAACAACTTCACCATTTCGAAGACGACCATCACCTGACGGGCGGTAAAGTGATCTGGGACGGTTTGGACAAATTCAACCCGTTCTCCAATCACCCTTTGGCCGCTCGTAAAAACACGCCGGGCAGCGCTTCGAAACTGGAGATCCGGTTGTCGACCCGCCAGGTAGAACTTCGACGACTGGCAGAAGACAACGACATGGTGTTCTATCCCCAAAAGGTGAAGAACTCGCTGAAGTACCGGAACTTCCCGATCCAAACCGGAACGAAGATCCAATACGAAGAAAACATCCTCACGAAGTATACCGAATTCGGCAAAGTGGAAATCTCCGATCTGATCCTGACGGAAGGCGATGTGACCAAAACCGACACCACCATCACCGTGGTGCAAGTGTCCGACATCGAAGGCACGATCCCGCATTTTGCGTTGGAGCCCGAAAAATTATGGAACAAGCTTTCGCAGATGACCCAGGGCAAAGACATCGACTTCAAGAACCACCCGGAATTCTCGCGCCTGTTCTACCTGCGCGGTGACGACGAAAATGCAGTACGCGAATTTTTCCGCGAGGCGGTGCTCAACTACCTGGAAACGCACGATAGCATTCACGTGGAATCACATCGCAACCGACTGCTCGTCTATGCCAAGCGTGATAAGCTGTCGCCGGACGAGATCAAGTCGGTACTGCTTTTTGTGAACGGGTTTATGAAGGCAGTGGGCAAATCCGAAACCCAATTGGCATAAGCATGAACAGCCTGACGACGCTAAAGCCCCTGATCGGGTTGAAGAAAACATTGGTGATCACCTGCCGGGAGTGTGGTTTGCAGGTGACGGAGGACTTTTCCGGGCAGGTATTCACACATGCTTCGCTTGGCGCCATGCTGCAACGTCACGACTATTTGCAGCAAGAGAGCCTGGAGTATTTCGTGGGGACAAAAGGATGCACACAGATCATTGTCGTGGGCCATACGCATTGCCACATTATGGATACCCTGAAAAAGGATCCTTTCCTGGGCCGTATGCTGCACTTCAACCTGGGCGCCTACTTCAAAAATCCCAACGTGCGGGTACTCCCCAAGACCGTGCGCGACCAAATGCTGCTGGAACTGAACGTGATCGATCAGTGCAAACTGTTGCTTGACTATCCGTTTCTGCGCGAGCGCATGCAAGCGAACAGCCTACACCTGATGGGCGTAGTGATGGGCAACGGCCCGGAACAGCTCAAGCAAGTTTTTTATAACAACATCCTCTACAACACGGTTATTGCATTGAATTAAATTCGCACGAACATACCTTTGTGCCTGCGATTTAAAAACAAACCAACACGAACACATGAAAAACTTTACCCTACCCATCCTTGCGATGGTGGTGATACCGTTTATATCCGCGTTCGCCCAGGAACAGACTCCGCCGCCCGCGCCGAAGCCTGCCATCGAAGAGATGCGTTTGAAACTCAACGAAGACGGAAGCCATTATCTGAAATGGACCTTCCTGAACCAGGTGTGGCTGCGCTACAATGACAGCAACCCCGGCACTACCGTACTGAAAGATCCCGCCAGCAACACCGTGGACATTGGCCTGCGCCGAACCCGCATCCAATTCTATGGTCAACTCACCGACCACGTGTACTTCTATACACAATTCGGACAAAACAACTTCAACTTCCTTTCCAACAACGCCGGCAACCGGAAGCTCCAGGTGTTCTTCCACGATGTATTGGGCGAATACAAGGTTTGGAAAGACAATGAAAAGCTGAAGCTGGGTGGCGGTCTCACCATCACCAATGGCTTGTCGCGCTTTAGCCAGCCCAGCATCGGCACGATCATGACGATGGATGTTCCCGTGTTTGCACAGGCCACGGTAGACCAAACCGACGAGTTCTCGCGCAAGCTGAGCATCTATGCCCGTGGTCAGCTCGGAAAGTTCGACTATCGCGTCGTGATGAGCGATCCGTTTCCCATCACCACCAACGGTGCGGCACTCCCGGCGATCAATCCCAACGCCACCTTTGCGCAGCAGGGTCACCACAAACAATATCAGGGATTCTTCATGTATAATTTCTTTGACAAAGAATCCAACACCACACCGTATATGACGGGCACCTATTTGGGCAAGAAAAGCGTCTTCAACCTCGAAGCCGGTTTCATCACGCAAAAGAATGCCCTGTGGACTTCCGAAGATGCCGGCGTTACACAACAATATCACGACATGAACTTGTGGTCGGTGGCGCTGTACTATGATGCTCCCGTAGATGAAGAAAAAGGAACCGCGCTGTCGGCCTACGCTGGATATTTCAACCTGGACTATGGACACAACTACCTGCGCTACAACGGCGTGATGAATCCTGCCGACGGGATGGCCCCGGGCACAAACCCCGGAGGATACGCTGGCACGCAAGGCAACGCCTTCCCTATGTTCGGCAGTGGAAAAGTGGTGTACGCACAAGTGGGCTACCTGTTGAAAAAAGATCTCCTCGGCACAGGCAACGGCACACTGATGCCCTACGCCTCCATCCAAGCCGGCAACTACGACCGCCTGGCCAGCAACATGAATGTTTGGAACGTGGGGGTGAACTGGCTCATCAAAGGCCACACCAGCAAGATCAGCCTGGACTATCAAAACCGCCCGTACTTTGAGACGCAAGGCACCGATATGGTGAAGACCGGCAACAAAGGACAAGTGGTGTTGCAATATCAGATCAACTTCTAAAGATTTACGCAAGTAAGGTTTACAAAGAAATGCCGGGCGAAAGTCCGGCATTTTTAGTTTAGCTTTGTTCCAAATTTTGGTTCATGCTGGACGTTAAAGAAATCCTTTCAGTTTCGCTCATTCTCTTTTCCGTTATCGATATCCTGGGATCCATCCCGATCATCATCGCCATCCGGAAGCGCGAAGGAAGGATCTATGCCGAACGGGCCACGCTCATTTCGGCGTTTCTCATGGTGATCTTTCTGTATCTGGGACAGTCGATCCTGCACTTGTTCGGCCTGGATGTGGCGTCGTTTGCTGTGGCGGGGGCCATCGTTATCTTCATCGTGGCATTGGAAATGATCCTGGGCATCACCCTCATCAAAGACGATCCCGATGCCAAGGGTTCCAGTTCGGTGGTACCACTCGCCTTCCCGCTCATTGCCGGGGCGGGTACGCTCACGACCATTCTCTCGCTACGGGCCGTGTACCATGAGTGGAACATCCTGGTCGGCATTTTGGTGAACCTCGTGTTTATTTATGTCGTGCTCCGTTCATCGTCGTGGCTGGAGCGCGTCATCGGCAAGTCGGGCTTTGCCGTTTTGCGTCGTGTGTTTGGCGTGATCCTGCTGGCCATTGCCGTGAAGATTTTCAAAACTAATGTATTCCCCGCATGATTCGCATCTACACGGATGGCGCCGCCCAAGGTAATCCTGGTCCCGGCGGATATGGAGTCGTGATGAAGTTTCAGAGCGCCGTGAAAGAGATCGCGCAAGGTTTCCGGCTCACCACCAACAACCGCATGGAACTGTTGGCCGTCATCACCGGCCTGGAGGCCATAAAAAAAGAAGGCCACCCGGTGACCATCTATTCCGATTCCAAATATGTCGTGGATTCGGTAGAGAAAGGTTGGATCTGGGGATGGCAAAAAAAGAACTTCGCCAAAAAGGCCAACCCCGACCTGTGGCAACGCTACATCCCCCTCCAGCAAAAATATAAACCGAAATTTATCTGGATAAAAGGCCATGCCGGCCACCCGGAAAATGAACGGTGCGACCAGTTGGCCGTACAGGCCGCATCCGGCGGGTCCCTGCCGGCCGACCAGTGGTATGAAAATCACCGCGACAGTGTGGATTCATAAGGTTTATTAAAACCGGGGTTATTTTTATCTTTATCCCAAACCCTTTATTTTTTCATCCCAAAAAAATTACCCCCCTTGCATCCGGAAACTCCTAGCATCAATTTCTCAGAAGGCAGCATCAACTTGATGAACATCTGCCTGGCCTTCATCATGCTGAGCACGGCCCTGGAAATCAAACGCGAACATTTCACGCAGTTGCTCTCGCAGCGGAAAGCGGTCATCACCGGCTTGCTCGGGCAGTATGTGTTGTTGCCGCTGGTCACCGTCATCGTCGTCACGCTGTTGCCCGTCAGCCACGGTGTGGGCCTGGGGTTGATCATGGTGTCGTCGTGCCCCGGCGGAAGCGTTTCCAATTTCTTTTCGCTACACGCCCGGGGAAATGTCGCCCTCGCGGTAGCGCTTACGGGATTTTCATCGATGTTTGCTTTTGTGATGACGCCGTTGAATTTCTTTTTCTGGTCATCGCTCGTGCCGTCCCTGCATTCGGACGTCAAGGAACTCCACGTCGATTTTTGGTCGCTCACCTCGAAGATGCTCCTGGTCTTGCTGTTGCCGCTGTTGACGAGCATGTTCGTGGCCGAAAAATGGCCTGCCATTGCCAAGCGCGTGGCCAAGCCGGCGCGCATCATTTCCATTATCATTCTCACGATGTTCGTGGTCATGGCCTTCCTGAACAACAAGAGCATCCTGATCGACACGTTTCACAGGATCTTTTGGATCGTGCTGCTCACCAACGGCTGCGGCCTGGTCTGCGCCTACTTTTTTAGCAAGGTGCTCAAAAACGACGAGGCTGTGAACCGGACCGTGGCCATCGAAACGAGCGTCCACAATTCGGGGCTGGGTCTCATTCTGATCTTCAGCTTTTTCGGGGGCAATGTCGAGATGGCGTTGGTCGCTGCCTGGTGGGGCATCTGGCACCTGGTGAGCGGCTTCGGATTTGCGTCGTTCATGCGAAACAGACCCCTGCCGGCAACAACATCCTGATCGCGAAGTCTGCTACCGGGAATTGTTTTTTACCGCCACTCCATTAATTTAAGGCCGTGTTTGCATTAGCTTTTTACGTCTCCCTGAAGCAGTATTGCCGCCTGGCGCTGCGTCTCTTTTTCCGGCAGTGGCAGGTGCGCTTCGTCGCTCCTTTGCCGAAAGGTCCCGTGATCTTTGTGGCCAACCACCAAAGCGCTTTCATGGATGCCATCCTGGTCATCTGCAGTTCAGCCGCCAACCCCTGGTCCATCGCCCGGGCCAACATCTTTGGAAAGCCGTGGGCCGTCAAAGCGCTGACGCTGGTGCAGATCAAACCGCTCTATCGCTTCCGCGACGGTTTCAGCACCATGCGAAAAAATGATGCCGCCATGGAGGAGTATGCGCAAATGCTGATCAATGGCCAGTCTCTCCTCATCTTCGCGGAAGGCAACGACGACGGCTACTGGAAACTGCGCCCACTGCAAAAAGGATTTGCCCGCATCGCCCTGCGCGCCGAAGAAAAAAGCAACTACACCCTCGGACTCACGATCGTGCCCGTGGGCATTCAATACGAAGATCACGCGAAGTTCCGATCGAGAGTGCTGGTCACCTTCGGAGAGGCCATTCCCGTGGTGCCACATCATGCCGCCTCCACGGACAATGGACGAAGCCCGAAGGATGAGCTTGACACGGATACGCTGATGAATAAGACCAGCGATGGTCTCAGGCCCCTTATGTTACATATCGCAGGCGATGGCGAGGAGTATGCCAGAAAAGTTGCTTATCTCTACAAACACCACGTAACTCAAAATGATCTGGCGGCCCAACTAGCGGCCGATCAGGCGATCGTAAAGAACATCCCCGCCAACTTAGAAAATGTTGCACCGGTACGCACAACGAAAAGCTGGCCTTGGTTGAACCCGTTGTTCCTCTATGCCCTTATCAACCACCTTTTGCCCGGCAGCATCATTACCTGGTTTGTAAAGAAGAAAGTACATAATGAACAATTCCATTCTTCTATTCAGTATGCGTTCGGGCTGGTACTCGTACCGTTGTTCTATTGTTTACAAACGGGATTGTTTTTTAGCATTACGCATTCGGGGCTTTGGTCGTTGATCTATTTCATCTCGCTGCCCATATCCCTGTCGTTAACCAGGAGAAAGTTAGTCGTTAGTGCATTGCCTTAAGAACAGTCAGGATAAGCCGGATAAGTACGGTGTCTTTGTCCCTGGCCGAAAGACATAGCCTATAAACACAGGTGGCAATCGTGTATAACCCCCAGCCAAAGCATTGAGGTAATGGTTAACGGCTATGACACACGATAATAGCTTGATGACTGACAACGGCGTGTAGGGAACCCTTTCAGGGTTGCTGATAAACATCGCAATTAACCCCCGGTACGCTCGATAAATATCGAGGCGCACCGGGGGCCATTGT
>CBIHQM010000089.1:0-17383 GCA_966211885.1 uncultured Chryseolinea sp.
GAGCCAAATAGATAAGCCTTCTTTACCGGAATACCGGCAAAGTATTGTTGAAGAGACCGTCTATCGGATAAAGAAAGTTCCATATCATAAAATTAAGCAATTCGGTCGAATATTTTCGCATTTACTTGTCAGGTTGGAAGGCTCTCAACGTGTTTATTGCCCAGAAGAATGCAACTGCCGCAACTATAAATGTGGAACACCACAGGACAAAATGCCCGTCAACACCCGTAATTGAAATCGTCTTCCAATCAAATTTGCCCAGGAGTTTTGTCCACCATAGCGAGTAATCAAATACATCCAGGAGCGTGTGACCGATGATGCCGGGGATGAGTGACTGTGCCCGGTAGGCAAGGATCCCCAACAATATGCTGGCAAAAAATATGATCGGGAAGACAGTGCTCGCCCATGACCGATCCAGGTGAACAAGGGAAAATACAATAGAAGTAACGACAATGGCCACACCTGGCCCATACCGCTTCTCAAGCGGCACCTGCATGTACCCTCTAAAACCAACTTCCTCACAAACCCCGGCCACGAGCGAGCTCATGACTATGGCAAGCCATGCAACCGGCACGGGCAAGCTCTCCACTATCTCATACTGCGAAGAAAACGATTCGGGCAACCGTATGATGCGAAACGTGATCACAAAACTGGACTGAATAATTAAGACAAAAAGCAGTCCGGCCGTCAGCCCCCATATCCATCCATGAGCGGATAATTGAACGCTTCTAAAAAACCTGCTCCGCATCTCGGAATTACGCTTAGGCCAACTGTTCCCGGAAAAGAATTTCCAATAGAGCCAAAGGGGCACAAGCATGAGTATGATCGACCAGGTTGATAATCTGAAGAAATAGATATCGGCAGACCAAATGGCAATGCCTATCGTGCTCACAAAAAATCCCGTAACGATTGCTCTCAAAACAACAGGAATCAGAGACCAGATGCCTGACATGCCTGTGGCTGGTGGTTGGGCCGGCTCCATGTTTTAACCGAATGACGGGTTGGGTATGGAGTGAAGATAAGAATTTTTGATGCGAATGGGTGCTAAACCGGCAGGTCGTTTGTCGATGGATGTCCGGGATGCCGGCACCGCTAGTAAAAAATAGATGGATTTATTTGCGAAAAATGGTATACTTAGCCTACGAGTCTTAAACCACCAAACAATTTATATATCAAAAAATAAGTCTTTATGGGAAACGATACATCCAGATCAAGAAGAAAATTCCTCCAGCAAATCGGCGCAACCGGGTTGGCATTAGGCGCCTCGCCCCTGTCGTCGCTGGCAGCCAAGGCAAAAGCAGAAGAGCGCATCCTGAGATATGAAAGAAAAGTTACGGCCAACGACAAAGTCAGAATAGGTGTCATTGGCTATGGTGTTCAAGGGCATTTTGATTTGAACTCGGCGCTTAAAGTGCCTGGAGTGGAATTGGCAGGGATTTGTGATCTCTACACCGGCCGCCTGGAAAATGCAAAGGAACTACACGGCAAAGACCTGTTTACTACTATCAACTATAAAGACCTGCTCGACAGAAAAGATATCGACGCCGTATTGATCTGCACCACCGATGTCTGGCATGCGCGCATTGCTTTAGACGCCCTGGCGAAAGGCAAACACGTGTATTGCGAGAAACCCATGGTGTATAAGATCAGCGAAGGACAACCCGTAGTGGATGCAGCAAAAAAGTCGGGCAAAGTATTTCAAGTGGGCAGCCAAAGAGTGAGCAGCATCGGCTATGCAAAAGCCAAGGAATTGCTGGCGGCCGGCGAGATCGGCAAACTCAATATGGTGAATGCCGTATACGACAGACAAAGTTCGATCGGCGCGTGGGAGTACACCATTCCCAAAGATGCCAGTGCACTGACCACCAACTGGGATAAATTTATCGAAGCCACCGAGAAAATGTCGTTCGATGCCAAGAAGTTCTTTTGGTGGAGAGCCTTTAAGGAAGTGGGCACCGGTGTGGCGGGCGACTTGTTCATCCATTTGTTGAGCGGAACGCATTTCATCACTAACTCCAAAGGTCCGGAAACTATTTTCAGCACCGGCCAATTCAGCTATTGGAAAGACGGTCGCAATTTGCCGGATGTCATGTCGGGCGTCATGCAGTATCCCGACAGCAAAGAACACAATGCATTCCAACTCACGCTGCAAGTCAACTTCATCAGCGGCACCGGCGGACATGAAGTCATTCGCCTGGTGGGCTCCGAAGGCGTGATCGAAGTGAATGGAAACAACATCACCGTAAAACACAGCCTCATGCCCGAAGCGCCGGGATTTGGTGGCTACGATTCGCTTTTCACGTTCTCAAAAAGCATGCAGGACGAAATGCAAAAAGAGTTCGATGCCAAATGGACGCCCGAGCAGAAAAAAAGAAAAACAAAAGAGGACATCATTTTCAAAGTCCCCGAAGGGTATAGCGATCATGTCGACCACTTCACCAATTTCTTCGACGCGATAAGGACAGGCAAAACCGTAGTGGAAGACGCCGAATTTGGATTCAGAGCGGCGGCCCCTGCACTGGCTTGCAACGAAAGCTATCTTTCCAAAAAAATAATGACTTGGGATCCGATAGCTATGAAAATGAAAAGCTAGCCGCAGCCGAATGAAATTATATAGGAGAGCAGCACATGCTGTAATTTTTCTTGCTCTGATCTTTGTTAGCTACAACGCCCGATCTCAGGATTCGGTGAGGCTTCAATTGTCTTCGGCCGGCGGAGAATTGTGGTGGAGCGGCGTGATCAATCATGGCAACCTGATGCCACTTTCAGATGGATACCACGCCAGTCTTTTCAACAATCTCTACGGCAACCAGGCGCAACCTCTACTGCTTTCGAATAAAGGAAATGTAGTGTGGTCTGAAGATCCGTTTGTGATCGATTGCCAAAACAAGACGATCGTATTGAAGAAGCCGGCCGGCGAATTCAAGACGTTTCATGCAGGCACGACGTTGAAGGAGGCTTACCGGTATGCCAGCAAGACCTTCTTTCCACCTTCAGGTCTTGCGCCGGCAAAATTCTTGTTTTCAAATCCCCAATACAACACGTGGATCGAACTGCTCTATAATCAGAACCAGGAAGATGTATTGAAATATGCGAGGGCCATCAAGGACAATGGTTTCCCACCCGGCGTGATCATGATCGACGACAACTGGCAGGAAGACTACGGAACTTGGCGATTCCACCCCGCACGATTTCCAAATCCAACGGCGATGGTCGATACGCTCCATGCCTGGGGCTTTAAGGTAATGGTCTGGGTCTGCCCGTTTGTAAGTCCCGACTCGGAAACATTCCGGAAACTTCAGCAGGAAAATGCTTTGCTTACGGACGCCGAGGGTTATCCAAAACTTGTAAAATGGTGGAACGGTGCCAGCGCCGTGCTCGACCTCACCGATCCCAACGCCGTGAAATGGTTTCATGAGCAACTCGGATGGCTGATGAAGACAAACAAGATCGACGGATTTAAATTCGATGCCGGCGACCCCGAGTTCTACATCGACACCCATGGCGACCGCGCCGTTTCTCCCAACGAGCATGCGACACTGTTTGCAAAAATAGGACTCGACTACCCCTTCAACGAATACAGGGCTACCTGGAAGATGGGTGGTCAACCGTTGGCGCAGCGCCTGAGAGATAAGAATCATAGCTGGAACGACCTGAAACTCCTGATCCCCGACATTTTATTACAGGGCATCATGGGCTATCCGTTCACGTGTCCCGACATGATTGGCGGTGGCGAAATGGGATCGTTCGTAAACCTGAAGTCCATCAACCAGGACCTCATCGTAAGGTCTGCTCAAATCCACTCCCTGATGCCGATGATGCAATTCTCCGTCGCACCCTGGAGGATCCTCGACGCCACGCACCTCGACGCCGTAAAGAAAGCCATCGCGCTTCGTTCAAAGTATACACCCACCATTTTGAAGTTGTCGGAAGAAGCGACAAAAACCGGCGAGCCCATCGTCAGGATGATGGCCTACGAATTTCCCGGCCAGGGATTGGACCAGGTGACCGATCAATTTATGCTGGGAAGCGAAATATTGGTGGCGCCGATCCTGAATAGTGAAAACACGAGAACGATCATGTTGCCAAAGGGAAAATGGCGCAACATGGTCGACAACAAAGTGATTTCGGGGCCGAAGACCATTACGCTGAAAGTGCAGCTATCGGAATTGGCGTATTTTGTAAAGATTTAAGCGTACTCTCGGCAATGCCTTGGATGCGGCCTCCCTCGGAGGCCTCGGGACCGGGCTATCCACTCCAAGTCCGGCCACGCTCCAGACCGCCGCGCTTCGGGCTTTCCGTTACTATCCCTGGCCGGGCCCACAAGGAAGGGTCGCTGTGTAAAAGAGAAAAACATGCTTCTACCATGCGAACGCACATTTATATCCCCTGGGCTGGATAACGAGTGACAATTTTTTTTATTGGACTTTGATGATTTTCTTACATTCTATCCGGTCGCAGGGTGGATGCTTTTTTTGCGGGAAGACATTTTGATTATTTTTAGGGGTCGAAAAGTTGCCTTATGAAAAAAGCCGTTTGTTGCCTGTTATTCCTGTGTCACGTTGTATGCCAGGGCCAGGACCTTATCATTTCTTCGTTTACCGGGTCCACCAGTGCGCCGTTGTACGACGCACCGGTTCACGATGTGACCGTGACCAATACGGGCATTGTGGATGTCACAAAAGCCTTTACTGTAAATATTTACCTATCCACCGACAAGGTTTTTGACCCTGCTGTAGATAAAAAAATCGGTAGTGCCGACATCTATCCAGGATTGGGAGCTGGGAAATCCACGTCCTTCGAACCATATTATTATACCGGATCAGCCATTTATCCGGTGGGTTCATACACCTTGTTCGCCATCGTGGATGGCGACAACACCATCAAAGAGACTAACGAACTTAATAACAGTTTCCAGATGGACTATGCGATAACGGCATCCAACGTGGACTTTGTCGTATCATCCTTTTCCCTAAATAAAACGGTGTTTGCCCAAAACGAACTCGTCATTCCAACCTTTACCCTTCAAAATTTAGGCACAACCGACGTATCAGGGGTGATTGAGATCCCATTCTATCTAAGCAAGGATGCTACCTATGACGCTACCGACCCTCGGTTAGGTTACCAACTACTTACACTGGGCCACAACAAATCCACGAACAGTGAGGCGGACTGGGGATTGTCTTTGCCGAAGACGGCCAACGGCACCTATTATATTTTGGCGCAAGCCGAGAGTCGTGGGAACTATACCGAGACCAACGAAACCAACAATTGGATTTCGCCTCAGGCCATTACGATAACCGATGGTTCCGCCGATCTTGAAATTACTTCGATGTTCGTCTATGACTATCATCCCGACGCTGACATGACTTTTTTTCTGAACTTGCGCAATAATGGAACCACGGGCATTACCGGGTATTCCATCAGCGTGCGGTTAAAATCCTGGGATGGAACTACGATCGACAACGCGTTTAGCAGTAGGTATCAACTTGGGTTTGACAACTACCTGGCACCGGGTGAAACAAAGATGGTGTACAACAACTTATATCAAAATGGCCCGATCACCCCGGGAACTTATCAGGTTACCTTTATCGTGAACAGAGACAAGGATGTGGTGGAGACCAATTATACCAACAATAGCTTCGACGCTTACACCGATTTGAACGTTTCTCCTCCACCGATAGTGAAAGGCGAAATTGCCGGCTTCAGCCCCACGGGCGAGTACGATGACACCGATACCGATTTATCGTTCGATCTCACTTTGAAAAATACGGGTACGTCTGGTTACATTTCCGACCAATTCACCCTTTCGATTTTAAATGCCGCCAATCAGGAGGTGCATACAGAAATTTTCTACCAATCCATGTACAGCGGGGAAGTCACCAAAGTCGTTCCCATAACACTTTCCCAACCCTTGGCCCCCGGCACCTACAAAGTGAAGCTTATCCCCAGCTACACGTTCACGCCTGCCCTCACCACCATCGACCTGGTGATCCAAAAAGTTCAATACACCCTTACCGGCACCGCGGTGGGCGAGGACGGCACGCCGCTCACACAAGGAAAGATGTTCCTGTATGAGAAAGGCGACAACGGTGTGGTCAGCTTTGTGCAGCAAGCCACCCTGGCCGGCAGCAACAACTTCAGTTTCGGGATCGACAATCATGCCCACACGCTCTACTTCATTCCCGACTCCAGCGTCTTCAAAGGCTATGTGCCCACCGTGTATGGCAAGACGGTGATGCTAAACGGAAGCTCCTTCTTCACCGCCAGCGCCAATATGGAAGTTGTGTTTGAAACCCTCAAGATACAATCCCTGGGCAGCGGTCCCGGGGTGATTGGCGGCCGCGTGGCTTCAGCTTCCACCCCTCCGAACGGGCGCAGCGGCAATGGAGACATCGGCCCCCTGGAAGTGGACCACTCTTTCTACCGGATCTTGCTGCTGTCGGCATCGGGACAAGTGGTGGGCTATACCTTCACGGACCCTACGGGCTACTACGAGTTTAAAAATCTTCCCCGCGATCACTACCAGGTGTACGTAACGTTGCCGCTGGATGAGCCGCAGATGGCCGAACCTTTCGCGGTAGACATTACCGAACGCAACAAGGCGGTCAACTTCACACCGACATCCAGCGGCATGTCGGCCACACTGGAGGATCTTTTCCTTTCACAAAACCTGGTGCTTCACGATTTGCCCATAAGCCGCTATGGCGACCTGCCGTTGAGTTTTGTTGCCACCACCGACACGGACCTTCCCATCATCGCGAGCAGCGCAGATGAGAACATAGCCGTGATCGTAGACGGCAAGATCGTCATCAAGAATGTTGGACAAGTTCAGATCACCGTGGTGCAGCCGAAGAACGACACTTACCTGGAGGCCAGGTCTACCCGGGTGCTCGTCATCAACAAAGCCCTGCAGTCGATCGCGTTCAACCTTGCCGAAGAAGAACGCTACGACATCCATTTTACCCTCGATGCGGTTTCCAGTTCAGGCCTCCCGGTGACGTTCACGTCCGATAACGAAGCCGTGGCCACCATCCACGAAGACGAGGTAACGCTGAGCAACACCGGCATCGCCCACATCACCGCCACACAAACGGGTGACGCTCATTTTGAAGAGGCTACTCCCGTTACCCGCACGCTGGTGGTGGCACGGATCGTTGGCGTCGAAGCCCCGCAGATCGCATTCACACTCTATCCCAATCCATCAGCCAGCAGCGTGTATGTGGAAAGCGAACGCCCCATAGACAACATTCAAGTCTTTGATGTGCTGGGCAAAGCAGAAGTATCGGCCACCTGGAATGGCCAGCAACTCGACCTTCGTGACCTCACACCTGGGGTTTACCTGGCAAAGATCCAGTTTGGAACGAGTACACAACTTGTGCGCGTGGTGAGAAAATAACGTAAAAAGTCGGTGACAAAAAATAAAGGGACTGCTAGCGATCGCAGTCCCTTTTGTTGTTGCCTGGAGGCTTGTTAGCCGATCACCAGGTCACAACGTAAGTGCAGCTGTCGTCGCCTTTTATTCTGCTCTTTGCTGAAAGGTCTGTTACGACATCATACTTGAATGAATCCTTGGGCTTGAAACGACGCAACATCGCGCTGATGATGCCGCGATCGAACTCGCTGGGGTAAGGATTGTTGCAGACCATAGTGGCTTCACGTTTCTTTTCATCAAAATGCGTGAGCGCATACTTGCCGATCGCGCCATGGCGATGGTTCATCTGGTAGGCCACATCGATGGCCGACAAGGCTTTTTGAAGATTGTCGATCTGTGGCGGAAATACCGCGTGTTCCGGAATGGCCTTGCCGATAGCGAAAAGCGTTCTGTCTCCAATTTCGGTGGCCATCTCTTTGAAGGCATCAAGCCAGGATTGTTGCTTATACCACACACCTTCCTGGGGTACGATCTTGTGTCGTTTTAGGATCGCCATCCGTGTTTCTTGTCCTGTAGGCAGCGCGTTCACTACCGAGATGATCGTCTGGCCCATCACTTCAACGTTTGCATCAAATGCTACATACTGTGCCATTGCAATGTATTTTTTTAAAATTAACGTACCAGGGTTTAGCAGGGGCAAATGTAGAAGCCGTGGAGATGGCGAGATGTTGAACCGCAGGGTTCATACATCGTGTGTAAGATTTGTGGTTGATTTCACTACGAATGTGATCACAGTCCGAGCTTAGGTTTGACCCAGTCCACAAACCGGGCGATGGAAGCGTCCGCTTCGGGCGCGCGACCGGCGGCCATTTGAAAAGAATGTTGCATGCCGGGGAAAATATCGAGGCCCACCTCCACGCCGAATGCCCGTGCGCGTTCTGCAAATCTTGTACTATCATCCAAAAGCATTTCATCGCCACCGACATGCAGATAGACCGGTGGAAGTCCGCTCAGGTCAGCGTAGAGGGGATTTGCGTAGGGGTCTTTTCGATCGCCGTTCGCTCCGAGCAACATGCCCGCCATTTCTTTTATCCCTTCCGCCGTAAACAGAAGGTCTTTTTCTGCATTGGTCTCCATCGACTTCCCTGTTACCTCCATGTCAAACCACGCCGAAAAGGGCATCGTTGCCGCGGGCAGGGGCAATCCCTTGTCACGAGTCAGCAACAACGTAGTGATGGCAAGGCCACCACCGGCGGAATCTCCCACAAGCGCAATATGCTTTGCCACGATTCCCTGGTTCAGCAGCCATTCATAAGCGGCTACTGCATCATTGACCTGCGCTGGATGGATGTGTTCGGGCGTGCGGCGATAATGCAAGATCAAAGCGCGGCAACCAATCGCTTTCGCGAAATGGGCGTAGAGCTTTCTGTGTGTATACATGGAGCCCGAGAAAAAACCACCACCATGAAAGCATAAGATCACCCGGTTCGCTGTACATCCTTTCGGAACCGCCCACATGGCGGGCACCCCACCGGCATCTACTTCAATATAGTCCACACCACCCGGCTCTGCGGTGAGGCCGGCCCAATTTTCATTAAAGTCACGTGCTTCATCAATGCTGGTATGTCCACGCGATGCGGCCGCGGCCGTACGCCACCACTTGCCTACTTCTTCGACTTCCTTGCTTGGTTTTTGAATCGGCTGTTGCTCTTTTTTTGTTGTCATAATCTGTGAATTTATTTGACTTTTTTTTAAGGGCAAAAGTGCCGGGAGAGTAACAAGAATAAAACCGGCATTTGCGACTTTTTAGGGGGGCATTAATGACATAAAACCTTGATAGATTTGCGATGTCAAAATCACAAAATGCCATGATAAAAGTTTCCTTGTTAATTCATGAAAATGTTTACTCGTCGTCCGTTGCCGGTGTGATCGATCTGTTCACCGGGGCCAACTGGTATTTTGAGCAAGCGGGAAAACCACCTGCTTTTAAGTTGGAGTTGGTCAGCGAAAAAGTAAAGAATATACAGTTGGATGTCCCCGCACAGTTTATCTGCTATGTTACCATGGATGAAGTGACCCAAACCGATTTGATCATCGTCCCGGGATTTAGGGGAGAGAACCGGTCAATTCTAAAAAAGAATAAAGCCATCACCAGCTGGATAAAAAAAATGCATCAGTCAGGAACGGAGGTCGCGAGCCTCTGTGTGGGAAGCTTCTTCCTGGCGGAAGCCGGTCTGCTGGATGACAAGATCGCCACCTCCCATTGGGCAGCTGCAGATGAAATGCAACAACTATATCCATTTGTTAAAGTAAAATCAGACATGGTCATTACCGACCAGGGGGGAATTTATACCAGTGGCGGAGCTTTTTCGTCCATAAAGCTGGTCCTATACCTGATCGAAAAATTTTGCGGAAGAGCGGCTGCCCTTTGGATCAGCAAACGTTTCTCGGTGGATATCGATCAGATAAGCCAGGCACACTTTGCGGTATTTACAGGTCAACATCAACATAAGGACAGTGAAATTCTAAAGTCTCAGCTTTATATCGAACAGCATTATTCAACCGACATTGGCATCGAGGAAGTGTCTGCGCAATCCAATACCGGGAAGCGAAATTTTGTCCGGCGGTTTAAAGCGGCTACCAACAACACACCGATAGAATATCTTCAACGTGTACGGATCGAAGCGGCTAAAAAGGCATTGGAAGATAAAGATTGGCCCTTGGATGAAGTGATGGTTGCGGCGGGCTATAAAGACATGAAAACATTCCGGATGATCTTTAAGCGGATCACCGGGCTTTCGCCGCGTGATTACCGGAAAAAATATTCAAGAGTCATTAATTCAATAGAGGAAAGCGGAAAGTGTTTCGATTGAGGATTGAACGATTCAGGAAAGCTGCAAATAAAAATGAGATATTTTTTTTCTCTCTCTTCCCTCGGGATAATCACCCACAGGGGTACGCATAAGCTCCTGCGTGGCTTTTGTTGAAGATGGGCAATGACGTCTTTTCTATGAAGGTGTTCGTGAACAGGTCATAGCGTTCCTGAGAATCTTGCCAAAGGTTGTAAATGGCGGGAACAGTATCTGGCTAAATCTTCGTTTGAAGCGTTTCGAAAGAATTTGAAAGGGGAATTTGCAAGGCACATGAGTATTTTTATTCAAGTCGAAACTCCCGGAATAGTTTGTTGTAAGAATGCATTGTGGAACGAATAGCTCAAATGACCTCAAGACCTTCTTTCTGAACATTTTCACCTGGAAGGAAGCTTCTTGTGAACAAAGGCCAGATTCCGGCTACATCTTTGTATATTGAGGCAGAGGCAGCGTGTTTCGTTGCCACTGAGTTTACGTACAAGTTTACCCACCATTGAAAAAGACAAAACCTCGCGCGACAAAAGAAAAACCGGTAAAAAGAACATCTAAGCCCACGCCGCCACCAAAACCCTTCCCCATTGTTGGGTTTGGCGCCTCCGCCGGTGGACTTGAAGCATTTATCAGCGTTTTACAACACCTCGATCCGGCGTTGGGCATGGCCTATGTCCTGGTGATGCACCTCTCGCCCAATCATAAAAGCGCCCTGGCCGAGATCCTGCAAACAAAGACAAAAATGAAGGTGCATACGGTGAAAAACGGCATGGAAGTCATGGCCAACCATGTGTACGTCATTCCGCCGAATACCTTTATGAGCCTGGTGGATGGCCACCTCAAGCTTGCCCCCCGCTCATTAACGGCCATCGGAAACTTTGCCGTCGACTATTTTCTAACGGCGTTGGCGTCTATCTATAAGAATAATAGCGTCGGCGTGATCCTGTCCGGAACGGCAACAGACGGAACGCTGGGCATGAAGGCCATCAAGGCAGAGGGAGGCATTACCTTCGCTCAGGATCAGTCGGCAAAATTTCCGGACATGCCTAAGAATGCATACGACTCTGGATATGCTGATTTTATGCTGTCGCCGGCGGAGATCGCCAAAGAACTGGCGCGTTTTGTAAAGCTTCCGCATACCAAACTCCCGGCAAACGGTAAAGGAAATGGTACCGATAACGCCATTCATGACGACCAGGCAACCCTGAAAAAGATTCTCCACCTGGTGCTCATGAAGACAGGTGTCGATTTCTTTCAGCATTATAAACAGGCGAGTGTCCACCGGCGCATTGTTCGCAGGATGACCTTAAAGAAAGTACTCGCGCTCGACGACTACCTCACCATACTGCAGACGGATGAAGCGGAAATAGCGGCGCTCTACAACGACTTTCTAATCAACGTGACGCATTTCTTTCGCGATCCCGATTTCTTCCGGGTGCTGGTTTCAAAAGCGTTTCGTTCGATCTTGACCGGCCGGAAAACATCAGACCCCGTTCGCATTTGGGTGCCGGGCTGCGCCACGGGAGAAGAGGCCTACTCCATCGCCATTACCTTGATGGAATACCTCGAAGAAAAAGAAATCAGCATGCCGTTCCAGATCTTTGCCTCCGACCTCGATGGCAAGGCCATTGAAAAAGCACGCATAGGCATCTATCCGTTGAGTGCTTTGCAGAACGTGAAGCCCCAGCAGTTGAAGCGCTATTTTAAAAAGGTTGATAGCCACTTCCAAATTGCCAAACACGTACGCGAGGCATGCGTGTTCTCCAGACAAAACCTGCTAAACGATCCGCCGTTTTCGCGCATGGATATCATTAGCTGCCAGAATGTGTTGATCTACCTGGAAAGTGAGCCGCAACGGAAAATATTGCAAGTCTTCCACTACGCGCTTAAACCCTCGGGATATCTCTTCCTGGGTAAATCCGAAACCATCGGCGCGGCGAGTGAACTTTTTGATCCCTTGGATAGAAAGATCAGGATCTATTCGCGAAAAGACACGGGTGGTTCGCGTGTAGATTTCTCCACGCGCCCCGCGGAGGCCCTTCAGCGGAATGAAGCTTTGCAAATGGACCGGTCGCCTCAATCCGACATTGAGCGTGAAGTGAGTAAACTCCTGATCGCCCGCTTTGTGAGTCCATGCGTTGTGTTGAACCAAAGCCTTAACATTATTCAATTCTACGGCATCACGGCTCCCTATTTGGCGCCGGGTGTTGGCAAAGCGAGTCTCAACGTACTGAAGATGATTCGCGAGGACCTGCTGGTCGACCTGCGTACATTGCTGCAACAAGCCAAGAAAACGCCACGGCCGGTGGCGAAGGAGAGAATACCGCTGCGCAATCAAAAGGTGAGATCCGAAATAGGCATTGAAGTCATTCCCAGGAAGATAGAGCAGGAAATATTCTTCCTGGTCGTTTTCAAAGAAACCCAGGCACCCACCCAAAAAGAAAAAGGGGGAAAGAAGCCACCACTGACGGGGGATAAGAAGCAAAAAGTGATTCTAAGATTGGAGGAAGAACTCCTGGAATCGCGTGAGTTGATTCGCACTACCAACGAGGAGTATGAAACCACATACGAAGAACTGCAGGCCAACAACGAAGAGATCCTGTCTTCCAACGAGGAGTTGCAAAGCGTGAACGAAGAACTGGAAACCTCCAAAGAAGAGTTGCAGTCGGCAAACGAGGAGCTCACCACGATAAATGAAGAACTACAAAAACGCAATGTCGAGCTAAAGGAGTCACAAAATTATGCGCAAGCCATCGTCGACACGGTGAACAGTCCATTTTTAGTGCTCACGGCCAATTTGCAAGTGCGCCTTGCCAACAAATCGTTTTATGACACCTTCAAACAAGTGGCGGAAAAAACAGAGGGGAAATTTATTTATGAACTGGGCGAAGACGCCTGGGACATACCCGAGCTTCGCAATCATTTGAACGCCCTGCTGGCACGGAAGACCAGCTACCTCGAATTTGAATTCAGACACTTCTTTCCACGCGCCGGAGAACTTTTCTTCAACGTCAACGCCTATAGGCTCACCAATACAGACCGCGAGGAAACACTCCTTTTGCTTGCCTTCAACAATGTGAGCGACCTTCAATTGGCCAACCGGGAATTGAAATCGCTCAACGAGCAGCTTGAACAATTTGTTTTTATCTCCAGTCATGATCTGCGCGAACCGTTGCGGAAAATTGAAACGTTTGCCAATTACCTGGCCGATCATAAAAACCTGGATGCCTACGAGCAAAAATATGTTGAGAAGATCAACGCCACGACCGTGCGCATGTCGACGCTTCTGAAAGATCTTCTTCGCTACTTCGTTGTACTGAAGGGCGTGGGAGGGCAACTGGAGCTGGTGGATATTAATTTGACGATTAAAAATGTTTTGAGAGATCTCGAGCTCCTGGTTTCCGAGAAAAATGCTGCCATCAACACAAATGCGCTTCCCGTTGTGAAGGCCAATCCACCCCAAATGGATCAGTTGTTTTACAATCTGATCAGCAATGCACTAAAGTTCAGCAACGGCCAATCGAAGATCGACGTCACCGGAGAAGAAGTGACGCCGGGGCACTACACACAGTATGGATTGAGACGCGAAAAGCAGTATGCGTGCATTCGCGTGAGGGACAACGGCATTGGGTTCGACCAAAAGTACGTGGCAAAAATATTCAACGTATTCAGCGCCTCAACGACAAACCCGAAGCGAGCGGCTCGGGCATGGGGCTGGCGATCTGTAAAAAAATTGTGGCTGACCACGGCGGCATCATTGCCGCAGAGGGACAGGAGGGCCTGGGCGCCACCTTCAGGATCTTTCTGCCGGAGGACTAGGAACGAGAATCAACGCTTTGATACTTTCGACCAATTCGTTAAACCGGCTCGATTTCGCAACGAACGTAACATTCTTTTCTTCGGGGTGCTGAAGATGGGGATTAAAAGCCGTGCTGAACATTACGATGGGCACATGCTGCAAGTGGTCAATAGATCGAATGGCGTAAACGCATTCGTATCCATTCATTTTGGGCATGTTGATGTCAACAAAAATGAAGTCGGGTGTCTCCGGATGAGAACGAAGAAATTCCAACGCCTTTTGGCCGCTGTCTAGTTGGGTACATGAAATCAATTCATCGATGACGTGCAGTGCTTCACAAAACATTTCCCGGTCGTCCGCATCGTCGTCAACATTTATGATGAGCATAGGGAGAGGGATTTGATGAAATAGCCTGCATGACCGTTACTCAAGCTACGATAGTTGGAGTTCCAATGCTAACTGTTTTGAATAAATCAAGAGATTCTGCCTTCCGGGTATGGAAGGTGGGGAAATATTTCCCCGGTACGAGGGGGCTACACCAACATGTTTTGAATATCTGGGTTTTCCTTGAATAATAGGCCGGCCCGGGCCCATTACCAGGGCATCTTCGGACCAGTAGAATCCAGGGTCGCCGGCTTTCGTTTTTTCCGGCCAGTCGGCGAGGCTGGTTCGAATGGCCGCTTCTTCGGTTACTTGGTTTACAGTTTTGTGTTGAGAGCAGCCGGCCTAAAGCACCAGTGGCAAAAGGGTGAGGATATGCTTCATGGTAGGGTGGGTTTGAGTTGCTTACTGTTGACCAAGAGCACCCGCCAATATTCATACTTGCATCCAACCTCGGGGCGCACACGCGAGCCGTGTCTTATTCAAGTTAAAAAAATTCATAAGAACGTCAACATCACTCTCGCAAAAAGCTATGGCCATCGAAGGCCATCGGTCATGCATGGCTACCCGCGGTCGTCGAAGCGCCATTCACTTCTTCCCAAATCGACTCCTCAGGGTAAAGTAACAAATGGATCCAATAGTGAGTGGAACACTGGTGACTAACAAATTGATCGTGTTCTGATATTCAATATAGGGCAGGCGTTCTACGCCGATCTCAAGTAGAACAAAGGCCAACGTGAATACGGCTCCAAATATCAGCTTGCCAGTTCGATTTAAATTGATTTTAAAAAGGGCGAAAACAAAGGCCACTAACACCAGGAATTCCAAGAGAAATGTTACTAGTACTTCTTCGCCATGGGCAAGGGCCAGCGTCGGTTGAGCAAAAAGTGCCAGGGCAAGAATGTATTTCACGGAAGGGCGCATTTTTGGAGTCGCTTATCGGCAATATTTAGTGAATGATGTGTGGCTTCCTGCCGTTCAAATTTAGTTGATTTTTAATCGCCTTTATCATTCCAGCGGCCTGGTCGCATCAATTCTTCTTGCGCTTGATCTTTTTTTTGAACTGCTGAAAATAGAGATCCTCATCAGCGGATGATACTTCCCCGCACGTGCAGGGCGAAATAATTTGGTAATGAACGCCAATGCTGGAGTTGCTGTTGGGGATCTCATCCCGGATGAGAAATTTATGGGGTGAAATATTCCATCGTTTCACAAGGGTGTCGATAGCGACTTTGGCGCGACGCAAACCGATGGTTTTGTCGGCCCGGTATTCCTGCTCGGAGCTTAAACCTTCCAGAACGATTTCAACAGACGTAGACGCTCTTGTCGTGGCGACCAGCCCGGCGATGAAGTGTAACTCTCCGGCTGCGGCCGGCGTCATTTCAAGGGTGGATTCTTTAAAGGGTATAATTGAAAATCGATCATGAACGATCTTCAGTTCATGAATATTAAACGATACTAAATCCGTGTTCCGGACTGAATCGGTTAGGTTTAATGCTTTAATGGTAATGGTATTGACGGTGTCGCCCTTGGATTTTTTAAACCTTATGATTTGCTCACTATCGGCAGATAGTTTAGCAATTTTTGCGACTGAGTTGCAGCGATAGAATATTTCGATATCTTCTACCTCGTGCTGTAGTTCATTTATTATTTGAACTTCATTCCATTTGGCATTGGTTGCGCCTTTGAAGTACGTCTTTCCAATGATGACGTGAGTCTCTTGTAAGGTCTGGCAGTTCGAATGGTAGGTAATGCACAGGACAAGAAATAAAATTTTAGCTCTCATTAGCTTTTTTCTTTGGTTGTAACTATCCTGGGTTAATTCGTGTAGCGTTGTGGTCGGACAACGAATGTCTGAGTCATTGTAGAGGCCCCACGGTTATTATGCGAAACTTGTCAACACTAGCCGTATGGCAGTGAGGCGATAGACGATTCATCTCATATCCATAACGTAAAACCCAATCACCTTCTATCGTGACAACGTCATTTGTCCGTCCGGATTGTGTGTGTCGGGAGCAATAGTAAAGTATTTTTATTAGATAGTCTTGCGTATGTGTGGTCAAGGCTAAAGCCCGGGGAGGCTACTTTTAACCTTGGCAAGGCCTAGTCTATGTACACATTTATCTCTGGGAAAAGGCTAATTCAAGACCTACGTTAGCCTGGATCGCCCGGAGCTGAATAACAGTGACCATGCACCACAACCTCATAAGAGGTTACCCTCGGGCTTAGCTCCACATGAACTGAAAAAAAAATTGCACTCAAGCCCTACGGGCTTATTCAGTTTAACATCTTGAACTCGCCTTTTTCCAAGGAAAAATCACGATAATGTGTGCATAGACTAGGCTAAAGCCTGGGGTTATTAATTTTTGGCTGGTCGACTATTTCGCCTCTTTCACGACAAGCTTACCGAGCTCCTTGCCGGATTTCGCATAAGCTTCCGTCAGGCGTGCGCCGGTTTCCCAGTCCATACCCATAGCCTGGTAGCCCAATGCTTTGAGGATGGTGATCTTGGCCACTACTTTGGAAGGGTTGGCGGTTTCAACCACCGTTGCTTCGGCATCAATGTAGGCAGGCTTGCTGGCTACACCTACGTTGAATCCTACTTCGGTGCGGGTGGTGTGGAAGATGATGGTGTATTGCGCCTTTTCGTCTACCGAGGACATCTCAGAGTACTTGGCAAACAATTCGCGGAATTGTGGCTCAAAACGCTCTTTGCGGTCATTGACCCAGGCTTCCGCAAACTTGTCGCCGCGGCCGGGTTCTTTTTCATTAAGTTCACTTTTTCGTTTATCAAGGTATTCCTTCTCGGGGATGCTTTTCCCGCCAATCAGCATGTCGTTGTACGTGAACTGCGTGTTGACAGACTTTTGACCTTTTAAAGGAGCCAGGCTTCCTTCCACAATTTTAATCTTCTGAGCATACCCCGCCAGTGACAGGGCCAGCATTGCGACCGTGAAAATTTTCTTC
>CBIHQM010000090.1:0-17200 GCA_966211885.1 uncultured Chryseolinea sp.
TTAGCTGTCGTATAAAAAATTAATATAAACCCCCCACCCCCCCCTGCGCCCCCCGCCCCCCACAACTACCGCCGCGGGTTGTTTTCCCCCCCCTTTGCTTCTTCTTTGTTCGCCGAAGCTTTAGCGAAGGTGAGACGTTTAACCTTTCTTATACGAAATCCGGTAGATCACATTCGCCTGGTCATCCGAAACCAGCATCGATCCATCCGGCAGTAAAAGAACATCCACAGGCCGCCCCCACACTTTTTGCGTGGCATCATCCATCCAACCGCTGGCAAAAACTTCGTGACCCGTAACCTTATTACCATTCAACTTCACCAAGCTCAGGTTATACCCGCTCTTCTTGCTGCGATTCCACGAGCCATGCTCAGCAACGATCAACTGATTTTTATAGGATGCCGGAAACATAGTACCGGTATAGAACTTCAACCCCAGCGGAGCCACATGCGGCCCGAGCTTATCGGCAGGCGCCGTAAATTCCGAACAAGGTCGCTTGTCGCCAAACTCCGGATCCTTTATACCGCCTTCGTGACAATACGGATATCCGAAATGCATCCCCGGTTTTGCCGCCAGGTTGAGCTCGCACGAGGGCACATCGTCGCCCAGCATATCGCGGCCGTTGTCGGTGAACCACAGTTCTTTGGTGACCGGGTGCCAGGTGAAGCCCACGCTATTGCGCACACCTTGCGCAAAGATCTCGCGACCCGAGCCATCCTTGTTGAGGCGCGTAATGCTGGCAAAGATCTCGTCCTTCGATTCACAGATGTTGCAGGGAGCGCCTACGGGCACATACAGCTTGCCATCGGGGCCAAACGCGATGTATTTCCAGCCATGATGGGTCTCTTTGGGATAGTCGTCTTTGATCACGACCGGTGCGGGTGGATTGTCGAGCTTGGATTCGATGGCCGGGAGCTTGGTGATGCGGCTCACTTCTGCGATATAGAGGTCGCCGTCGCGGAAGGCCACACCGTTGGGCATGTTCAGACCGCTGGCCAGCACCCACTTCTTGTCGGCCTTGAAGTCGCCGTCGGTGTCCTTGAGGGCGTATACCTTGTCTTTATTTCTATTACCCACGTAGACCACGCCCGAGGGGCTTATGGCTAGCGAACGGGCATCTTCCACTTCGGCATATACGTCGATCTTGAAACCGGCGGGGAGCTTTACTTTGTCCAGGGGCAAGGTGGCCGCATAGCCGGTCAGGGCCGGTGCGCTGGCGTCGGCCTTGGATTCGGGTGGTCTCACTTCCGTGGAGTTACCACAGGCCAGCATAACGACCAACAGGGCGGCAGGAATGGTTTTCAGGGTTATCATAGTTTTTTTTTCGGGTGAAAGTTGAAATTTAGAGCTTTCCGGTGTCATTAAACACCCTCTTTTATGAATGGTTTAGGCTGGACACGTGTTGTAAGTTTTAAAAATCGAAGGAGCCAGAATCCTGGCAATCCTTGATTATTTTTGCGCCATGATCTCAGTTTCCAACATTTCGTATTTTATCGGCGGCCGTGCCCTGTATGAGAACGCCAGCATGTTTATCAAACCCAAGGACAAGATCGGCCTCATCGGACTCAACGGCCGGGGGAAATCCACGCTGCTGAAGATCATCAACGGCGAACTCAAGCTGGACGCGGGCTCCGTGAGCAAAAGCGGCGACTGCACCATCGGGTTCCTCAACCAGGACCTGCTCTCCTATCAAACCGAAGACTCTATCCTCACCGTGGCCATGGGCGCCTTCAAAGAGGTGGTGGACATCGAACGGGAGATGGAACATGTCATTAAAACCCTCGAAACCGAATATTCCGACGCCCTGGTAGAAAAGCTCTCCAAGCTCCAGGAAAAATACGACCACCTCGACGGCTATACCATCCAATCCAAAGCAGAGGAAGTGCTGGAAGGGATCGGCTTTGCCACCGCCGACCTCCACCGCCCCCTGAAACAATTTTCCGGCGGCTGGCGGATGCGCGTCATGCTCTCCAAATTGCTCCTGGAAAAGCCGTCGCTGCTCATGCTCGATGAACCAACCAACCACTTGGACCTTCCCTCCATCGAATGGGTGGAAAACTATCTGCGAAGCTACGAAGGCGCCGTCATGATCGTTTCGCACGACAGAACCTTCATCGACAACGTGGTGAGCAAGATCGTGGACGTCACGCAACAACAGCTCATCACCTACGAAGGCAACTACAGCTTCTACCTGGAAGAAAAAGAGCTTCGTCAGGAAATCCAGCAAGGCGCTTACGAGAATCAACAACAAAAAATAAAACAAACCGAACGCTTCATCGAACGCTTCCGTTCCAAAGCCACCAAAGCACGCCAAGTGCAGTCGCGCGTAAAAGCGCTGGAACGAATGGACCTGGTCGAGGAAGTGGTGGACGACACGGCCGCCGTTAACTTTAAATTTAAATTCAACCAGCAGCCCGGCCGCTTCATCGTCACCCTGAAAGATGTGTCCAAAGCCTACGGCCCGTTGGAAATATTGAAACATACCTCCATCTCCATCGAACGCGGCGACAAGATCGCATTGATCGGCGCCAACGGAAAAGGAAAGTCCACCCTGCTGCGCATCCTCTCCAATACCGAGCCGGTAGATGGCGAACGCATCATGGGCTTCAACGTCATCCAGGCGTTCTTTGCCCAGCATCAATTGGAATCGCTCCACCTGGAAAACGAGATCCTGGAAGAGCTGAAGCAGGCGGGCTCGGGCAAATCCGAGCAAGAGCTGCGCGGTGTATTGGGATGTTTTCTTTTTTCGGATGAAGATGTCTTTAAGAAGATCAAAGTATTGTCGGGGGGAGAGAAATCGCGTGTAGCGCTGGCGAAGACGCTTATTTCCGAAGCCAACTTCCTGTTGCTGGATGAACCCACCAACCACTTGGATTTTATCTCCGAAAACATCCTGATCCAGGCGCTGCAACAATACCTGGGCAGCTTTGTGGTCGTGTCGCACAACCGTCACTTTGTTTCGCAGATCGCCAACAAGATCTGGTATATCGAAGACAAACAGATCAAGGAATATCCCGGAACCTACGACGAATACGAATATTGGCGTAAGAAAAATGAAGCCAGTGGTTTGAAAAAGGTCGAGCCTCCCAAAGCCCAAAAGAAAGCCGACGAACCCAAACCAAAGCAAACCCACACGCCTTCTGTGGACGCCAAGCTGAAAATGTTGGAGAAGGACTTGAAAAAAGCCGAAGACCTCGTCACCCAACTGGAAGGCCGCAAGGCATCCATTGAGCAGGCGCTGGCCACCCCCGAGGTGTTCAGCAACGTGGAGAAATTAAAGAGTACCCAGGCCGATTTCAAAAAAGTGCAGGAAGACCTGGCACAAGCCAATAAAAAATGGGAAGCCCTGGCCGAAGAGATCGACCAGATCAGCGCACCGTAGGCAGATCCGATTCAGACCCTCCCTCCTTCTTCCGCACCACAACCGACGCCAGCATGGCAACGGCCAGGATAGCGGCGATCACGATCAGGGACACGGTCACCGGGATCTCAAACCAATTGGCGATACCCATTTTGGCTCCCACAAATACCAGGATGGCCGACAGCCCATACTTGAGATAAACAAAATATTTTTCCACGCCGGCCACCACGAAA
Source organism: uncultured Chryseolinea sp. (assembly GCA_966211885.1). Taxonomy (GTDB): domain Bacteria; phylum Bacteroidota; class Bacteroidia; order Cytophagales; family Cyclobacteriaceae; genus Chryseolinea. The sequence continues at coordinate 3,592 of CBIHQM010000090.1, forward strand.
TACAGGGAGCGCAGCCCGAGTATAGCGAACACGTTAGACGTGTAGACGATAAACGGGTCGTTGGAAATAGAGAGAATGGCCGGAATGGAATCCAAGGCAAAAAGAAGATCGGTGGTCTCGATCAGGATCACCACCAGGAACAATGGCGTGGCCCAATACTTTCCTTTCCGGATGATAAAAAAGCGATCGCCCCTAAATGTCCGGGTGACGGGAAAGATCCTGCGCGCCAGCCGCAACAGGGGATTTCTCTCGGGCTGGATTTTCCCCTCGTCTTGCACCAGCATCTTTATACCCGTGAAAACGAGGAAGGCCCCGAAAACATAAAGGAGCCATTCAAAATGATGGATGAGCCCGATGCCGGTCACGATAAAAATAACACGCATCACCAGCGCCCCCAAAATACCCCAAAACAATACCTTGTGCTGATAGGCGCTTGGTACATGGAAGTAGGAAAAAATGACGATGATCACAAAGATGTTGTCTACGCTCAGTGATTTCTCGATGAGGTACCCCGTAAAGAATGTTAAGGCCTTCCCGCTGTCAAAGTAATAGTAGATAAAGAGGTTGAAAAGAAGGGCCAGCGAGATCCATACACCGCTCCAGGCGAGCGCCTCTCGAATGGTTACCTCGCGCGATCTCCGGCGAAAAAAACCGAGATCGAGGACCAGCATCAGTAAAATAAAACCATGAAACCCCGCCCACAGAAATACTGCATTCTCCATACATAAAACATTGAATGGTAAGGCGCACCTATGCTTTCTGCGGGGGTCGTGCGCACTTTTCAAGTTGCCTATAAACCCAATGAAAAACAACCGGTTAGCCTACCCGTCACAAAAAAATCCGGGCGGGCGCTAATGCCAGCCAAAGCCCATTTGCACAACAAAACGTTGCATGTCCTCCAAAACGGAATACTTTGGATATTCGTATGGAGTGCCATCGGGCGCGAAGACCTCCGGATAGTTATAGTCGTAGGTGTATTTATTTCGCTGGAACTTATAGCCCAAGGCAACGTAGATCCGGAACCGGTCGGCTTTGATCCGGTAGCCCAGCATGGGATTGAACATCTTCCCACCACCATTATCGATCCCAGCCGGTACACCCATCCTATCCTCACCCGTATATACGGCCCGGCCATAGCCGCCGTTCATTTGGATAAAAAGGGCATCGTTTTTTATCCGGGCAAAATCAAACGACGCGCTGGCAAACATCGGGATCACCTTCCAGTCGCCATAGGCATCCAAGCCCGTTCCCAACCCCACCGCCAGGCGTCCCAGGCGAATACCATGGGTTGTGGCAAATGAGAAAAATACTTCTTTGTGGTCTCCGCGGAGACCGCCCAAAAGGAAATTGTTCCAGTACCGGATCCTTCTGCCGGCATGTCCGACACTGTCGGTCTGCGCAACCGCCTGGCAGGTCAGGAGTAAAAACAGGAAAAAGAGAAGACGAGGTTTAGTCGACATGCGGGACGATATCGATATGACTGAGCAACGTGATCTTGGAAGCATCAGAATAGTCATATTGATAGATGCCATCTGCGCCAATCATCATCAGCACATCTTCGAATGGAATAACATCGGTGGCGTTGATGTCTTTGTAGTGGGCCAGGAGGTGCTTGTCGATGGCGTTGATGTCGGATGCGTCGAAGGCCTTAAGACCGTCGTCACCGTCGCAGATAAACAAGGTGTTGTTGTCGATGCCGAGGCCATGAGGGTTGGTAAAGGGATAGACCTTCAGGACCTGGGGCGAGGCAAGGTTTGTAATATCGATCACCTCCAACTGGTTGGTGAAGCCTTGACAGGTCGTTCCCGACCGGAGGGTGACGTAAGCATACTGGCCGTCCACCACCACCGGGTCGCAGCTCCGGATGTGCTCATAGGTGCTCACTTTCACCGGGGCCTCGGGTGAGGAGATGTCAAAGATATGCATGCCCGCAGTGGAGCCCACGAAGATATTCTTGTCGTATGGAAAAATGGTTTCAATTCCCCAGGCTACGCTCACCCGCGATTTGGCCACGGGACTGTTTTCCGTGGTCACGTCAACCACTTGCATATCAGGGCCGTCCAACAGATAGAGGTGGCCCGCGTTGAGGGCAAACCGGTTCAAAGAACCGCCCACTCCAGGGCCAGAGCCGGTCCCCGGAGTGATAGCGGCCTTTGCATTAAAGTTCGACGCGGCATAGCTCGACAACGCGATACCGCCGTCATAATATACTCCGCCCCAGGGCTGCAAAACCGTTTCACAGTCGGGTTCGGATAAATTCACCATTTTCTTTTTCTCCCAGTCGGTCACCACACCGTTCGCATTGACGGTGAAACCGAGGGAACTCACGTTTGTGAAAACATTTTCCAGCCGGGCGATCTCATGAATGTTGTTCAGGTCGCGGATGTCGAAGGCCACCAGGTCCACATAACTGTCTGTATAGAGTGTGTTGCCCTTCACCGCCAGTTCGTAACTGCCGGGGATGCTCAAAAATTTCTGCGCCACCGGGTGGGCCGGGTCGGCGTTGTTGATGATGTGGATGCCGTTGCCGGGTTCATTCACAAACAGGGTCTCTCCTTTGTAGTAGATCTTCCCTACGGCTTCCAACGCCTTCGGGCCTTCTACGTGGACGCTTGTGCGCAGCTCGGCTATCGGAGTGTAGACCGGCTCGTAATAGGCATACTCGCTGGTCAGTTGACATTTGTCGGAGCAGCCTTCCAACAGGACGCTGATCCCTAAGAGTACCGTCAAAAAAAGCAAGGCATACAGAGATACATGTATCCGTCGCTGCAGTCTGTTCTCTAGTGTATCCATATAACGGTGGGTTTTTGGGTTTACGTGTTAGACACAACCATCCGTTAAAAGGTTGGACAGGCTAGCGAAAAATGTAGCGGAACCGAAGGCCCACATCAAAGGTGAGCGGAGTGGATTGAATACCGATGTCGGACTTATATACGGAGTTGATGGGATAACGCAATCCCGGGTTCAAAGCAAGCCTATAACGATGTCCGAATTTGTAACTCAATTCTGTTCCCATTAGACCGCTAAAATTCACCGACCGATACGGCGAATCGTCCCCTCTTCCCTGGGTTGTCTTATCTAAACTGCCACCCTCGGGAGTTATTGTATTCTGGAGGAACAAATCCGTCGACAATCCTGCGTTCAGCTGCAGTCCAAATTTCCGGTTGATCACCAGGTAGCCCGCTTGCACAGGTACGCTCATAAATTGGACGTTGTTGTTCACCGAATAGGGGAAGGTAGGTGCGCTCTTATTTCTGGCGCTGGCATCCGCCGACTGCGACTGTTGGGTGATGTCACCATAGGACGCATTGATAGACTCCGCCTTGAGCGACTGGAAATTGTCATAAACCACGACGCTGTTAGCGGTGTAGTTGGAGGACTGTGTCAGGTAGTTCACACCGCCTTGTATCAGCCATCGCTTCGAAAGTTTAGCTCCCATGCTCACACCGATGGAATAGGAGACACCCGATGCCTTGGCCTGCTTATCGGCCACATTGCTGCCATTGGAGGCCGGGCTATTAAATGCAGCTAAGCTTGCAGAGGTGGTAGATGAAACGCTGCTGTTGAGCGAGTTAAATGCGCCAGCAGCAAAGCCCACCGACGTCCACAACTTCTCCGACTTCTGTTGCTTTTCCTTCTTGTCTTCTTCTGCATAAGCCTTCTCTTTCAACGCCAGCTCAGCCAAGAGTCGCTCGCCTGGATCGATCTGATCGCCAGGGAGTTTTAGTTTCGGAGAATTCATTTTATAGAATGGCGGCAGGTTCCGCTCAGCAAACACAAACGGCTTGTAACCGTTCCATTCCTCCTCCGAGGCAACCAATGGCTGGTTCTGTTGGGCAAAAGTATCACTATTTGTATTTTTTCCAGAGGCTGAATTATCTTTCGTTAAATCCTTATAATCAGACGATTGAGTTGATTTAACTAAAGCTAAAGATGAAGATTTATCCAAAGGGACAGTACTTTCTCCTGCGATTTTGGAGGCATTCGCCTTAGTATCAGTCAGCCCGGTTTTGGAATCTGCCACCCCATGATTTGCTTTCTGAGATGCTTCTGCAATTGCCAGCGTGGGTTGAACAGGTTGAACCGATTTGGATGTTATCTGCTCTTTATCATTGATTGTCTGTGACTTAAAAGACGCTTGCTGTGTCTCCGTTCCGTTTTTTGTGGGAGTATTCCTTTTGGCTTGAGCGATCAATACATCGCCATCGCGCGACGTTTCCGGCGTAAATGAAGCGTCACCATCTTCAGCAGAAGTCTGCGATCCATTTTCGTTTTTATCGCTTAATTCTGATATATTATTTTGATTATCAGATATTTCAACCGATTTACTTATAGTTTCATCTGAGGATAGTGTTTCTTCTGTGCGCAAGGGGCCTTGTGTGCTGTTGATGGACAAAGCATTGCCCCCTACTCCGGATTCATTCTTCGTTACGGCGTAATAGCCCAGACCTGCCATACACATAGCAAAAGCAACCGAGGCGGCTGCCACCAGTTTATAGAAGACGATCCTGCGGCGCATCTTGTCGCCCTCAGCGCGTTCCAGGTCCAGCTCGATGTTCGTCCATACCGTTTCGGTCGGACTCGCCTCGGCTCCCGAAAATGCGTCTTTCACGGCATCCTCAAATTTTCGCCTCTCCATATCGTTCATAGTACGTTGATTCCTTTAATAACTTGGCCTGCAACAAGCTCTTGGCCCGTGCAAACTGCGACTTCGATGTTCCCTCCGATATCCCCAATGACTCTGCTATTTCTTTATGGCTGTAGCCCTCAATAGCAAAGAGGTTGAACACGATCTGGCATCCCTGCGGCAGGGCTTGGATCATCTCCAGCAACTGGGTAAAGTGGATTCCGGAAATACTCATTTCTTCTTCGGGCAGGTTGATCTCCGCCACGTCCACCATGGGATAGAGGTATAGTTTTTTGCGCTGAACATTTAGGGCTGTGTTCACCATAATGCGCGTGATCCAGGTCTCCAGTTTTGCTTCCTGGCGGAAGTCCTTTATGCCCTGAAATACTTTTACAAACCCCTCCTGGAGGATGTCTTCCGCTTCGGCGGTTGTTTTCGAATAACGGAGGCATACCACCAGCATTTTTCGGCAATAGCGATCATACAAAGCCTTTTGGAAAGCCCTGCTGCCTTTGCGACATCCCTCAATGAGCTCTTGTTCGCTGAGCATGTACTCTTATAATTCCGCCATTTTACACATTAGACACTCGCATTAACGGAAAAGTTGGAAATGGTTATCTTTAACGCCAATGAAGTATAGCTATCTTTTCCTGCTGTGTGCCAGCCTGACGGCCTGCACACCCATCTCACAAAGTTCGTCGAATTCCACCGGTAATACTAAAGTACTGAGGCTGTTGGACTTTGCCTACGAACCCCAGATCAAAACCATCCAGTTGGGCCCCACCGGCGCCCCCGCCGCCCCCGCGGTGACGGCACTCGGGCAATGGAACCTGCTGCTTCAATTCGACGACCTGCGCCCCGACCGTGACACCTACTATGTAAAGTTTGTCCACTGCAACCACGACTGGACCAAATCCGACCTGCAGGACCTGGATTTTCTAGAAACCTACAACGAGTTTCCCATCAATAACTCCGAGTTCTCGGTTGATACCCACATTTCCTTTGTACACTACTGGGTAGGCCTGCCCGGGGTGAAGATCCCCGGCAACTATGTGGCGGTCGTCTACCGCGGGAGTGATAAGAGCGACATCGTGCTGAGCAAGCGTTTCATGGTGTTTGATTCGCAGGTGAGCTTCACCAGCAACGGCAACCTGCTGGGTCCGGGCACCGTGGCCAACCTGAACCAACAACTCAATTTCAGCATCAGCTATCAAAACCTCGACATCAACAACCCGCTGATCGACGTGCACGTGAACATCCGCCAGAACCAGCGGTGGGACAATATGGCCAGCGACATCAAGCCCAGTTTCGTGCATGACATTGAAAAAGAACTGGAATACCGCTTCTTCGATGAGTCCAAGATGTTCCGGGGCGGCAACGAGTTCCGTTTTTTTGACCTGCGCTCGCTCAACTATCCGGGCCGGAACATCGCCTATGTGGACAAAAAGCAAAAGCCTTTCGACGCCTTCGTCGCCAAAGACAAAAGCCGCAACGGCGAATCCTACGCACAATACAACGATCTCGATGGCGGCTACAACATCGACAACCTGGACTACAACAAGGAGCTGGCCTATTCCAACTATGTGAATGTGAATTTCTCGTTGTCCAGCCCGCCCGTGAGCGGCGACGTGTATGTGACAGGTGCCTTCAACTACTGGAACCTGAACCAGGACAACAAGATGCATTACGACTCGGCCAAGAGCCAATATTCAGCGCGCGTTTTGTTAAAGCAAGGCTGGTACGACTATCAATACCTCGTGAAATCATCTACCCTGCCCCCCTACTATTTTGAGGGCAGTCATTTTGAAACGGAGAATTATTACGAGATCCTGGTGTATTACAAACCCTTCCAGCCCCGTGCGGACCTGTTGATCGGTTATATACGATTGGATAAGAACCCGCGCTAGGCGTAGTTCATGTCGTGCTGGGGCGCACGGTGGATGGAGTCGTTGTTGGCCACGTCCAGCATGCCGAAGCCTTTGTGCGTGAAGTAGCCCAATCCATTTTCATAGATGAACTGCTGCACTTCCTTGGCGGCGTATAGCGTGAACGGGAACGTGTAGCCACGCACTTCAAATTTGACGTCGTTGTCGTATAACGGATAAATACGCGCAAATTTCTTATGCGAGGCTTGGATACGCTGGATGTAGTCGTGGTCGGCCACGATCTGGAATTTATAGAATGAGGCCAGTTGTTCGGCGGTGTACTTGCCGGTGGCTTCCATCCGCGAAAGCGTGGCATCGTAAAGCAGATCGGAAAACTCGTCGCTTTCGGGCGACACGAATTTCTTGCCGCTCTCGTCGTTGAAGGTGGCCGGGATCACGACGATGGGCGAAATGCAGAGAAAGCGCGATTCGTCGGTGATCGTTACGGGCTCCTCTTCTTCTACCGATTCGGGCACCAGGTGCATGTTGCCGACGATCACTTCCTTTTGTTCAAAAAGGCGCGCCAGGAAATAGTCCATAAACGCCTTGTCGGAACAGGCGAACACGAGCGTGACCTTTGCGGAAAAATAATGAAGACCCTTGCGGCTTACTTTGGTCTGACCTTTCAGTCCGGAAAAGTTATACTGGTTGAATTCCACATAGCTTTTCTCGGGCCCGAATATGAGCAGCCCTTTGATCACTTGCGCCAGCAAGTATTGATGGTGAAATGGAACGTAAGCACCCCTGTTTTTCAGCGAAAAAATAATTCTGGTTCTCAAACCCAAAAAAGTTAAATGGGGTTAAAAAATTACCGTAGCAAAAAGCCTGCTTAATACTGAATATGAGCAGTTTATAAAACTAAGAAAAAAACAGAAAGGTTCTAATGAATTTTGAGGGAAAACTTTACACGTTGAACCGGAAGTGCATTATGTCACCATCCTCTACCACGTATTCCTTGCCTTCAACGGACATTTTACCGGCCTCCTTACAGGCCTGTTCGGTCTTATATTTCTGATAATCAGCCAATTTAATGACTTCTGCGCGGATAAAGCCCTTTTCAAAGTCGGTGTGGATGACTCCCGCTGCCTGGGGGGCCTTCCAGCCCTTTTGGATGGTCCAAGCCCGCACTTCTTTTTCGCCGGCGGTGAAATATGTGATAAGATCCAATAAATGGTACGAGGCGCGGATGAGCTTATTGAGGCCGGATTCGGTCAGGCCATACTCCTGGAGGAACACTTCACGGTCTTCCTGGCTCTCCAACTCGGCGATCTGTGCTTCGATTGCGGCGCTGATTACAACCACTTCGGCATTTTCGTGTTGGACGTGGGCTTTGAGCGCATCGACATGTTTGTTGCCGGTATGAATGGAGTCCTCCTCCACGTTGGCCACATAGATAACGGGCTTGGCGGTCAATAATTGCAAGTCGGCAACGGCAGCTTTATCTTCTTCGCTCACCTGGAGGGCCCGGGCGTTCTTGCCGGCAAGAAGGGTTTCCCTGTATTGCTGGAGAACGGTCAGCTCTTTCTTCATTTTAACGTCGCCGCTTTTGGCAGCGCGTTCAACGCGGTTGATTTTCTTGTCGATCGACTCCAGGTCTTTCAGTTGCAACTCGGTGTCGATGATCTCCTTGTCCGAAACGGGGTCGACACGGCCGTCAACGTGGACGATATTGTCGTTTTCGAAACAACGGATCACGTGCACGATGGCATTTACCTCGCGGATGTTGGCCAGGAACTGGTTGCCCAGCCCCTCCCCTTTACTGGCACCCTTCACCAGGCCGGCGATGTCCACAAACTCGATGGTGGTGGGCAGCACGCGCTGGGGGTTCACCAGGCCTTCCAGGATCTTGAGCCGAGGGTCCGGCACGCTGATAATGCCTACGTTGGGCTCTATCGTGCAGAACGGAAAGTTGGCGGCCTCCGCCTTATTGTTGGAAATGGAATTGAACAGGGTCGATTTTCCAACGTTTGGCAATCCTACTATTCCGCACTGAAGTCCCATAAAAAGTCTGTTTCGATAAATTTCAGGCCGCAAATATAACCGCCTGGCGCATACCGGGACACCCCGGGGCCGATTAAATCCTAACGGCCTGCCAGCGGGCTCAAAATGCGGAAAAGAGGGTGCGGCCGGGAATGTCGTAGAAAAAGCCCTAAAACAAAGAAGCCCCCGATTGCTCAGGGGCTCCTATGGATTTAGATTAGGTAGGTATGTGTCATTCAGAAAGGTTTTAGTCCCACTTGAGTTCTGTGTCCAGGCCAGGTGTTTTGGCTGTGGTGGTTTCGGCTTCGGCCTCTTCGCGTTCGTGCACGTGATCGAACTGGGTGAAATCCACATTTGGCATCAGTTCGTGCTTCACGTGGTTTACGGTGTTGTTCAATGCCTCTACGAATTTATTGAAGTCTTCTTTATACAAGAAAATCTTGTGCTTCTCATACGTAAATCCATCTTCCTTGAAACGCTTCTTACTTTCTGTGATGGTCAGGTAGTAATCGTTCGAACGGGTGGCCTTAACATCGAAAAAGTAAGTTCTCTTACCGGCTTTTACTTTCGTTGAGTAAATTTCATCCCTGCCGTTTGTCTTATTTTCTTCCACAATCCTTCAGTTTTTAGGGTTAGATTTATGTTTGGTTTAGTCTAAGGTAGTATTTTGAAAAATCATTGCAAACAACCGATTTAATATTTTAAATCGGTTTTGTGCGTTTAACCATCCATTTGACCGTTAACGTACAATAGGGCAGGATTGTAAAAACAGCTTTTTAAAACGATTGTGAAGATAGATCAGCAAGACGTAAAGCAGCACGCAAGCCTGGAATTGCTTGCCCGTCAACTAGTTGAGGGATTCATTACCGGGCTCCACAAGTCCCCCTACCACGGCTTTTCCGTGGAATTTGCCGAGCACCGGCTCTACAACGAGGGGGAGAGCACTCGCCATCTGGACTGGAAAGTTTATGCCCGGACGGACAAACTTTTTACGAAAAGATATGAGGAAGAGACCAATTTGCGGTGTCTTATAGCCATCGACACCTCTTCTTCCATGCTTTATCCGGTGGCCACCAAGGCCAAGATCCGGTTTGCCAAGTATGCGGCGGCGGCCCTGAGCTACCTGCTGCACCGGCAAAGGGATGCTGTGGGATTGTGCCTGTTTTCCGACACCGTCAAGACCCTGACGCCGGTGAAATCGTCGGCTACCCACCTCACCAAGATGCTGGGCTTGCTCAACGACATCGATGAAACGCCGGTAAAGGAGCTGCAAAAAAGCAACGTGGCCGGCGTACTACACGAACTGGCGGAGAAGATCCACAAGCGCTCCCTGGTAGTGATCTTCAGCGATATGTTCGACAGTGCCGAAGACACCGACGACCTCTTCAAAGCCCTGCAGCACCTCAAGCACAACAAGCACGAAGTGATCGTCTTTCACGTGATGGACAACCAGACGGAGCTGCACTTCAATTTCGAAGACCGTCCTATGGAATTTATCGACCTGGAAAGCGGCGATAAGTTGAAGCTAAACCCCGGTGAGGTAAAGCTGAACTATAAAACGGAGGCCACGCGATTTTACAACGCGCTGAAGATGCGTTGCAATCAATACAAGATCGACTTCATCGAAGCCGACGTACAGAGCGACTACAACACCATTTTGCAGACCTACCTGATCAAGCGGGAAAAAATGCGCTGAGCCACCCGACAAAAAATAAAAGGCGCAAGATCGAAGCTTTCGCTCAGCTCTTGCGCCTTCTTCTATAGCCTTGCCATCTTGACAAGCGCCTTCGAAGATTATTTAGATCTCAGAAATTATTCTTGTTCTACTTCCTGGTGTAACCAGGCCTTTTTGGCGAGCAACTCTTCCTTGGCCTCCACCATGTCAGGATCGGGCACGCAGCAATCTACTGGGCAAACGGCTGCGCATTGAGGTTCTTCGTGAAAGCCCGAACATTCGGTACACTTTCCCGAAACGATATAATAAAATTCATCGGAAACCGGGGCTTGTGCAGTTTTTGCATCGATCGCCGTACCGTCTTCCAATTCTACTGTTTCCAACTTTGTGCCCCCGGCCCAGTTCCATTCCCGGCCGCCTTCATAGATAGCTGTGTTGGGGCATTCCGGCTCACATGCACCGCAGTTGATGCACTCGTCCGTAATCATTATTGCCATGCTTTTTCTATTTTTGACCCGTTTATCATACAAAAGTACACCAAACATTTCTTAAAACGGACTCGTCGCCGCAAAAGTTTACTACATATGAAAGTTGATGAAAGATTAAACGCCTTTGGTGAATTGGGCCAAATGCTGCGGGAAATGGGTGACGATGCGCTTCAATCGTTAGCGTGGAAAACCCGGAATGAGAATTCGTGGTTTACCGAGGATTCTGTACGAATGGCCGTTAGTGGAGTGGCTAAATTTCTTACCCCGGAAAGCCTTCGCCAGTGGACTTCGGCCTATGACCTGGAACCCGTGGTTTCCAAAAAGATCGCCGTGGTGATGGCGGGCAACATTCCTTTAGTAGGCTTTCACGATTTTTTGTGTGTGCTCATCGCCGGTCACTCCATCCTCATCAAGCGCAGCTCGAAAGACAGCGCTCTCGTCCAATTTGTCGTGGACAAACTTGTTGAGATCGAGCCGCGGTTTGCTGAACGGATCGCATTCGGCGAGCAGTTGAAGGGCTTTGATGCCATCATCGCCACGGGCAGCGACAATGCCTCGCGTTATTTTGAGTATTACTTTAGCAAATACCCGCACATCATCCGCAAGAACCGGACCTCGGTGGCGGTGCTGGACGGTACGGAGTCGGACGAGGATGTCAATCGACTAGGCATCGACGTGTTCAGTTATTTTGGTTTGGGATGCCGCAACGTCTCGAAACTATTCGTGCCTGTCGGCTATCCGCTCGCGAACGTGCTTCGCCCTTGGGAATCTTTTCGCGAGATCGTCAATCACCATAAATACGCCAACAACTACGACTACCAGAAGTCCGTGCTGCTGGTTTCGCAAACATCGTTCCTCGACAACGGTTCGGTTATCCTTCAGGAAAATCAAAAGCTGGTCTCCCCTATCTCGGTTGTCTACTATGAATACTACGAAAGCGTTGCCGCGCTTCGGTTGAAGCTGGAACAATCAAAAGACAAGATCCAGTGTGTCGTGGGCGATTCGAAAGAGGCTAAAATAAAATTTGGTCAGTCACAGTTTCCGGAAGTCGGAGACTATGCTGACCAAATTGATACGTTACAGTTTCTGATCGCGCTTCCTTAAGGTTTCGCGCCTCTCAACACTTCCACCCATCCGGTGTAGACCGCGCCGCCATCCAATTGCAGGCGGTAGAAGTAGATACCGTCGGATGCTTCTTTCGCATCCCAGAAGTTTGTGTTGCTATAGTTTGTCGACTTGAACACCTCATTGCCCCAGCGGTTGCTAATGATGAGCGTGTGTTTGCCGGCGGGCAGGTTCAGTACTTCGAACCGGTCGTTAACGGCGTCGTCGTTCGGCGTGAAAATATTGGGAACATAAACACTGGAATCGCGGTCGATCTCGATTTGCTTGATCTTGGGATTGCACTGTGAATCATCCTCTACCGTGATCGTATAGATGCCCGGCGACAAGTAGTCAAAAGATTCCGAGAACTTCTTCTGCGGGTTCAACACCACGGGCTGCGAGTCGATAACCGTACCACCGTTTTCGTCGGTGATCGTGACGTTATAGTACAGTTGATTGTCCGCAGAATGGAAAGGCGTTCCTCCGAAGATGTTGTCGATTACAATACTACCGGTCCGCTTCGGATTAGGGAACGAAGGTTTCGTCGTTACTGTGAGATCCAGTCGTTGGTTGATGACCTGCAGCTTGTCGGCCGAGGCGATCGTGCAACTGGTTTGCTCCTGAACGATAACGAAACGGTATGTATTTCCATAACCTGTCAGGAACGAGTGCTCCGTCGGGGTATAGTGGAACGTTGCTGTCGTGGCGTTGGCGCTTACGGCGAGTTCGTCGATCTGGAAGAAAGGATCGGCATTGTCGTAAACCTGGATCACCATGGGCTTGCCTGGCTCGCCGCTGATGTTGGCGATGGTGATGTCCGGCGTTGAGCAACTGGGTATGATCTCGAAATCACCAATCTGATACGGGCCATCCACCGCGACGGGGTTGACTGTCCGTGTGGGGCAAGGGCTCGTGCTTGACTTCACATAGAAGTAGTAGTTGCCTCTGGGCAGCTGATCGAACTTCACGTTGGGCAACACCAGGGAGTTGTAGTCCACAAACTGATCGTCGGCGGGCACGTTGAGCGGGTCTGCACTGACGGCCACTTTGTAAATACCATCCGGCGCAGAGATCTTAAATAAGATCGATCCACTCCTGCCACCGTTTGAACAATCGGCGTTGGTTACGGCAAGGGCCGGGATGGTCAGGCTCAATCCAGGAGCTTTGATCTGGATCGCGCTCGGGTACGTGGTCACGCAGTCGCCGTTGTCTATGATGTCGACAAAATAGTCGCCTTTGCCAAGATCCGAATAGGATTTCGTACCGGACGCGACGTCTTCGTAGTCAAACAAAACTTCCGTATCTCCAAACGCGCTGGTCAATCTTCTCAACCGGATCTTCAGAGCGCCGGAGGTTGTATTTCCACCGCTGATGCCGGTTACGTTTATCACACCGTCGCTGCCGTTACACGTGGTTACGTCGGTTGTGCTGACGGTCATGTTGACCTTCGGGAAGAGGTTTTTGATCCTCACCATCGCCGTATCGGGGCAGGTGAAGTTCAGGTTGTCATCTACTTTCAGGATGATATAATCGGTGTCATCTGCGGGAAGTCCTTCAGGCAGCGGGGCGCCCGGCGTGAACGTCTGCGCAGTGGATTCTTGTCCCTTATACACATATTTATACCAATACTGTCCGGTCAGCGATCCATCCACGGTGAGTCTCACGTTCCCGTCTGTTCCGCCGAAGCAGCTGACGTTGCTGAGCACTTCTTTGTCGAGGATGTGTACCTGTGTTTTCAGATCCAGGAAGAAATCAACAGGACCGCACGATTTGCCATTGCCTTCGTCAACAATGGTGTAGGTATACAAAC
>CBIHQM010000091.1:0-17198 GCA_966211885.1 uncultured Chryseolinea sp.
TTGTTGGTGAAGAACACCAACAACGGCGTATCAAAATAGTAGTTAGTCCTTAGTATTTAGTCCTAAGCACTAACTACTAAGGACTAAATACTAACGACTATTTTATTTTTTGCGCTTCAATACTTTCTCTACGGCAGCGACGATGTTCTCGGGGCCGAGGCCGTATTTTTTGAGGAGTTGGGTGGGGGTTCCGCTTTCGCCGAAGGAGTCGTTCACGGCTACCATTTCGAGTGGCGTGGGGTTGGTGCGGGCCAGTACTTGGGCGATGGCGTCGCCGAGGCCGCCGTTCATTTGGTGCTCTTCGCACGTTACGACGCAGCGTGTTTTTTCTACAGAGGCCAGCACGGCTTCAACATCAAGGGGCTTAATGGTGTGGATATTGATCAGCTCTACACTGATGCCTTTGGCGGCCAGTACGGCTTCGGCTTCGATGGCGTTCCAGACGAGGTGGCCGCAGGCGAAGATGGTCACGTCCTTGCCTTCGATCATCTTATCGGCTTTGCCGATGGTGAAGGGGCGGTCGGTCGTGAAGATGGGCCAGCTGGGGCGGCCAAAGCGCAGGTAGGTCGGGCCTACGTGGTTGCCCAGGGCAATGGTGGCGGCCCTGGTTTGAGCATAATCGCAGGGTACGATCACGGTCATGCCGGGCAGCATTTTCATCATGCCGATGTCTTCCAGGATCTGGTGGGTGGCTCCGTCCTCACCGAGGGTCAAACCCGCGTGGGAGGCGCAAATCTTAACATTTTTACCTGAGTAAGCGATTGATTGGCGGATTTGGTCGTATACGCGGCCGGTCGAAAAGTTCGCAAACGTGCCGGTGAAGGGGATCTTTCCGCTAATGCTCATGCCGGCGGCGAGGCCCATCATGTTGGCCTCCGCGATGCCCACCTGGTAGAATCTTTCGGGGAAATCTTTCTTGAACGCATCCATCTTCAGCGAGCCGGTCAGGTCGGCGCAGAGGGCAACGACTTTGTTGTTGTTTTGTCCTAATTCATGCAGGCCCACGCCAAAGCCGGAGCGGGTATCTTTCTTTTCGGTGAAGGTGAACTTGGTCATGCGGTAGGAATGCGTTTAAAAGTAAATCAATGGGTTTAAAGCTCTTGGTTGAGCGTTGCGAAAGTCGCAAAAGTTTTGGACTCTTCCCACAGGCTTTTTCACAAATAATCACCCTAAAGCAAGGGCGTCAGCAACCGGCAAACCGACTCCGTGACACGACGGACGATGTGGCGGGTTCCCCAGATATGATAGTTCAGTTCGCGCGAATATTGAAGGTCGTCCTCGAAGGCATCGTCCAGCGCCTTGCACAACGCCTCGTCATAGGCCAGGGCCGCCAGCTCGAAGTTGATGTAGAAGCTGCGGGTGTCCATGTTCACCGTGCCCACGATGGCCAGTTGGTGATCGACGGTGATGCTCTTGGCATGGATGAATCCTCTTTCGTAGAGAAACACTCTCACGCCGGCCCGCAGCAGGGGTGTCAGGTACGAGAAGGAGGCATGCTGCACGATGTAGGAGTCCGTTTTGCCCGGCAGCATCAACTCCACTTCCACACCGTTGCCCACGGCCATGAGCAGGGCGGTGGTGAGTTGGTCGGAGGGAATAAAATAGGGCGTGGTGATGCGGATGATCTTGGATGCCCGGTTAATGGCGGTCAGGATCGCTTCCATGCAATACGGTCGTGGCGAGTCGGGGCCGCTCGCGATCAGCGTGGCGGGGGAGCGGCCTTTGGCGGGCCCGGTGTTCTCGAAATAGGGCGGCTTCAAGTCGAAGTTCTTTTTTGCTGTGAAGTGCCAGCTCAACAAAAACTGGAACTGCAGCAGGTTCACCATGGGGCCTTCCACCTTGAGGTGCGTATCGCGCCAGAAGAGTTTGTATTTCCCATTGTTCAGGTAGCGGTCGTCCATGTTGATCCCCCCGACAAAGCCTACCTTGCCATCCACCACAATGATCTTTCGGTGGTTCCGGTAGTTGGCCTGGGCCGCGAAGGGAAACGTGACGGGCATGAACCGGTACACATCGATGCCGGCGCGTTTCAGGCGGCGCACCATGCGCTTGTTGTTCTTGGAACCCATGTCGTCTATGACCAGGCGAACTTCCACACCTTGCTTGGCTTTGCGCATGAGGATGTCCACCACTTTTCGCCCGACGTCGTCGTAGGTGAAGATGTAGTATTCGATGTGGATGTGATGCTCGGCTTCTTCCAACGCGGCATACACGCTGGGGAATTTTTGTTCGCCGTTGATGAGCAGTTCGAAGTGATTGTTTTCGGTGAGCACGGTCTGGTGCAGGTTGAAGACCAATCGCGAGGCGGCAACGAGTCCTCCGAATTTTTCTTCCGCGCGTTCAAACCTTCTTTCAAATTCGTGCAGGTTGGTATTCCAGAATCGCTCCATCAACGGCATGGCGCCGGCGCCTTTCAGGTTGAAGATGCGTTGCTTTCGCAGATCCCTGCCAAAGAAATAATACACGACCAATCCCAGGCCTGGCAGGAAGACCAGCAACATGATGTAGGCCACGGACTTGATGGGGTTTCGATTGTCCAGCAGAATGGAAATGATCACGCCGATATAGGCCAGGAGTAGCGGGAGCCAATACCAGGTTTTTAGCAGGCCGAAGGTCCACTCCCAAAGTTCAATTACTGGGCTCATCACGGGGTGAAGATAACGGCATTTCAACAAGGAATGCCAGCATCTTGTTAATGATTTGTTAAACGCCGGCCTTTGCCCTCCGGGTCATCAACCCCGGCCGCGCCCGTTGCGTAAAAAGGTTTAAACATTCGTTTCGACCATGGCCAAAGAAGGCGTTCAACAAGCATCCCAAACCAACCGCAAGCTGTGGTGGTGGTTCATCATCGCACTGATCATCGCCGTGTTGCCCTGGCTGGTATTGGGCGCACTGGACTAGCGCCTCACTTGAACACGTTCACGGACACCGTCTCCCCGGAACGCACGCCGAATTTTTTAAATCCTGTATACTTGCTTCCCGTGGTCTGCTTCACCCGGAAAACGATCTTGTATTGCCCCGGCAACAGCGTCAGCGAAAACTGTGGCTTGAGCTCGTTGAGGTTGCATACCCATTGCTGTGTTCCATCATCGGCCAGGGTATACAGGCTGCCGTAACCCGTAGCCGTAGTGTTAAAGTTCACCACGCCCGGCGCGGGCACCAGGATGTTCTCCGTCTTGTTGGGTTGAATGTCGATGGTAAAGATGCGCCGTGGCAACGTGAGGGTTTCCACTTCATATTTTCCCGTGAGGTAGCGGAAGGTCTCGTTGGTTTGTTGCGTGTTGATGATCTCCACCTTGCCCTTTTCGCGCACGATGGATTGCAGGCTGTTGTCTCTCCGGCCTTCTTGTTTGATGAGCAGGTTACCCTGCGGTGCGGGGATGCGGATCACGTTATGTTTGCCGGGGTCGAGCGCAATGCCCCGCTTCACCACGGCCGGGATTGTATTCACCACCAGGTCATAGTCCACGATGGGATCGATCTGCACCGTGTCGGGCCGGCCTTGCCGGTCGAGGTAGTGCACAAAGTCAAACATGGGCGAACCGGTTTGAGCGTTCACAAACGACACGTTCACGTTGGTTTCCAACGGCTTGCCACTCGCGTCCAGCAGCTCGATGCTCACGGTAGTCTTGGCAAAGCTCGTTTCGATGGCTTCGTTCAGAACATTGCTGAATTTTCCCGGCGTGTCGGCGTCGATGTAGCGACCGGCGCACTCCAGCGTTTTCTCGGAGCGCAGTCCCAGCCCGATGATATACGGTCTCAGAAAAACACCCCGCTTTTGCATGGCCCGCGACATCGCGCACAAGTCACCACCACACGACTCGATGCCGTCGGTGATCAGGATCACAATGTTCCGATAGCCGGGCCCGGCGGGAAAATCGTTGGCCGATTGCTCCAGCGAGTACGTGATGGGGGTGACGCCTTTCGGCTTGATCTCTTTGAGTTTGTCGATGATGAGCGAAGCGCTCTTTGAGCTGAACGGGACCTCGAGCCACGTATCCTTACAATTCTTTATTTCCTGCGGCGAACGGTGGCCATACACGCGCAAGGCCAGTTCCAGTTTCGTGTTCTTTCCCAGCGAATCCACGATGTGGGTGAGGATGGATTTGGCTACGCTCCAGCGGGTTTGGTTGGGGCGTTCCCATTGGTCCAGCATGCTCCCGGAGGCGTCGAGCAGGAAAAGGATGCGGGTTTTGTCGGGGAGCTTCTGCACCACCTTGGTTTGGGCGAAGGCGCTTTGCGAAAGGGCGAACAGGACCATCAGCAGTGAAACGCGGAGCAACGATTGGGGGAGCTTCAATTCCATGCGGTTAAGGTAAGGATATGCCGTGACGGTTGGATTGGGGTGGTCGTAAAAGTATAACGCCTCTGCGCCTTGGGTTATTTCACCGCAAAGGCGCAGAGGCGCAAAGGAGAACGCAGAGGTCTAGTAGTCGCCGAGGGTTTGTTCGAGTTGGGCGAGGGCCTTGGCGAGTTCCTCGTCGTTGGGAGCCACGCCGTGCCATTTGTGGGAGCCTACCATGTAGTCTACGCCGAAGCCCATTTCGGTCTTCATGAGGTTGAGGACGGGCTTGCCTTTTTTGGCTTGGGTCTTGGCATACTCCAGGGTCTTCACGATCTCTTCCATGTTGTTGCCGTTGCTGTCGATCACTTCCCAGCCAAACGCTTCCCACTTGGCCTTGAGGTCCAGCAGGTTGAGGATCTTATTCACAGGGCCGTCGATTTGCTGGCCGTTGTAGTCGATGGAGGCGATGACGTTGTCCATTTTGTTGTGGGCGGCATACATGGCAGCTTCCCATACCTGGCCCTCCTGCAATTCGCCGTCGCCCATGAGGACGAAAACGAAGCGGTCGTCGTTGCTCAGTTTCTTGGCTTGGGCTGCACCCAGGGCCACGGAGAGTCCCTGTCCCAGGGAGCCTGACGCGATGCGGATGCCGGGCAAATGCTCGTGGGTGGCAGGGTGTCCTTGCAACCTGGAGTCCAGTTTGCGGAAGGTGGCCAGCTCTTTTATGTCGAAGTAGCCGGAGCGGGCCAGGGTGGAGTACCACACCGGCGATATGTGGCCGTTGGAAAGGAAGAAAAGGTCCTCACCATTGCCGGCCATGTTGAATTTGGGATCGTGTTTCAGGATGTGAAAATACAAGGCCACAAAGAAATCCGTGCAGCCCAACGAACCGCCGGGGTGACCTGACTGGCAGGCGTGCACCATGCGAACAATATCTCTGCGTACTTGGGAAGCAATTTTTTTCAGTTGTGGGATGTCGGCTTGGCTCATGGGTTTTTCACATGTTTTGGCTGCGAATATACCGCACGCGATAGCCCCCACCAAATGACCGAAGAAGAATACTTTGTAAATTTTGACGGCCTGTTTTGAGGCCATTATAATCACGCCGATGTTCGCGAACACAAGCAATGACTTGTCGCAAACGACCGGGAGTCAGTGATTTACTGATGGCTAAAAATAAACGGAAAGGTCTCCTTACTTCTTCTTGGCGGCGGTCTTCTTTGCCGGCGAAGCCTTCTTCGCAGCAGCCACTTTTTTAGCGGGAGCAGCCTTCTTGGCCACAGCTTTTTTGACCGGGGCAGGAGCGCCGTTGGTTTTCAGGATCTGGCTGGTGTGATTTTTTGTGTCGACCTTTTCGATAAGGTCTTCGATGACGCCGGCTTCGTTGATGATGAACGTTACGCGGGCGGTGCCCATGTACTTGCGGCCATACATCGATTTCTCTACCCAGGTGCCATAGGCATCGTGCACCTTCTTGTCGGGGTCGGCCAACAGGCGGAAGGGCAGTTTTTCCTTGGCGATAAATTTCTGGTGCATCTTCTCGGTGTCGGTGCTCACGCCCAGCACTTCGTAGCCTTGCTTCAGCAACACGTTGTAGTTGTCGCGCAGGTCGCAGGCTTCGGCGGTGCAGCCGGGGGTCATGTCTTTGGGATAGAAATAGAGCACCAATTTTTTGCCCTTGAAGTCGGAAAGTTTTACGTCTTTGCCATCCTGATCTTTTGCCAGGAAGGCGGGGGCTTTGTCACCGATCTTTAATGTCATGAGGTTTAGAGGATTTTGTGTCTGTAGGTAGAGGTGTTTCCGGCGTTGTCCGTTACCTGCAGCTCAAGCATTCCCTTCAACGGCACTTTGTTATCAAGGCGTTCCGACCAGATCGTTGACGACTTGGCGTCGTAGTCCATCAACAGCCATTGACCGTTGATGTAGGCTTCAAATTTATCAATCCCCGAAAGGGTGTCCTTGATCTTGAAGCGCGCGCCCTGGCCATTGACCGACACCACCCGGATGGAGGGCGGCTCTATATCTTTCAAAATGGTGAATTCACCAAACTCGCGGGTGCTGAAATTCATGCGACCGTTCACCCACTCGCCTCCCATGTAAGTATAGGATTTTCCGGCAGTGCGATACACGGCGACATTCTTCTGGTTGGGATACACGCGTTGTGTTTTTAGCGACACGTTGATGCTCTTGTTCAACGGCACGGTGCGCGTGCCGATGGTGAACAGCTCCTGGTCGCCGGGTTCTTTTGAATAGTCCGTGTTCAAATAGAGGGTGTCATACAGGGCGTTCAGGGGAAATTCGATGTCGAACAGGTCGCCGTAGTATTTGTACTCCGTCGCCGAAGGAATGGTCGCGTTGATCTTTGGTGCGATCATTTTCTGACCCACGCCGACGGAGTCGGGGAGGCCCTTGCGCAGGTCGAACAGGTAGACCGAGCGGTTGGCGTTGAAATAGGCCGGATCTAGTTCCTGCATGTTGCCCTTCGTGTACACGTTGGCTTTGTTGCCCGATGCAGGACTAGGCGGGGCCACGAGCAGCATGGTATTTTCCGTAATGTCGTAGGCCAACTCGGTAGAAGGATAGCTTTCCAGGGAAATCACATTTTTGGTGAGGGGAGAAGGCCTCAAGCGGAAGTTCACCTTGCTGGCGTTTCCGTCGCTGTCTTTCATGCGGATAACAACGCTGGACTCTTTTAACGAATCCACTTTGATCATGCCGCGTCCGGGCGATGCTCCATAGTACTTGAGATCGTTACCATCATCAATATAGAGTTTATAGAAACGCGAGCCTTTGTTGCGCATGGTCTTGAAATCCATGAGCGTATAGATGGCCCGTGGCTCGGCCACGTTCACCTTGTCGATGGCCTGGCTGAAAACGAGCTGGCTGTCGACACTCATTTCGATATAATTCACGCCGCCAAAGAACGGGCTTTGGTTGGCCAGTTTGTCTTTGGCTACCAGTTCCACGCCGATGTTGCCATGGGCCAGGATGGGGGCGGTGATCACGTAGTTGTTGCCCACGCGTTGTGCATAAAACTCAAAACGGCCAAAGCGGTCGTTGATGCGGGAGTTGATGTCGAGGGTGCGCAGGGCGATCTTTTCGGCAGAGGGCGGAAACTTGTCCACCAGTTCGGCAAACCCAGCCACCTTCAAGGGATCGACGGCAAAATTCTGTGGATCGCGGATGTCGAAATGCAAGTGCGGGCCGCTGGAGCCCCCGGAGTTTCCGGAGAGGGCGATGGTGTCGCCTTGCCTCACGCGGAATTGGTCTTCCGTAAAGGTGAGGTCGATCTCACCGGTCTTTTGGGTGTATTGCTCTTTCCGGACATGCTCGGCCACAGGCCCCAGGAATTTGTCCAGGTGGGCGTATAAGGTGGTGTAGCCATCGGGGTGGGTGATGTAGATCACGTTGCCATAGCCCGTCGAGGTCACGGCAATGCGCGAAATGTAGCCACTTTTCGAGGCCCTCACGGGCAGACCGATCCGGTTGTCGGTGCGGATGTCGATGCCCGAATGGAAGTGGGTGGTCCGCAATTCACCCATCGTGCCGGCCAGCGAGCCGGGTTGACCGGGGTAAATGGGATAGAGATACCGCTCTCCGTCGGCCGGGAATTTTTCCACCGGCTTGCTGAATTGGGCAGAGGCAAAAAATGGTGTGGTCGCTAAAAGTATCGCAGCGACGCTACCTGACTTCAAATTCCAAAAGTTTTTCATCTTCCATGTAAGCTGATAACACATTCCCAACCTTGACAGGGCCAACACCTTTTGGCGTGCCCGTAAAAATCAAATCGCCAGTCCGCAGCGTAAAAAATCTGGATAAGTACGAAATTATATAATCAAAACTAAAAAGCATAAGACTTGTGTTCCCTTGTTGCTTTATTTCTCCGTCCACCTTCAAACTGAAGTTGATATTCTTCAGGTCTTTGAACTCGGCGACGGGCTTGAAGCTGTTTCCCAACGGCGCGGACCCGTTGAAGCCCTTGGCCATATCCCACGGCAAGCCTTTCTCTTTTGCCTTCTGCTGCAAATCCCGTGCTGTGAAATCGATTCCGAGACCGATGGCATCGTAGTATTTTTGGGCAAATTTCTCCTCAATGTTCTTGCCTTCTTTACTCACCCGTAGCACTAATTCCACTTCGTAGTGGATGTCCTTTGAAAACTCGGGATAGTAAAAGGGGGCATTGTCGCGCAGTATGGCGGTGTCGGGTTTGGTAAAGATAACGGGCTCGTCGGGCCTTTCATTGTTCAATTCCTTGATGTGCTCTGCATAATTTCTGCCGATGGCGAAGATTCTCATGGGTTACGATTTGGTTAAGGCTGGGTTGTCAATCTGGGCTTAGCGCGTTTCGTGTGATGGCATGATGTGTGTACAAACTACTCCGCTCACCCGGGCGAAAATGAACTGGATTCCAGCAAATCTATGAAACAATCCTCGCCCGGATTTGTATTTTTACCCAAAAATAAGTCATATGCTAAAGAAGCTATTCATCTTTTCTATTACCGGTTTGGTTATTTATGCCTGCGCCTCCGTAGCGGTGACAGGACGCAAGCAACTTAGCCTCGTTTCCAATGCGGAAGTTATCCCGATGTCGCAGCAACAGTATGCCGAAGTGATCAAGAAAGGACCTCTCTCCACCAACCAGGAACAGACCCAAATGGTCAAAAAGGTCGGTGCTAAAATAGAAAAAGCCGTAGAAGAGTACATGGCCAGCAAAGGCCTCTCCTCCGAACTTTCGGGCTTTGCCTGGGAATTTAACCTCATCGACGACCCCAAGACCGTGAACGCCTGGTGTATGCCCGGTGGCAAGGTGGCCTTCTACACCGGCATCATGCCGGTTTGCAAAGACGAAACCGGTGTCGCCATTGTGATGGGTCACGAAGTGGCTCACGCCATTGCCAACCACGGCCGCGAACGCATGAGCCAGCAGATGGTGGCCCAATATGGCCTGGCTACGCTCGGCGAGTTGATTGGACAAAACCCCACGGCCGGCCAGAACCTGCTGATGCAAGCCGTTGGCGCCGGCACCAACCTGGGGATCTTGAAGTATAGCCGCGACCAGGAATCCGAAGCCGACCACATCGGCCTCATCTTCATGACCATGGCCGGCTACGACCCGAACCAAGCCCCCATTTTCTGGGAACGCATGGCCTCCATGAGCGGCGGTTCCGAACCCATGGAATTCCTCTCCACTCACCCCTCGCATGCCACCCGCATCCAGGATCTGAAAGGCTGGATTCCCGAAGCATTGACCTACAAGAAGAAATAGAAACGTTACGTCATGACCCTTTCGTTAAGGAGATCAATGATGCCAAGGTTGGGAGCGATAGTCCTCCTGACCCTGGCATTTTTTTATAGCGCAGCCCAAACCGACGATGACGCCGTCCGCGAGATCAACGAGCACCGTCAAAAACAAGAAAAAGAATTCCGCGACCCCGACGCTTCACCCCTGGAGAAACGCGACCGGAAACATTTCAAAGGACTAAAATATTACCCCATCGATCTCAGCTATCGCGTGAAGGCCCCCTTTGTGCGGACCGAGAACCCCGTGCTCTTCAAAATGCAAACCACCACCACGCGCCAGCCCGAATACCTGAAGTATGGCGAGGTGCATTTTGTGTTGCAGGGAAAAGATTATGTCTTGGAAGTATACCAGAATCCCGTGCTGTCGCAGCGCGAGGAGTTTGCCGATTACCTGTTCATCCCTTTCACCGACGACACCAACGGAGAAGAGACCTATGACGTGGGCCGGTACATCGATTTCAAAATACCAAAAGCAGAGGAAGTGATCGTGGACTTCAATTTATGCTACAATCCTTCGTGTAGCTACAGCCCCAGGTTTTCGTGTCCCATCCCGCCGGCGGCCAACAATCTGCCGTTGGAGGTGAGGGCAGGAGAGAAACGATTCAAAGAAACGTCACACTAAATTATTTCCGGAAGCCGCGCAGCTTGATCTCGGTGAGTTTGCGCTTGGTGTCGAGCGGGAAATCGCCATTCATCATCCACTCGTAGTAGGGCGGCTCGATCTTGAAGACCTCGGTGACCACCTTGTTTTTGTGCTTGCCGAAATTGAAGATCTCTTCCCCTTTTTGATTAAAGATCATGCGGCCTGCCAGGTCGACCATGCCCGTGGAGGTGATCTTATGAAGCGTCTCGATGTCGTTTTTGATTTCGCCAATCTTGCGGTTAAGACCGTCGGTCACTTCCTGTCCTTCATAGCGTTCCACCTGGGCCAGCAGCACTTCCATGGTGGCTTGGGTGTCGGCCTCGGCGGTGTGGGAGTTTTCGATCTCTTTGTTTACATAAAAACGGTATGCCGCGGCGAGCGTCCGCTTCTCCATGAGATGAAAGATCTTCTGGGCGTCGATGATCTTCTTACGGTGATAGTCGAACTCGATGTCGTTGCGCAGGAACTCCTCTACCAGCATGGGCACATCAAACTTCAGGATGTTGAAGCCTGCCAGGTCGGCGCCATCGAAGAAACGGGCATAGTCCTTAGCCACTTCTTTGAACGTGGGTTTGTCTTTGACGTCTTCCTCGCGCAGGCCGTGAATGGCTGAGGTTTCGGCTGGAATGGGAATGCCGGGATTGAGCACGTTCGACTTGTGGATCGCTTCGCCATTGGGCATCAACTTGATGACAGCAATTTCGATGATGCGATCCTGGGTGATGTTGATGCCGGTGGTTTCGAGGTCAAAAAAACAAAGCGGATTCCGTAAGTTGAGTTTCATGAGGGGCGATAAAGAAGTAAAAAAATGGGTCTCCGTTTTTTCAGGATACCTGGAGTTTTTCGGCCAGTGCAGGGATGTCCAGTCCGCCGAATTGGCCGGAGCTCATGAACAGCAGGTTCTTGTTCTTCCAGGATTGCTGGAGCAGGAAATTCTCCAACGCCGTCTTGTCCTGAAAGACCAAAAGGCCCGGGGCGGCAAACGCCTTGCGGATGTCGTCTTCCGTGAGGACCTCCATTCCCTTGTCTTTCATTTTCGCGGGATTGAAGTATACGATCTGCTGTTGGGCAGCTTTCATGCTGTCTTTGTATTGGGGAATGAATTTCTTATTGAGACTGCTAAACGTATGAAGCTCAAACACAGCAACTAAATCACGCGAAGGCGCAATTTCCTTTAAGGCTTTCACCGTAGCTTTGACCTTAGAGGGCGCATGTGCAAAATCTTTGTACACCGACGTGGCGAGATACTCTTTCATCTTCTGCAATCTGCCGGCGGCGCCTTCAAAACTGGTGATCGCTTCCAGGAACTGTTCGGGAGTGATACCAATCTTCTTCAAGATCTCCTTAGCCCCGCTGATGTTCTGGTAGTTATGACTTCCAAATATTTTGATGGGGTAACGTTCCTTGCCGTTGGTGAGGAAGAATTGTCCGTTGTTGTCGGAGGTGTGTGGATGATTTTTGTAGCTGAGCTCCAACGTATCGGCGCGTTCTTTCTTGCCGATCATGAGCGCCATGGAATCTTGCTCACAATAGATAAGGATGCCGCCCTTCGGGGTTGCGTCGGCAAAGAGATCAAATTGTTTTACATATTCTTCTTCGTTGGGGAACACGTTGTAGTGATCCCACGCGATGCCGCTGATCAGGCCGATATGATGTTGATAGCGAATGAATTTCGGTGTGGGGTCTAACGCAGAGGATAAGTACTCGTCGCCCTCGATCACGATGATGGGTGCATCCGAAAGCTTCACGGTGTTCTCGATGCCTTTCACCTTGGCCCCCAGCACGTAATCAAATTTATGTTTAAAATAGTGGAGCACGTGGATCACAATGGCCGTGATGGTGGTCTTTCCATGGCTGCCCGCGATGACGATCCGCTGTTTGTTCTTGGAATGCTCGTAGATATACTCCGGGAAAGAGAAGATGCGAAGCCCCAGTTGCTGCGCTTTTAAGAGCTCGGGGTTGTCTACTTTGGCGTGCATGCCAAGGATGACGGCATCCAAGGCGGGGGTGATTTTGTTAGGGTTCCAGCCCTCTGTATCAGGCAGTAAGCCGTGTTGTGCTAATGTACTACGTGAAGGATCAACGATCTCATCATCCGAACCGCTCACTTCATGCCCGCCTTGTTTCAGCGCAATGGCAAGATTGTGCATAACGCTTCCGCCGATGGCGATGAAATGAATCTTTTGCTTCTTTTGCTGCATCGAAAAAAAATTCCGGTTAAAGTAAGTAAAAATGTTTGGCGTTTGAAAGTCCTCACTATCTGTTCGCTGCTTCACATTGGCTTCACACAACAATCTTTCCGATAAAGTGTCGTTTGGAATTTATTAACATTTACCTTGTTGGTGAATTGTGTATAAGTTGTGGGCAGACTGATTCGTAATGATTGTACGTTTGTCGCCTTTACAAAGAAAACACGTACAACAACCACTGTATGGAGCAAGGAAGATCAACGTCACTGAGGGTCGGTAACAAGTCGAACAAACTCA
Source organism: uncultured Chryseolinea sp. (assembly GCA_966211885.1). Classification (GTDB taxonomy): domain Bacteria; phylum Bacteroidota; class Bacteroidia; order Cytophagales; family Cyclobacteriaceae; genus Chryseolinea. The sequence continues at coordinate 12,716 of CBIHQM010000091.1, forward strand.
TTCCCAGAGAGATCTCGGAAGGGTTGGGCAAGTTACCCCCTCAGGCACTTGATCTTGAAGAGACGGTGTTGGGTGCGCTCATGCTGGAGAAGAATGCGTTGAACGCCGTGGTGGAATTTTTGAAGCCCGAACATTTCTACAGCGAGACCCACAAGGAAATCTATTCCGCCATCGTCGAACTCTTCAAGTCTTCCGATCCCGTCGATATGCGTACCGTGGTGAACCAACTGCGCAAGTCCGGCAAGATCGAGCTGGTTGGGGGTGCTTATTATATTGCGGAGCTTACTTCCAAAGTGAGCTCGGCAGCCAACATCGAGTATCACGCGCGCGTCATCATGGAGATGGCCATCAAGCGCGAACTCATCCAGGTGTCGTCGCAGATCCAGCACGATGCCTACGAGGACACGACCGATGTGTTCGAGCTGCTCGACAAAACCGAACAATCCATTTTCCAGATCTCCGACTCCAACCTGCGCAAGAACTACGACAACATGCGCAACCTCATGACGCGGGCGATCCAGGAACTTCAATCCCTGAAAGAACACAAAGACGGCCTCACCGGTGTGCCCAGCGGCTTTACCGCCCTGGACCGCATGACGTCAGGCTGGCAGAAATCAGACTTGGTCATCATCGCCGCCCGCCCCGGTATGGGTAAGACCGCCTTCGTGGTGTCGGCGCTTCGCAATGCCGCGGTGGAATTCAAAGTTCCCGTGGCCATCTTCTCGTTGGAAATGGCGTCTATCCAGTTGGTTAACCGGATGATCTCGGCCGAAGCCGAACTGGAAGGCGAAAAAATAAAACGCGGTACCCTGGCCGATCACGAGTGGACGCAGTTGGTCCACAAAACAAACAAACTGGCCACGGCCCCGATCTTTATCGACGACACGCCCGCACTTTCGGTGTTGGAACTTCGCGCCAAATGCCGTCGCTTGAAAGCAGAGAACAACATCCAGATCATCGTGATCGACTACCTGCAGCTGATGCGGGGCGACCAGGGTGGTAACCGCGAACAGGAGATCGCTTCCATCTCGCGGGCACTGAAAGGTATCGCCAAAGAATTGAGTGTACCCGTGCTGGCCCTCTCGCAGTTAAGCCGGGGTGTGGAAACCCGCGGTGGCGACAAACGCCCTCAACTTTCCGACTTGCGCGAATCGGGTTCCATCGAGCAGGATGCCGATATCGTTATGTTCTTGTATCGTCCTGAATATTATAAGATCACCGTCGACGAAGAAGGCTTGCCCACACAAGGCATGGGCGAAGTGATCATTGCCAAACACCGGAACGGATCGGTGGGCAGTGTGAAGCTGAAGTTCATCGGCAAGTACACCAAGTTTGGCGACCTCGACGCACCGATGTCATCCTACGACAACCCCTTCTCGGGCATGATCACCCGCGAAAGCCGCCTCAACACCTTCAACCCCGACAGCGAACCCCCGTCGTTACCGCCTATGCGCGACGACGACGAGACGCCATTCTAGGACCGCTGAATTTTTCGTTTAACCTACGATTCCGACAAACAACGCCCAGTTTCGTACGACGCTTCTCCTTACCTTTGGCTGTTGATCAATCGCATGAACATGCAAAAGTTTTGGTTTGGCTTGGCCGTGGCCTTTGGTGTGATGGCCTGCTCCAGTGATGAAGACCCGGTGGATTGTGAAAAATCCGGTCTCTTCCTAAGCCTGGGCACCGTGGTGAATGCCACCCAATGTGGCGTGGCCGATGGCAGTCTGAAAGTGTTTGGAAGCGGGGGCAAGGAACCCTACCAGTTTTCGCTCAAAAACGGTCCCACCCAGGACAACGGCCAGTTCAACAACTTACCTCCCGGCATCTACACCATTGTCCTGACCGACGCCAACAGTTGCAGCACCACCCTCGACAATGTTTATATAAAAGCAAAAGACTTTACGTTCACGGCCGAGATCACCGACGATAATTCGTGCCTGGGAAGCAACGGTGCCGTTACGCTACAAGTGTCCAGCGGAAACCCGCCTTACCTGTTTGCTATTGGGACGGGCGATTTTTCGGAGAACAATACGTTTACCAACCTGCCGGAGGGCTATCAAACCATCATGGTGAAGGACAATGAAGGATGTGTTGTAAATTTGGGTGTGACCATTCCGCGGGGATTCAGCGGCACGAGCTGGGAGAACGACATCAAGCCCATCATCGAAACCAAATGTGCACTGAGCGGATGCCACAACGGTTCGCGTCCCGACCTCCGCGTTTTTGCCAACGCCAAGACCTACGCCAAAAGCATGAAGTCGAAAACACAAGACCGCAGCATGCCCGCCGAAGGATCGCTCACCGACGCCCAGATCCAACTCATTGCCTGCTGGGTAGACGACGGGGCGCTGGCCAACTGATCTTACTCGATATCGAAAAGCAAATCCTGGTGCGCGGCATGTAACTCGCGAAGCGCTTTCAGGTCGCTATGACGCCGGGCTTGTTCGATGCCCGCCATAAACGTTTTCAACGCCTGGTCGCGGTTTCCCAAATCCTGGTAGGCCCTGCCCAAATGATAATAGGTTGGAATGTATTCCGGATGCTCCTTGGTGAGCCGGGTAAACAATTCAATCGCTTTTTGACCGTCGATCTTTTGTTGTTCGAGTGCGAGCGCATAAAGGTTAAAGGGATCGGTTGGATCTTCCTGGTAGAACTGCTGAAGTTGGTCGATGCGCGAGGACGACATAACGTGGGTTTTGAGGATCGCTAAAATCGAAAAACCGGTACTTTCGAAAAATGCAAAAAAGCCATAAAGCTCACATCCATCAGAAAAAAAGGAAATGACTGCATTTACCGGCCTTGCGCTAAAATCAACACGAAGCGCCCCCGCATGGTTTCCACGCTCGGCGAATATTTCCTCCAAAAAAAGCTGTCTGTAATCCCTGCGAGACATCATCCTTCGCAGGACGGGAAGCGGAGCAGACCTGGAAATACAGCATGCCTGTGCATTGCGCCCACGGCAAAATGTTTTGCTACCCATGAACCCACAAAAAAATATAAACAACCGTATATCCGTATCGTTGAAGTCACCCGCATCCCCCATCCAGGATTACTCCAGAAAAAAACGCACCCGCATTAAAATTTCCCTCATCGACCCCAAAAAGTCATCCCCATCCGCACCCTCCTCCGCGAAGTGCTATCCATTTAAAAATGGCTGAAGCCGAAGGCCTTTGCGCTGACTTTTGCTTGCTTGCCCGCCGAAGCTTTAGCGAAGGAGGGCGGTTTAAAATGATTTCTACTTCGTCACCTTCAAAGTGCCCTGCATAATCATGGCATGTCCCGGATAAGTACACAAATAGGTATATACCCCAGGCTTCGCTGGCACCGTAAAATAAATCGTCTCCGAAGTTCCGGGCTGGATTAGGTTGGTATGAAACAACACCTTCGCCGAGTTAGGGATGTAGCTCATTTGCGACCCCTTCAACCCTAAGTTGAACGCTTGATCACCCACTTCCTTTGCTGCCCCCGGCTCCACAATCACCAGGTTGTGCGTCATGTCGTCGTTGTTGCTAAAGACAAGCTTTATTTTGCTGCCCGCTTTCGCCTGCAATTCCGTGATGTCAAATTTCAACCCCGGTTTTGTACCGATAGCAATCACCTGGTCGGGCTGCTTCCAATCGGCCGGCATCTTCAATTGGCGTTTGGCCGTAGCCTTAGCTGGCGTTACAGCTTTAGTAGCGGTGGCCTTTTCAGGCATAGCCATAGCGTGGTGGGCATGCACCATCTGGCTTTCCGTAAGCACAACTTTTTCGCCTGCCGGAATAGCATTCAAGGTATAGTATGCTGTGTTGTGTAACAACGGCAAGCCGTTTTCACCCGTGAAGTCCGTCAGTTTCACCTCGTGGATGTAGCCCTCGCGCAAGTTGTCGAGCACGACGCGCACTTTCTTGCCGTCTTCGGAAACAATGATGCCTTTCAGCGTGCATTTTTCATTGTTGATGATCTCGCTGCCATATTGGTGATGATAGTGATACGTAAACCCATTGAATTCATAGTGTGCCGGATCCTTGGCCACTGCCTTGTTCACCGGCGAGGTGAACTCGAGCTCGAATCCATCGGGACGCGCCTGCACGGTTTTGATTTCAAAAGGCACTTTTCCCGTCCAGACCAGGCGTTGCAAAGCGTAAAGCTCCGGACCGGTGCTGCTCCAACCACGGCTGGTCATCCCCCCAAAAACAGATCCGTCCAACCCAAACCGGAGGCGGATGAGGCCCGAAGCAAAACCTTCGCGGAAAGGATAGCAGGCACCTTGATATTTGCCGTTCACTTTCTCCAACGTCATGCGCATGATCTTGGAGTGTCCCTGGTCGCTCACAAAATACTGCCCGGCAAAAGGGCCGAACGCACCTTGGGTAGTGTCTTCCAGGATGTCGGCTGTGGAAATTCCCATCAGCGTGTGGGGAAACCAAACGGCGGGCAACTTCAGCTCTTTGATCACTTTTGCTGCTTCGAACATCGGCTGGCCATTGTCTACTTTGGC
>CBIHQM010000092.1:0-17121 GCA_966211885.1 uncultured Chryseolinea sp.
ACGATCGGTGCCTTGCAGGGGCGGGCGGCTTTGGGCGCATTGAGGGCCGCAATTTCTCCTGCTTCACTTTCCGTGTAGCCAATGATCGCTCTAGCGCCAGCCGCAATTAACCCGCTTAATTTGTCCAGGAGTTGCTGACCGCTTTGTCCGGGTTGATCGGAGGTGAAATTCACCACCGCGATCTTATCTTTCACGGCCGTGGTCTGCGCCGTTAACGCACCTTCCACGTCGAGCTTGATGCTATCGCTGACATACCAAAACGGAAAAGCTTCGAGCACACGTTTTTTTGCATCGGTCACCCGTACGACCTCGGGGAAAAATTGCTTCAATGAAAACTCATAGTACTTCACCGTGTAGCCCGATGCCGCCAATTCTTTGCCCAACCACTCGGAAGTGGCAAAGTCGGCGGGCGTGCCGGTGCGGTGTTCGCCAAGAGAAACATAGCGCGTCACCGTGCCGAAAAGTTTGCTGCCCTCGAAAGCGGATGCCGCGGGATTAGGTTGAGCGAATGCCGAAGCACCGGCCAATAACCCCATGAAAAGAAAAATGCGTTTCATAAAGAATTCGTTTTGTTTATTTCTGCTGCGCTCTGCCATAGTCCAATCCGGCTTTCGATTTTTCAATGGGCCAGTCGCCTGTCTATTTATATTCGATGGTAACGCTCTTCAGCTTGCCGGTGAAACGGAAGGGCACTTTGTAGCGATCCGACACGGGCGAGTTCAGGTCTGCCCCCACATCGATGCCGTCTTTGTAGGACGCGATGTATTTGATATCGGCGGCCGTGATTTCCCGTTCGGCCACTTTGGTGTCGTTGACGAAGATGGCTTCCGATCCTGCGGGCGCGGTATTCGCGCTTTTTTCCGGCGGGGCAACATAGGTCAACTCAAATCGCAGTTTCACCTTGCCTGCAGGTAATGTTTGCTTTGATTCGAGGTGCGCGATCTTCGATCCCGTGTTGTGGGCCACCTGAAATTTTCCATCCTTCACAAACAGGCTTAATCCATCGAAGGCTCCACCCGTTGCAAAAAGAACGCCTTGATCTTTAGCCGTCGACAGGTCCACATCGGCCGTGATCGCAAAGGACTGCTCGAGAAATTGAGGGCCGCTGAAATTGAGCAGTTGATCCACGCCGTTGTAGAGAACGATCTTATCTTTTTTCCCGAACGCACTGCGCGCCCGCGTGCCGCTCTTCGCTCCGTCATTCAACGGATAGACGTTGTATTTGTAGGCCTCGGTGTCGAACGCGTCCTGGAGTTCCTTCAGCTTCTCCGGATTTTTTGCCGCCAGGTCATGGCGCTCGTTGAAGTCTTCCGCGAGGTTGTGCAGTTCCCACACATCCTGGGCAAAGTCCGTTCCCGGCACGTGATAGACGGAAGCTTTCCAGCCGTCTTTATAGATGGCGCGTTTACCTTTGATCTCATAGTACTGGACCGTGTGACGCGACGGTGCGTTGGCGTCGTCGATGGAATACACCAGGCTGGTTCCTTCAAACGGTTTTTGTTTCACACCCTTGATGGTCTCCGGCACAACGGCGCCCACCAGCTCTACCGTAGTCGGCGCGATGTCGTTCACGTGACCATACTGATTCCGGATGCCGGGGGTCTTGATCTTTTTGGGATAGAAAAGGATCAGCCCGTTGTGCGTTCCACCTTCGGAGTTGGCATCAGCCTTCCATTGACGGAACGGTGTGTTGGTGGCTTGCGTCCAGCCATAGGGCGCATCGGAAAAGGATTGCTCGGTGCCAAACTTGTCGATGTTCTTCAACGCTTCCGCTACCTGCTTGTCGGGCTCCAGCCCACTGATGTGCGGGTTTAGGCTGCCGTGTTGGGTGCTGGGACTCGATCCGTTGTCGCCCACAATGGCGATGATGACGGTGTTGTCGAGTTCGCCGATTTCTTTCAGGTAGTTCACCACACGACCCAGTTCGTGATCGGCATGCGTCATGAAGCCTGCATAGACTTCCATGTAGCGGGCATATACTTTTTTCTCGTCGGCCGAGAGGCTATCCCATGCCGGCACTTTCGGGTTGCGTTCGGGGAGCTCGGCATTCGCGGGCACTACACCCAACTTCTTTTGACGCTGCAAAACTTCTTCCCGATACCAATCCCAACCCTTGTCGAATTTGCCCTTGTAAGGATCGCTCCACGATTTCTCCACCTGGTGCGGCGAGTGTGTTGCACCCGTGGCAAAGTAGAGGAAGAATGGTTTCTCGGGCGCCAGCGACCGTTGATTGGCGATATACTTGATGGCTTTGTCGGCCAGCAAGGTGGTGACGTGTTTGCGGTTGGGCTCCACATCGATCACGTTGTTGTCTTCGTATAGATTCGGATGGAACTGGTCGGTGTGCCCCAGATGCCATCCGTAGAAATGATCGAACCCAATACCCAGCGGCCAACGATCGAACGGTCCCACCGGCGTGATCTCGTTGATGGGCGTAAGGTGATATTTTCCTACAGCGTAGGTGTTGTAATTGTTTTCACGCAGGATCTGGGGAATGGCGGCTTTGTCTGCTGGCAGAATACCGTCGTAGCCGGGGAACCCTGTGGCCGTTACGGGGAACAGGCCCATGTGCACCGAGTGTGAATTGCGTCCCGTCAGCAGGGCTGCACGTGTCGGCGAGCAAATGGCCGTGCTGTGGAAGTTGGTGTAACGCAGACCGTGGTTGGCGAGGCTGTCCAACGTCGGCGTTTCCATCAGGCCGCCAAAAGCGCTGGACGTTCCATAGCCGGCATCGTCGATGAGGAAGTAGACCACGTTGGGTGCATCCTTTGGCGCCTGCTTTTTCTCCGGCCACCATTCCGTAGACTCGGCAAAGGTCTTGGCAATTTTTCCTTTGAATTCGTTCGTGGACGGAGTCTCCGCCGCAGGGTCGGTGACTTTGCCCGAATGACAGGCAGCCAAAACGAATGTGACGGCTAGAAAACGTACGGGCTTCATCAGCACTCCGCGCAAACGATTATCTATTTTTATCATAGGGTATGCAAATTTTGTAAGGTTGGTTTAGGATGATCTCAAAGCGTTTTTTCTGCTGCCTGCTCCACGACGACACTTTTCACAACACCCGTGAACGGATAGGGGCCCGCATAGCGCTTCGTCACCGGCGAGTTCAGGTCTTTGCCCACGCTGACGCCATCGGATCCAAACGACGCGATGTACTTCACACCGCCCTCCACGGTTTGTTTGCCCACCGGTTGACCATCTACCGAAAGCGATACGACGTTGCCTGCGAGATACTCCACGATAACCGTGTGCTTGCCTTTGGAGAGCACCTTGGAAGCGGTGATGACGGTTTCGGCGACGCCGTCGTTGAGTAGATAATACAAGGTGTTGCCCTGGAAGAACAAGCTTGTGCCACCCGTCAATCCACCATGGGCAAATACCACCCCTTCGTTTTTATCGCGCGTCAATTCGATGCTCGCCGTGATCGTGACCGGGCCTTTGCCGATGTTGATCCGGGTCTTCACCGTGGTGCCTTCCAGGATAATCGATTTGGATTTTATTTCAGGCGCAGCCATTCCCGCGCGGAAATTTTTCAACGGGTAGACGTTGTATTTCTTCGCCTCCTGGTCGAAAAGCGCTTTCAACTCTTCCAGCTTCTGCGGATTCCTGGCGGCGAGGTCGTTGGTCTCGTTCCAGTCTTCGTTCAGGTTGTAGAGCTCCCATTTGTCTTTGTCGAACGGCGCGGGGTTGAAATGAATGTCGTCGGTCGGCGCTTCACCAAACACATTGCGCGGGTGATAGACCGACGCTTTCCAGCCGTCCTTGTAGATGGCCCGGCCGCCGTGGAGCTCGTAGTATTGTAGCGTGTGCCGGCTTGGCGCGGCGGCATCGGTGAGCGTATACGCCAGGCTGGTGCCGTGGAGAGGCATCTGTGGGTAGCCGTTGATTTCGGTTGGGATCTTAAGGCCGGCAAGCTCGGTCGTTGTCGGCAAAATATCGATGACGTGTCCGTACTGTGTGCGGATGCCGCCCTTTTCGCGGATGCCTTTCGGATAATGAATGATCAGCGGGTTGTGCGTAGCGCCCTCGGCATTCACATCGCTCTTCCAATACCGGAAAGGTGTGTTGGCGGCTTGCGACCATCCCAGCGGATAATTCTCGTTTGTAAATTCCGTTCCCAGTTTGTCGTATTGACTCACCAAAAAAGGAATGTCATATCCTTTCGATGTCACGGATGCGCCCGTGGTGCCCGTGTACGATCCCTCCTTGCTTCCACCGTTGTCGCCGATGACCACAAAGATCAGCGTGTTGTCCAACTCACCGATTTGCTCGAGATAATTCACAAAGCGGCCGATCTCATGATCGGTGTAGGATAAAAATCCGGCATAGACCTCGAAGAAGCGGGCAAACACTTTCTTTTCGTCGGGACTTAGTGTGTCCCAGGCCTTCAGGTTTTGCTGGCGCGGCGGAAGCTTTGTTCCCTTGGGAAGAATTCCCAAGGCTTGTTGACGTTTAAAAACATCTTCACGATACTTATCCCAACCGCCATCGAACTTCCCTTTATATTTATCACTCCACTCCGGGGCCACCTGGTGTGGGGCGTGCGTGGCGCCAGTAGCCAGGTACAAGAAGAAAGGCTTTTCGGCATCCGCCGATTTTTGATTGGCCACATAGGAAATGGCTTTGTCCACCAGCAGTTCGTTCAGGTGTTTGGTGTTTGGCTCGATGTCGATGGCGTTGTTCTCTTCCACCAACACCGGGTGCCATTGGTCCGTGGCGCCGCCTAAAAATCCATAGAAGTGATCAAAGCCGCGGCCGGTAGGGTAACGGTTGAACGGCCCCGCAGCGGTGAGGTCGATGGGGCGATTGCCGTGCCATTTGCCCAGGGCATAGGTGTTGTATCCATTCTCCCGGAAGATCTCGGCTACCGTTCCGGCTTCGAATGGAATGTCGCCATAGTATCCCGGCGCACCAATCCCCAATTCTGCATGATGCCCCATGGCAACGCTGTGTGCATTGCGCCCGGTGAGCAACGCGGCGCGGGTGGGACTGCAAATTCCGGCAGTATGAAAATTTGTGTAGCGAAGCCCGTTGCCCGCGAGTCTATCGAACGTAGGCGTTTCAATAAGACCGCCAAAGGTCGACGTGGCCCCAAATCCCACATCGTCCAGCAGGATCCATACCACGTTGGGTGCACCTTCCGCAGCCTTCACGCGTGGCGGATACCATTGTTCGGATTCATCCAAAGTCCGTCCAATCTTTCCCTGGAAGGGCTGAAGCGGATCGTGCTGTGCCCACGCTGCCAAACCCGTGATGACGATGGCAAAACCCGTCGCAGCGATATTCTTCATGTTCATGTTGATGTTCGTTTATTTTAGATCAGGTGTAGGAGAACTAACTATTCCCGGAAAACCAAAGGCAAAGCGATGCCACGCTCTGGCTATGCAGAGACAAGCCTCATCCGGGGAAATGCACTAAAGCGAATGGAGACGGTAGTCGAGTGGATTTAGCAACAACAACAACGGAGGCTATCCGTCATTTTTTTCACGATTGCGCCGGGGCCAAGGGGGTCCTTGGAAAACATTTTCATTTTCATGTTGCTTAAAAATTTTATAGCTCCAATTGATCATTGGTAGGAGTTAGCACCTTATCCTGGTGGCGACAGGTTGCTAGAAGATCGTCGAGCCCATTCTCTCCCTTCTTCGGTATAAAATCAATCTGGTGGGAATTGATTGTCTATATAATCGATAGACAAAGAAATAATATCGTATCGGAAATACCAAGAAATTGTTGATAAAAGTATTTTATCAACATCAGCAACAAACTTTGACCCATTTGGCGGTAATACTTTTACGGTCAAAATACGTAATAACGATAAAGTTATTCCGAACCACCAAATTCCAACCCCTATGAAATTCATTCCCCTCGCACTCCTGCTACTGCTCGGCTATGCGGGAAAAGCCCAACCCAAAAATGCCGAATTGCCCGTGCCCCCATTGGCCTTCGATCCGAAAGGCGAATTGCTCCTCTCCCCTTCTCCAACGTCGTCAAAAGGCGATTTTGATTTTTTTGCAGGGAATTGGAAAATCCACAACCGGATGTTGAAAAAGAAACCCGACAACACGACCGAATGGACGGAATTCGAGTCCACACAAGAGATGCATGTTATTCTGCGGGGCATCGGTAATGTTGACAACTTTATCGCTGAGCGCAATGGCAAACCTTTCGAAGGCATGACTTTGAGGTTGTTCAATCCACAAACCAGGTTGTGGAGTATCTATTGGGCAGATTCCAATTTTGGTGTCCTGGGATTGCCGCCTGTGGTGGGTTCCTTTGAGAACAAGGTTGGTCACTTCTTCTCGAAAGATAACTACGACGGCAAAACCTTTTTCACCGTCTATCGATGGGACGCCCGCGATGCGAACAACCCCGTTTGGAGCCAGGCCACGTCGGAGGATGGCAAGACCTGGGAGTGGAATTGGTTTATGTATATGCACCGTTAAATACCGTTTGAACCGCCTCACCTTCGCTGAAGCTTCGGCGAGCAAGGAGAGGCGGTTCAATGTATTTTTACGAATAAGAAAACCTTCCCCAACTGCAACTCATTTTGCCGGTACCCACCCTTTCTTCTTACCTTTGACAATGACAAAAAATGGGGCCCTCTTGCTGGACGAGAATTTTCAGATCTTACATCAATTTCTAGTCAACCACTACTCCTTCCCTGACCGCGACAGCCACCACGTTTTTAACAAGTTTCAGTTTGTGGACGTAAAAAAGAACACCACGCTTCACCAACAGAATGAGGTTTGCGAGTACGCCTATTTCATTTGTCAAGGTTGCGTCAGAACTTTTTTCACAAACCGGAAAGGCGAAGAAAACACCCGCTACATCGCCTTCGAAAACAATTTTGTCAGCGCCTTCTCCAGTTTCATTACGCAGACCCCATCGCTTGAAAATGTGCAAACCCTGGAGAACTCGAAGCTGTTAAAAATAAAACAGAGCGACTTCTTTAGTCTTGTCAACCACCACGCAACGTTTTCAAAGCTCTATTTACATTCTTTGGAGCAAGCCCAGGTCATTAGCACCTGGCGGCTCGAGACCATGCTCAGCATGACGGCGAAGGAACGCTATAGAGATCTGCTGGAGCGAATGCCACAAATAGTTTTGCGTTTGTCCAATAAACAAGTCGCATCCTTCCTGGGCATCACCCAGGAATCGTTGAGCCGCTTGAAAGCCCGGAAGTAATTCCGCAAAGCGTTTTTTATCATTTGTCAATGTTTTCCATCTCCCTCCCGCATAGTTTTGACGCAAATCAAAAAGAAAACAAGACTATGATGAAGCAAATAAATTATGGAATCGACGGACCAAAATTTGTCCGGAATTTATTCCTGTTTGTTGTTATTTTTTATGCGACGGCCCTCTCCTTTCCAAAATTCCAAATCGGCCCTGTGACGGTCAACACCTTCGCCTTGAGTTTTACCCTGGGATCCCTATGTTTGGCCGAAGGTGTGCTGATGCTTTTGTATGCCTGGAAAGGAAAGTTTGCGCACCGCGACAGGATCTTAAACCTGATCCATTGGAAAGGCCACGAAACCGTGCTGGACGTAGGCACTGGCCTTGGACTGCTCATGATCGGAGCCGCCAAACGATTGACCAGCGGCAACTCCATCGGTATCGATATCTGGAATAAGGACGACCTGTCTGAAAACTCTTTCACGAAGGCGAGTAAAAATGCCGTACTGGAAAATGTAGCCAACAAAATTGAACTGAAAGAAGAGAACATCCTCCAGACCAGTTTTCAAAATAATTACTTCGATGTGGTCCTCAGCAATTTGTGCTTACACAACGTAGGCGACAAGGAAAATCGAAAAACAGCCTGCCGCGAAATTCATCGCATTCTAAAAAAAGGGGGCGTCGCCATTATCTCAGATATCGTACACCATGGCGAATACAAGGCGGCATTCCAGGAACTGGGAATGACCACGGAAAAAGTCGGAACATTCTATCTAAATACCTACCAGCCTTTGACCGTCATTAAAGCAGTGAATAATTGAGTACTGAGTCCTTAGTCCTGAGTCTTTAGTACTAAGGACTAAGGACTAACGACTATAAATACAGCGTTCCCTCCATAACAATGACCGAAGACCCACTCACCCAAATGCCATCACTTGAAACGTTCACACGAATGGACGAAGGATGCTTTACGGCTGTTCCCTGGAGTATCCGGTAGTCCTTATCTTTTTTTATGTGGCCAAGTTTTTCCAGGTAGCCTGCCAATGGGCCGGCGGCTGTTCCCGTTGCCGGGTCCTCGTCGATCCCGATGCCGGGATTGAAGAATCTTGCTTCGGCGAGAAACGCTGGATTGGGCTGGTTTGTGGTAAAGAGGTAACAACCTTCGAAACCATATTTTTGGGAGGTCTCTTTTAAAAGCGCTTTGTTGGAAACTGCCTTTTGTAAAACATCCCGGTCCTTTACCGGGACCATCAGGTGGGCGACTTCTGTTTCAACAATATTGATTTGCCAGCCGTTTAAATTCAGATCATCAAGGCTTAACCCAACGGCTTTAGCCATCACGTCGGCGGGTACTGTGCGGATGACTTGGGCGGGGGCCTGTTTCATGGCAACGTAGGGAAGACCGGCTTCCTCGGTAATCCTGACCGGGATCCGGGTATCCTTAATCATGACGTAGGGACTGCCGTCCTGGTTCTTAAAAATATCCCAACCCTTTAATAAAGCCAGACACACGGCCCCTAAAAGATTATGTCCGGCACCAATCACCTCAAATTCTGCCGGCGTAAAAGAGCGCACCACCAGGGCATTCTCTTTTGCCGAATGGCATATGAACGATGTTTCGGAATACCCAAATTCCCGAGCGATCTCATGGTATTGGCTGAGCGCAAGTTCTTCATCGCTGTACACTACCGAAAGTTGGTTGCCTTTATATCTCTGATCGGCAAATACATCCAAAACATAATAGTCTAATTTTTTCATATCCGTGGTTTTATGCCGTTCGCTTAACGCCCATACTACACCAAAATTAAAGAACAATCATTTATTATCTTTATGGGTTAACTTGAAGTAACCGGTTACCCCGACGTAACCATCATGCTTATGGCCACAATCAACAATAACGGGAAAATACAAGAAGCGACGTGCGAACAGGAACTGGCGGCGATCATCGACAGCCTCGAAATATTGGGCGGAAAGTGGAAGCTGAGAATTATGCGACACCTGAATAACCACGCCTCCGAAACCAATACATTTAAAAAGATCCAGCGCGAAGTGGAAGGGATCTCGTCCAAGATGCTGGCGAAGGAGTTGCGCGACCTGGAAATAAACCTGCTCGTCACGCGGACGGTGTTGGACACGCGGCCGGTGAGTGTGAGTTATTCCATTACTGAATACGGGCTGAGTGTTTTGCCGGTAAATGAAGTGCTGGTGCAATGGGGGTTGAATCACCGGCAGAGATTAAGACTCTCTTAGAATTTGTATCCCATCTCTTAAACAATCTTCGCGGCATACAGTTAGGATAGGTTTGTGGGTCTGACGCGCCGCTTGTCGTTTGTCATCCCACAGACCGTGTGAGATTGATTTTTTTGCAGGATGTTCATCAAACATAAGTCGGGGTCGTTTGTTGGTAGTTATCAGTTATGATGTAAACAACTCACTAAAACCATTAAAATATGAACGCAAGCATAGAATTTTTGAATCCGGAAGAAATGTTGAAAAATCCTGCTTTCAGCCAGGTGGCCGTTACAAAAGGAAATGGCAGTACCATTTACATTGGTGGGCAAAACGCCATCACAAAAGATCTGGAAATCGTCGGGAAAGGTAACATCGCTTTGCAGACCGAATACATTTTGAAAAACATCGAGGTCGCTCTAAACTCTGTTCACGCCGGTTTGGACGACTTGTTTAAACTGACCATTTATATTGTGCAAGGTCAGGACGTACGAAAAGGTTTTGAGGGGGCTCAGGGGTTTTTAAAAAAATTGAAGAATCCACCCGTCATCTCTGGAATTGTTGTGGCCGGTTTAGCAAATCCTGATTATTTAGTGGAAATTGAAGCGGTTGCGTTCAAAAAAGACAAGTGAAGGATTGTCCCGGAGCGAAGGCGTCATAGGCCGCATCCATACATGTTCTGGCCGCACCCGTGGCCAGGTACATCGACGTAGCGAAGAAAATCTCCCTTGATGAAGAAGCTCATACCCCTGACCGTTGCGCTGGCGTGCGCGCTGACATTTTCCCTCGCCCGGGAGCTTCCCAAGGTGGTGAAGCAAAACGGGCGCTATCAATTGCTGGTGGATGGCAAACCCTTTTTGGTGTTGGGTGCCCAACTGTGGAACAGCAGCGCCTGGCCCTCGGTGACGGACAAATTCTGGACACAGCTGAGAGAACTCAACTGCAACACACTCGAGGCCCCGGTCTACTGGCAGAACATAGAACCCGAACCGGGCGTGTACAATTTCAAAGAACTCGACAACCTCCTCCTGAATGCCCGGAAGGAAAAACTCAAGCTTGTTCTCCTTTGGTTTGCCTCCTATAAAAACGGAAGCTCCACCTACGCACCGCCCTGGGTGCTCGAGCACTCGGAGAAATACCCGTTGATGAAAAATGGTTATGGCGAGGAGATCCAGGTCCTGTCGCCGGTGTCGCGCGTAAATCTCGAAGCCGACAAACGGGCCTTCACCGCTTTGATGAAACACGTCAAAGAAACGGACAGCGAAAGCCAGACGGTGATCATGGTGCAGGTGGAGAATGAGTCGGGTTCGCTGGGTACGGATCGCGACTACTCGGAGGCCGCCAACAAACTATTCGACGGCAATGTGCCCGACAAACTCGCGACCGGTCTCAAAAAACAAACGGGAAAATGGAGCGACCTCTTTGGGATCGCCGCCGCCGAAACATTCAACGCCTGGTATATCTCATCCTATATCAATGAGATCGCCGACGCTGGAAAGGCGATCTACAACCTCCCCATGTATGCCAACGCCTGGGGACGGGAACATTTGTTCCACACCCCGGGCGAGTATCCCAGCGGTGGGCCTACCACCAACATGATTGGCGTTTGGAAGATCGCGGCGCCTGCACTCGACTTTCTGTCACCCGATATCTACATCTCCAACCCGAATGTCTTTATCGATCTGTGCGAAAAATACGACCGCGACGACAACATGCTCTTCATTCCGGAGACCGCCAACCGCGTTGCCTACGCACGATTTCATTTTTATGCCATCGGCAACTACCATGCGAAGGGCCTGGCGGTCTATGGCATCGATCCCTTTCACGCCGACCCGAATGACAAACGCAGCCTGGATAAACTGGATGAACGATTCTCGGACATCGCCAACAACTATAAGCTGCTTTCGAAAGTCTCCAGCACGGTGTTGTCGCTCCAGGAACAAAACAGACTAAAAGCGGTCGGCGAAGAGGATGGCCTCTATGAACAGCTCGTCCGGTTTGACGAGTTCGATGTATTGTTCGACTTCGGGTATCCCACCTACAAAGACAGGGCCATCCGAAGCGACCGCGCCCTCATCGGGCAACTCAGTCCCAATGAATTTCTGATCGCCGGGTTCGACGCAAAATTCAGGTTCAGACCCAAATATGGCTCGGGTTTTTCCAAGGCGGAATACGTGCTGGTTGAAGAAGGCTACTACGAAGGCGACAAATGGGTTCGTGAACGTCTCTGGAACGGCGATGAAACCTACCACTCCACCCTCACGCCCAGAGGCACCGTGCTGAAGATCCGCCTCAAGAAAGTGAAGTCATCCGCGCAAGGCCCGATTAGGGCTAACTTTGAAAATTAGCAGCGGCACCTTCCGGTGAAATCGCTTTCACACATACAACGCTGGATTGGTCCGGGTGATCTGGCGTACTTCATCTTCCGACAAGTTATTCCTCAGTTGGGCAAAGAGTTGTTTTTCAGAATTGTGATTTCGCACCACGTAAAAATCGGTTCCATACAAAACTCTGTCCGCCAATTTAGTAGTGCAGGGTGGAATCGGCTGTCGGTTCAGCGTGTCGTTCAACAAAGGAAAGACAAAAGCTTGATGAAGGATATAACTGATGTCGCTGTATACGCGGGGGTGTTGAAGCATGATGCTACAGACGATTGAATACCAGTCGGTGTGTTGCCAGATATCGGCAATTTTTGCGTGTGAAAAAACGCCGTCCGCGTTTTTCATAAAATCGATACCGAACGGCTGGTGAAGAATAGCCGGCGAGTATTGATCACGGTCGGCCTCAAAATATTTTTCCCACTCGTCGTCCCCACCAAAATGGCCGAAACAAAGTTTAAGTGCCTCTAAGTCCTTTTGAAGTGGCAACCCTTCATTGGTAAAACCAAACATCGTCTTAATTCTCTTGTCCGTTGCCTTGGCCACGGCCTTCCTCAACAAGAATTCCTTTAGCAACACCAGGTAGTTCAGGGGGTGGGTGAAGTTGGGCGTGAAATCCACATTTTTCTTCTGTGGCAGGAGAAGAGGCTGTCCACTTCCATCCTCGAAAAAGGGATGAAAGTCCCACGCGCTTTTTTTTGCTCCGCGATAAAAAATGGTGCCGCGAATACAATGCGTCATGATCGGCAAATCCTTCTGCACAGCATATTTCCACACCGGAAGGAGTTGCTCTTCAAAAGGATAATATCCCAGCGCCGGATAGATCTTGAACCCGCAAAAACCCTGGTCGAGGTATCTTTTCACCTCGCATTCTCCCAGCACCACATCGCCGTTGTTGTCCAAACTGTAGACAAAAAAGTCAGGCTGCTTTTCGATTCGCCTGGGGTCGATAAAGATAAACGGCAGCACGGTCGACGGATGACTGGCCTTGATCTTGCCCAAGGCTTCCATTTGTTGGCGATAGGGTTCCTTCGGCTTGCCCGCATTGATGAATTCCATATCCATCGGAAGGATGACAAAGCGCGTGTCCACGGGGTATTGGTGTACCAGCTTACTAAAAATGTCGCTTTGGTCTTTATAAAAAGCAAAGCGTCCAATATTTAAATACCTTGCCAAATAGGCAAACGTCTGCTTGCCGGGGAGCAGGCCAAAAATTTTAAAGAAATGCTTCAGCACAAAAAATATCAGGTTTCTCCCCGTTTGGAAAAAGATCACAACGATGAGGATCAGGAGGATCTGCACTCCGGTACTTTTATCCGCGAGAAGAATATGGTGACTGCTCATCCAAAGTCTGACCTTGTCAATAAACGAGGTCTCCCCAGAAGGGTCAACCGGAAATAAAAAGCCGAGCCACTTAAATAAAATAAGGAACACGTTGACGCTAATGAACGTGCCGACGATGAGCACCAAGGTGTGGACAATCAGATTACGGGCTATGAAAATCTTAACCAACTGGCATTTTCTGACCAGTGCATTGTAAACCGGAACGGGGATCCATTTGAAACGATCGATAAACCAGAAACGAAATATGCCGACAATAAGGGGGATAGTGAGAACATAGGCCAGTCCCAGGGGCAGATATGTTTTCCCGAGGTAGGGAGGCACGTGTCTGCCGGTGAAAATGTGCGTGTGACAATTCGTAAGCGGAGGTTGAGGGTCGGGCGCCATACATTATTCGTTTTTTTGAACTCAATGATTCCACGTGACGCACAACAAAAAGGAAGCCCATCCATTCACCATACCTACTCATTCAAGCAGGTATGGTGGATCGATGGGCTCTCTTAATCCTAAATTAATGTAGAGATTCATCTGCAATTTTGCAATGCTTTACCGAAGATTAATTTCCCGAACGTGACTTTTCCATAGAGTCTTCATGATCATCCACTACCACAATCAATAGCACTTCTTAGAAGGTAAGCCGATAAAAAGTACAAGTTTTTTTTGCCCATGGTGACCACTTGATTCCAGAAACTCAGCCCCCCCATTGTCATTTTAAAAAACCATATCGCCGCAAAAAGTCATCGGTCTTCTCCAGGATCTCCTCATCGAACAGGTTCGAATAGGTTTTGTTGCCAGCCCCCAGGTAGTGCTTGCGGCCTTCGTAGGTGATGAGTTCGAAATGGTTGCCGAGTTTCTCGGTGTCGCGCTTGAAGAACTGGATCGTCCAGAGTGGCACCACGTTGTCTTCTTGTCCGTGAAAGGCGATCGTTGGTGGCATGCCCTTCTTCAGGTTGTGGGCTGGCGAGATGCTCCAGATCTGGCTGCGCTTTTCGCCGAGCAGCATGTCGCACCAGGCTTCCATACAATTTGTTGTTCCGGAAAACGAGATGATCGCGTTGGGCATGGGACTCACCTTCAGGTTGTCGGTCGCTTCGTTGTGTTGATCGATATAGGCCGTGGCATAGGAAAGGTGCCCGCCGGCAGACTGTCCGCCGACTACGATCTTTTGTGGGTCGATGGAAAATTCGCTGGCATGCTCCCGCACCCAGCGCATCGCAGACCGTGCATCCTTCACGCACTCAACGGGCGTGATACCGGCCACCGGCACGTTACCTTTCGCATCTTTGGAAAGCCTGTATTGAATCGAAAAAGTAATGACACCGGCTTTTGCATAACGCCGGCACGCTCCAAAAAACTCCGAGGGACTGCCATAGGCCCAGCCACCACCATGAATGAAGACCAGCGCCGTATTGTTCTTTTGCTTCAGGGCTTCCGGCGCATAAAAGATGTCGAGGTGCAGCGAACTGGTGTCGGCCACCTTATAGACTACCCGTTTGTGAACGAGCGAGTCGATGGCGGCGTTGACGTTCCAGGCGAGGAAGATCAAGGCGATGGTGAGTGCTGGTTTCATGGTATTCCTTGACTAAGAAAGTTACTTGATAGCGGAATTTAACAAATACTTAACAATAGTGCTTTTCAAAATGGAGTAATTTCCTCCAGCCGATCATAACGGGTCGTTTAGGAAAGCAAACGGCATAAAAACTACCAGGGAGTCCCGGATAACGAAGTAAAAAAACTTCTTTTAGCTTATGCTCCATCACCTCAAATCCGCCTTCCGGTATCTCAACAGAAACCGGATCGCAACCACGATCAACGTCACAGGATTGGCAGTCGCTTTGTCGACGGCCTTCCTGATGCTTCAGTACCTCGACTTCGAACTTAGTTACGACACCTACCTGCCGGAGCACGGTGACGTTTACAGGATCACGACACAGCAATCGGAGAACGGAGCCATTACCCGGAACACGGCTGAGACCTATTACGGTGTGGCCGATTGGGTTACAGATAATTTCCCTGAGGTTAAAGCCAGCACCAGGTTCTACCGATGGCCGGCCAACACGGGAGTCCTCTTCGAAGCAGAAGGAAATTTGTACAACGAAAAAAATTACCTGTGCGCCGACAAAGGTTTCTTCCTGGTGTTTCCGTCGATGCTTATTTCCGGTGATGCCAAAACGTGCCTCGCCGATCCGAATGCTCTCGTGATTTCCGAAAGGCTCGCTTTGAAGATCTTCGGAACAACGGACGTTATTGGTAAACATATTTCTGATCCGGAGCAGAGAAATCAGTCGCTGGTGATCACGGGGATTATACGACATACCCCGGCTAATTCTCATTTCGATGTAGATGTAGTCCGTCATTACGCCTGGACCCCCAGTCCGGGACACGAATGGAAAGTAACGGTTTGGACCTACGTCAGATTGGCCGAAGGAACAAGCGTTTCCTCGCTGGAAAAAAAAATAAACAAGGCCGTACTTCCGATGCTGAATGATCCGAAAGTATCGTCGAAACTGTCGTTACAACCCCTTGCCTCCATTCACCTCACGTCCAACCTGGAGGCGGAGATCAAAGCGCCTGGCAACATCCTCTATCTGTACATCGTCGTTGGCGCCATGGTATTGATCATGGTCATCGCATGGATCAATTATATTAACCTCGAAACTGCAAGATTTATCCGCAGATTGAAAGAAGTCGGCATCCGGAGAATCATCGGTTCTTCGAAGGGCAACCTGTTCGCAAGATTTTTCACCGAATACGCATGTGTTACGGTCCTTGCTGTTGTTTTGGCCGTGGCTATTGTGTGGACGGTGTTTCCTTATTTTGGATACGTTACCGGCCTGCCACTTACAAAGCCCGGTTTCTTTGTTCCTGAGTTGTGGGCCGCCGCGATAGCCGCCTTCGTGATCGCAACGCTGGTGGCGGGTACGTACCCGTTCATCTCGGTGATCCGGCTCAATCCCATCGCTTCACTAAGAGGCAGGGTAACGGACAGCCTTCAGGGAATCTTTGTGCGCAGGTCGCTGCTTACCTTTCAATTCGTCGCGTCGCTTACGCTGATGGCACTCGTTGTAACAGCATCTCTACAGTTGGATTTCATGCGGAAGGTTAATCTGAATTTCAATTCCGGAAGGATTCTTACCGTTTACAATCCGGCCAACTACACCTGGCTCGAGGATTCACTCCGAAAAGAGAAGAACGAAACGTTCCGCGACAAGCTTCTCCAGGTCTCATCGATCGATAATCTAACGGTCTCATCCGCCATTCCGGGCGAACCGATCGGGTTCACCTATACCGATCTTGCCAAAAGATCGATGAGCGATCCCGACCGGCAGATACCGTATAAAGTGATGTACATCGACTACGATTTCATTCCACTCTTCGGACTCGAGTTGCTCGCCGGCAGGAATTACTCGCCCGAGTTTTCTGATGAACTGTGCCTCGTGGTCACGGAAACCACAGCTCACAAGCTTGGATTTTCTTCCCCCGAAGAAGCTTTGAACCAGCAGATCTATTTTATAGAAGACAAATGGGAAAAGTGGACCATTATCGGCATCGTAAAAGACTACCGCCACGAATCGGTGAAAGCTCCTGTTAATCCCGGCATATTCAGGCTGCACAGAAACCGGGGACAGATGGTGTACTATTCTATAAAACTGAATGAACACGCCGATGCCGCAACGGCCCTGCCCATGATCGAAGATATCTGGAAAGAGACCTGGCCAGGAAAACCCTTCGATTATTTTTTTATCGACAAGCATTACGATCAGCAATACAAAAGCGAGATCCATTTTTCCCGGGTGTTCGGATTGTTCTCGGGCATCGCGGTATTTGTTGCTTGCCTCGGCGTAATGGGCATGAGCCTGTTCGAAGCCAATGCGCGTATGAAAGAGATCAGCATCCGGAAGGTGCTTGGCGCTGAGGTGATGCATATCATCACGCTGTTGACAACAGATAGTCTCAGGTTACGGATCGTTTCCTTTGTGAGTGCCCTTCCGCTTGTCTA
>CBIHQM010000093.1:0-17062 GCA_966211885.1 uncultured Chryseolinea sp.
ACACCCGGATCGAACTCCCGCATCTTAAATCACACCGCCTACCAGGAAGATGGATGGCCGTCCAAAGGGTATGAGATCCAGGTGAACAACACGCATACCGACTGGCGCAAGACCGGCAGCATCTATGCCATCCAGGATGTGAAAGAAGCTCCTGCAAAAGACAATGAATGGTTCACGCAAAGCATCACCGTGCAAGGCAAAAAGATCACGGTGAAGATCAACGATAAAGTGATCAACGAATACACCGAAGGCGAGAACGGCAAACTTTCCAGCGGCACGTTCGCCCTGCAGGGACATGATCCGAAAAGCAAAGTATACTACAAAGACATCCTGGTGAAACCCCTGCCCGACTAACCAGGCAGATCACTTTTTATATCCCTTCAAAAATATCACGATAAGGGCCTGACGAATTTCAGGATCACTTCTGCCATGTCGTGTGGCGACGGCGTTGAAAAAATTTCCTGTTCCACCAGGAGGAGATGGCGCGAATAAAAGTCTGGATCGGTCGTGGGTTCTTTTGGCGTGAAGGCCGGCGAACAGAGCAGCATGTGAAACTCTCCATCGCGCACATCAAAAATCACGGTTTGAAGGATGCCATTCTCCGAAGGGTCCGAATATTGCAACAGCAGGGGAAAATCAAACAACTCGAAGTCCTTCAGGTCGGGCACGAGGTTCGCATCAAAATATTCGTATTTCAAGATCTGGCCAGCCGGCAAAAGTGCATTCAGACTTTCAAGTTTGTTGCGCATCACCTGGTAGGGCACGTCGTCGTCGGTGAATTGGGCGATGGGCACCCACTGTTGGGTGGTGAGTTTTAGAAATTGAAGGGCCGCGCGGCCAATGGTGAGCTTGTAGTCGAAATAGGAGTAGCCCGGGACAAAATATCCCGGATAAAAATACTGGAGCCCCTGCATTTTACAGAAGTCCATTTTCCGGTAGATCAGGTATTTCCCCAGGCTGTATTTTTTATATTCCGGATCGTACACCGAGGTAATGCCCATGGCGCTGTTTAGTCCCAGGTCAAAAAATCCAACGGCGATAAGCTTTTCGCCGTCGTGTACCGTTATCTCGTAGGTGTTGTAGATCGTGTTCACGGCGCGCTTGCCATACAACAATTGACCCAGCGAGGCGGACGGCTCGAACGCCAGCGGCTGCCGGTAACGGTGATAGAGCGCTTCATGTTCGGAAGTGAGCACCGCCGGCTGAATGCGGGTCCGGAAATTTTTGTTCTGCCGGAACAATTTCGCCTGGGCGCTGTCATTACCAAAACCCCCGAGCGCTACACGCAGCCAAATGGCGCTATACATTTGGTCCGAAAAATGCAGGAAGTTTGTGGTGAAGATGGTTTGACCCATCCTAAACCAGCCTCGCGCCAGGTAGGCATCCAGCGCTTGCGGATCTAAATGGTCGGGTTGCTCAACCTGGGCAAACATAGCGGAGTTAAAAAATAGCGCGTGACGGTCATCAAAAAGGTATCGAATGCGTAAATATAATGGACCGGAATAATTTTCTCCGGATTTCGGAAGACAACCGGAAAATTGGCAGAATCCTTGATCATACCTGCTTAAACCCCGCCCCCTCAACCTAGTCTAACCCAAAAAGCGTGCAGTCCTGAAGAGCAGACATAAACAACGCAGACATGAAAACAACGAAGATCATATTCATCATAGCTTATACGCTTGTCGCCGGGGTGCTCCCGGCGCAAAACAGCGTGGCGCAAGATTCCACCGGTCTGCCGGGCGATAATTTCAGCCTGGAAGGCGCCTTGGAAATGTTCAAAAAAGCGGGTTCGCCGGAGGAATTCGAGCGCATGATCAACACCGAAAACAACGGTGTGAACAACCTGGATCTGAACGGCGACGGTGACATCGACTACATCCGGGTGATCGACAAACGCGACGGCGACAACCACGCCTTTGTTCTCCAGGATGCCGTATCCGAAACCGAGAACCAGGACATCGCCGTGGTGGAAGTGGAGCGAAAAGGAAATCAAAACGTGGTGCTCCAAATCGTGGGTGACGAAGATATTTACGGTGAACAATTGATCGTGGAGCCGCAAGCCACCCAACCCACCCAAGCCAGCCAGCCTGCGCCCGCCTCGGCCGTAACGCCGCCGGTAGTCATCAATGTTTGGGGTTGGCCTGCCGTGCAATATATCTACGGCCCTTCGTATGTGGTCTGGGCGTCGCCGTGGGTTTGGGGTGGATGGCCACTGTGGTGGCATCCCTGGCGTCCGTGGGGCTGGCATAGATTCTACACCTATTGCTCGCCATACCGTCCCTATTATCGCGTCGTGAATTATCACCGGGTGGTGTACGCACACCGCATGTACTCGCCCATGCGATCGACCTCGGTCATCGTGCGGACGCGTACGGCGCCGGCCGTCACACACTATCGTTATACCCGGTCGGTTTACCATCCGTCCAGTAGCCACTACGTGAACCGGACGCGAACCACCGCTGACTATGGCACCCACGGTCGAACACGACCCACGACCTACCAGGGAACCAATGGCCGAACCAGGACCACCACCTACCAGGGGACCAACGGACGAACCCGGACCAGCACGTACCAGGGAACCAATGGCCGGACACGATCCACAGCGGTTCACGGCACCAGCGGCCGGTCGCGCACCACCGTGGTTCACGGAGGAGCCGGTGGCCGGACACATGCCTCAACACCTCACGGAGGCGGTGGCCACTCGCATTCCGTGCGCGCGCCATCGCATCATTAAGATCCCTGAAGAATAAATTTGGAGAGGGCATCCGCCGTGGCGGATGCCTTTTTTATTTCATGATGCTATCCAGGAAGGCAAACAATTTTGTACGCACTTCCTCCGTGTCGAACATTTCACCATAATGCGGAGCGCCTTTCACAACGGTCAGCTCGTTCTTTACGTGGGCTACATCCAGATAGGCTTTGAGCAGATACGATTGCACTTGCGGAACGTCTTGGTCCTTTTCGCCGTGGACAATAAAAAAGGGTGGGTCATTTTTATCGACGTAGGTCACCGGGCTTGCCGTGTTGCTGAGGTCGGGGCGTTTCAATGGAGACGCGCCGAGCAATTTGGTGACCGGTGTGTCGTCTGCTGCGTTGGGATCTGCGTTGCCGTAGAAGAGCAAAAAGTTGCTGGGTCCATAAAAATCCAGCACGGCTTTGATGGGAAACGTGGGCTTCTTATTCCCCGCATAAAAACCCGGTTGGTTTTGGTTGTTCGACAGGGCCAGCAGCGACGCCAGGTGTCCGCCAGCAGAGAAACCCATCAGCACAAATTTATTCTTGTCGAGCTTGTAGGTTGCTGCATGGTTGTACAGGAATTCGACCGCCTGGTTGCAGTCCTGGATCTGTGCCGGGAACACCGCGGTGGTGCTGTGACGATAGTCGATGGAAGCCAGTGCATATCCTTTTTCCAGGATCGTGCGGATGGTGTTCTTCATATACCCCATGTCCGCATACTTATCATTCAACATCCACGCGCCTCCATGCACCCAGATCACGAGGGGCGTGCTGGCGGTGGCTTTGGCGGGGAGGTAAATATCCAGTAAATGTTTTTTCAGCGTATCGTTGGCATACGGTATGTTTTGGTGCATGACCGTGCCTTCGGGGAAGATCGATTTGATCCGGTCAGGCTGTGCCGTAACGTGCAGGGTAAGGCAAAAGAAAACGAAGACGAAAGCGGGCATGAGAGGTTTCATATGCATACGGGTTATGATATGAAATGTAGGAAATTGGCCCCTGAAAAGCTTCGCCCATAATTTTTTTGTTTCGGGCCGGCCTGGGGTGAGCGTAAGGGAAACGGTATTCGCCCGGGACTAATTGATTTTATAGACCTGTGAAGATCTCAGGTTCTTCAAAATGGATTCGAGGTCCTGGCGCAGCTTAGCAGAATTTGTGGCTTTGCAGAGATAATCGGACGCGCCCAGTTCCAGGCATCGCACCACTTCGTTTTCGGTGCTGGAAGTCGAGTACATCACCACCGGGAGCTTCTTCAAGTATTCGTCACGACGGATCTCCATCAGGCACTCTTTGCCGTTGATGAGGGGCATGTTGATGTCGAGGAAGACAATATCGGGGAGGACGATCGCTTCCCGTAGCACCTTCAGCGCCTGAAGGCCGTCGGCGGCATACAGGAATAGGATGGAGCGATCGATCTCGCGCAAAATCTCTTGAAACAATTCGACGTCGTCTGCATCATCATCCGCATACAACACACAGATCTTTTTCTCCATATTTTAAACACCAGAGAACGGGGCTATAGACAAGTGTTCTCCTCCCGGCAAAAATAATGTTTTCGCGAACGGAAATCTATACCCGAATAAATAAACCATCCCAGTCCTGTAGCTACAACAATGGTTGTCTTCAGGTTTAAGACCGCAATCGATAAAGCAGGTCCTTAGGAGGATTTTGCTCTCGCCTTTTTCAGGCGGGCTTGTTCGGCCGGGGACTCGTTGCCCTCCCTCACTTTTTGGGGTGTCGACGTTTCCGGGCGACGGGTGTCGTAGGAAGTGAACTTCCGGTCGTCGTTGCTTCCTTTCGTCGAGGGGGTTTTGCGGTCGTGATCGTTTGGATTTTTTGGTGCTTTTTTCATAGTGCGTTGTGAAAATCAGTCGTGGATAACAACTACAATTTCATGCCACCGTTGATCCCTCAAAACAGGCTCTCCGGGGCGCCTCCTCACGTGTATGGGGTAGTTTCCCGAAACTCTGGGGATTTTTGCCTACAGGATCCTTGCCGGTCGTCGAATAAATTGGATTTCTAAAATACATTTCAGTTTGATCGCATGAACTATTTACAGACTTTCACCCGCAAAACCCTCTGACAAATGATCACCCGAATCTGGCATGGGAGAACCGCTCTGAAACACGCCGCGTCCTATCTTCAATTTCTCCTCCACGAAGGCACACGCGAATACCTGCAAACACCCGGAAACCTATCGGTCAAAGTATGGCGAAAGATGGACCCCGACTGTTGTCATTTTTGGACGGTGACCGAATGGACCGACTTGGAGGCAATCAAGAAATTTGCGGGAGAAGACTATCATAAAGCCAAGTATTACCCGGAGGATGAAGGGATCTTGTTAGAGTTTGAGGAGGTGGTGGAACACCGGGAGAGTTTTGTCGTGAGGAAATGATCCGGAGCCGGAGTTCAGGAGCCAGAATCCAGGAGCCAGAATTCAGTAGTCAGATTTTTACGTAGTGCCTGCGTGGGCGGTGCGGCGTTTGGGGTGTGAGATTGAGGGCTTTTTTTTGAGTGATGAAATTAATTGGGGGAGTTGCCGTTTATTTTTTGTAAAATAGGATTATGAGCAAGATCAAGGTATTGTTGGCCGATGACCATAAGATCATTCGGATTGGGTTGCGGGGGATACTGGAGCGCGAAGACGACATGGAGGTTGTGGGGGAGGCTGAGAGTGGAACGGAGGTGTTGGATATGCTTCAAAAGACCGTGACGGATGTGGTGTTGATGGACATCGACATGGGACGGAGCAATGGGACAGAAACCACGCGGAAAGTGCGGGCGATGTTTCCGGATGTCAGGGTGCTGGCGTTGACCATGCACGAAGAAG
Organism: uncultured Chryseolinea sp.; assembly: GCA_966211885.1. Lineage (GTDB taxonomy): Bacteria > Bacteroidota > Bacteroidia > Cytophagales > Cyclobacteriaceae > Chryseolinea. The sequence goes on from CBIHQM010000093.1 coordinate 5,567, forward strand.
CGGAACACATCATTTATATGCTGGAGGCGGGTGCGAGCGGCTATTTGTTAAAGAATGTGGGGCGCGATGAATTGCTGTCTGCTATCCGCACCGTTATACAGGGGAATAGTTATTTTAGTCATACGGTGTCGGCCACATTGTTGAAGGCCATTACCGATCTGAAAAGCAAGCCGGCTTCAACTGCCAAACAGGCGTCGGGTTCGCCCCTCTCCGATCGCGAGATCGAAGTGCTCAAGCTCATTGCCCAGGAGCATTCCAATGGGGAGATCGCTGAAAAGCTTTTCATCAGCATTCGCACGGTAGACACACACCGCAGGAACATCCTGGAAAAATTACAGGTAAAGAATACGGCGGGGCTTGTCAAATACGCCATCGAAAAAGCGCTTATTTAGGCCAATTTCCCTCGTGGATTACGAGAAATGCGCAGCGGCTACGAGAATTGCGTAGCGCGCTAAGAGTTTTACCGGTTTTTTAAAATACGCTTTTATACTCTACCCTGCTGGTTTGGGATGAGCCACCTTTAGGCATCATTTCAAAACCCCCAGCGTATGAAGACCGAAGTCCGCAAATCCGACGAAGAACTGATCACCGCCATCCTGGCAAACGACACCGATGCGCTTGGTGAATTGTATAACCGCTATTACAAAAAAGTCTTCCAGAAGTGCCTCTCGCTGGTGAAAGATCCGGACGAAGCGTTTGACCTGGCGCAGGAGGCCCTGTTGAAGGCTTTCGATCATCTGAAGAATTTCCGGAAGGACTCCTCCTTTTCCACCTGGCTGTATATCATCGCGCACCGCCATTGCCTGTTGGCGCTGCGTAAGAAAAATAAAAACGGCGTGCAATCCACCGAAGCGTTGGATGAGGAAGCTGACCGGCTTGCCGAAAATTCCGACGAGGTTGAGCGCCGCATCGAATCGGAAACCATCATGTTCAGCCTCATCAATCAGTTGCCCGAAGCCGACAAAGAACTGCTCTTCCTGAAATACCGCGAAGGCGAGTCCATCGAATCGCTCCAGGAAAAATTGCAGCTTTCCACCAGCGCCATCAAAATGCGATTGAAACGTTCCAAGGAAAAATTGAACAACGTCTATGTGGTCGCCCTTAGCGTTGGCCTAGCGGAAGCGTTGGCCATGTTGGCATAATGTGACTTTCCCGCTTTTCGCGCTCTAAAGAAAAATGGCAGTATGACCAAGACCATTCTCTATCCTTTCCGGATCGATCATGATTTTCGCATGGGCTATGCCTGGTCGGCCGAACTGGCGCGCCGGCTAAAGGGTCGTCTGTCGCTGTTCACCACCGTGACGGAATCTACGGGGGAATCGCTGGAGGAGGTCTACCATTCGCTGGCCGATGCACAAGGCTTTTACGTAAAGAATTTCCAACTGCTCCAGCTGCGGCTTAAACCCGTGCGATCGGAACGGAATTTTTTAAAGGGCGAATTCCTGCCCACGTTTCGCGATTTCGTAAACCGGGATCTACCGCACATCCTGGTCCTGCCCTCCCTCATTTTTCCCAACGATGTGATCAAGGAATATATCGCGGCCGGTCAACCGCTGGCGGTGCTGCCATCCTTCCAGCATTCAGAGATCCCCACCACGCGAAGAGATCGCTCGCAGTGGTTCATCGGGATGTTGAAAGATGTTGCCCTCTATAACGTGCCCGCGTCCTTCTTTGTCACCATTAGCGAAGACCAGGGGCTTTTCAATTCCATCGCGGCATTTTTCAGGAAATAGATCATCCTCAAAAAAAAGCCACTCATCCCTGAGTGGCTCTACCCTACCTAACCCTGCAAAACCTATCTACAATTTTCCGGGCCGTATGGATTTGGTCCGGCGACTTGTTTCCCTTTAGATGACCCACCGGGGACAAAGTCACAGCACCAGCAAATTTTCATATTGACCGTTTGAATGGGAGAGCGCCCGGCTTGCCGTTTCCGGCGTATATTTTCCCTATTTTAGACGCCAAATCGGGAACCCCCTCGCATGAAGATAAAACCCAACCGGTTGCAGGCCACAGGCATTTAGGTCTTGCTCGTGCTCTCCATTTTTTTGGTGATCGTGAGTGCTTACATCACGCACTATAACACGGTTGAAAAAGAGGAGTCGACACAGACCGTTATCCGGCGCTACCGTTCCATCGAGTCGGCCACGAAGCTGCTTTCGCTTATTCACGACATGGAGTCGGCGCAACGGGGCTATATTCTTTCCGGCGACAGTGTTTTCTTAACACCCTACCGGCAGGCCCAGGACGGGATCTCAACCGAAACCAGCACCTTAAAAAAACTGATCAACGACAACGAGGAGCAAACGCGTTTCCTGGAAGGAGAAATCCTGCAGGGCATCCAGCGACGCTCGCAAGACCTGGACAACGGCATCCGCATCTTTAATGCCCACGGCAAAGACAGCGCCGCACACCGCTTGAACATCAAGACCGGTCAGACCCACATGGACTCGCTGCGCGTTTTGGTGGAGGACCTCGTGCGCCGGGAGCGTCTGCTGCTGGCCCGTCAAAACGAGACCCTGGAAAAGAACATGAGCATGGAGGACAGCGTACGCTTCTTTGCTTTCTCCCTCATCGGTCTCACGTCGCTGGTGGCCCTGGTCGCGTTGATCGAACGGCAACGGAACATCAAGAATCTCGTCGAGACTTTAAATCGCGCCAACGAGGCCCTGGAAGAAAAAGTGCAGGAGCGCACCAAGCAACTCGTGGAAGCCAATGCGGCGAAAGATCATTTCCTCGGCATTGCGTCGCATGACCTGAAGGCGCCCCTGTCGGGCATCCTCCGGCTCATCGAGTTGATGAAACTGGAAGAGTCCGGTCGCGTGGAAAAAGACCGGGAATACCTGAACTATATGGAGGACGCCTGTCACGACATGCTGCGCCTCATCCTGAACCTGCTCGACATCAACCGCATCGAACGTGGGGCCACGCCCATCGCGAAACAGCCGGTGGAGGTGGGCAAGCTCATGGCCAAGCTGGAGAATGAATTTTCGCACCAGGCCCGGCTGAAGCACATCGATTTCAAGGCGGAGATCATGCCGGGTCTGCTCTATACCGACGCCGACGCGTTGTCGCGCATATTGGAAAATCTTCTCTCCAACGCTATCAAATTTTCGCCGCGTCACCGGGTCGTACAATTGCATGTTGAAAAAAATAACGATGGTTTTCGCTTCACCGTCACGGACGAAGGACCGGGCATTCCGGAAGAAGACATTCCCTATCTCTTTGGAAAATTCCAGAAGCTCTCCAATAAACCCACCGGCGGCGAAGGCTCGACCGGCCTGGGACTCTCGATCGCCAAAGAACTGACGCATCTGTTGGGAGGGGAAATCACCGTCCACAGCGAGTTGGCCAAAGGAACGGTGTTTGTGGTGACGATCCCGGAAAGCTAAGCGGGGCGTTGGACAAACCGTAGCGTATTCCCATCGGGATCATCCACATAGAATTCGCGCGTCCCCCAGGTTTGATCCGTCGGCCCCTGGTGAACCGGTGAATCCATCTTCAAGGTCGTGTTCAACCCGCGCGCTACATACTGTTGAAAAAGATGATCGATGTCGTGAACCAGGATGGAGGCCACATTGCCAAACGTGCCGTCGCCGGAGTGGCTGGACAGGTGCAACTCGGCACCCTCACGGCTGACAATGCCAAAGGACGGCGATCCGGTTTCGGGCCATGTTCCATGGTGTTTGAAGTCGAGCACGTTTGTGTAGAAGGCGACTGATCGCGCCACGTCCCGGCATCGCATAGAAGGAATGATGTTCATATCTGGTGCTTAGGGATGAGTAACACAGGTCTAAACAAGATCACACCGCGACCTCCAGCTTATTGTATTTATTTCGGTACTCCACCGGGGTTAGCCCCGTAATTTTTTTGAAAATGGTACGGAACGCTTTTGTGTCGGTGTAGCCGACATCGTAGATCACTTCGTTGATGTTTTTGCCGCTCGTTTCAAAATCACGTTTTGCCGCTTCGATCTTGATGCGTTGGATGTATTCCATCACGGTATTGCCCGTGGCTTTTTTGAACCGGCGTTCGAAGCTTCTTCTGCCCAAGGCAAATTGGTGAGAAAGTTTATCGACCGTGATGCGATCCTGGTAGTTGCCTTCAATAAAGGCTTGCACTTGTTTGATGGGCTCGTCCTGGTGCGACTTCTGTCCTTCAAAAATGATGAACGGTGATTGGCTTTGACGGTCGATGTCGATCGCGTAGGATTTGGAGGCGAGCACGGCGATGTCGCGGCCGGCCATTTTCTCCACGAGGTACAGGATCAGGTTGAGGTATGAATAGGCTCCGCCGCTGGTGTAGATGCGATCTTTTTCGGTGATGATCTTATTGTCCATCAGGTTCACCTGCGGGAACATTTGCCGGAATGCGGAGGCCATCTTCCAATGGGTGGCGCAAGGCTTGTCATCGAGTAAGCCCGTGGAAGCAAGAAAGAATGCGCCCAGGCATAAGCTGGCCACGGATGCTCCTTGTGCGTATTGCGATTTTATCCAGGGAATAAATTCGGCGTTCGCCTCCATGGCTTGCTTCTGGTCGCCGTGCACGGAGGGGATGACGATGAGGTCGGTCTTTTTTACATCCCGGATCAGCACATGGGGTGCGATCGTGAAAAGTCCGTTGCGCTGACTGGTTCCTTTTTCAATGCCGACCAACTGCACAGTGAACATGGGCGCTCTGCCGAGCTCGTTCAGAAAAACATTCAGCTCCGAAAAGATCTGGTGACTCCCTTCAATGTTCACCAGGCTGGTGTGGCCACGCGGTACGAGAATGGATATGTGTTTCATGATAGTAAATATAAAACAATGTTCGTCCCTAAATCAATCCTGTCGGAATCAACCTTTCAATTGACGGAATCCCCCCTTTTCATTCCCCCTGTGACGCCCCAACTTTGTATCATCAAACCAGACCTGATCCAAACATCGAAAAATATGGCCAGCATCAGTTCCTATCTCACATTTTCCGGCAATTGCCTCGAGGCGATGACCTTCTACAAGGAGTGCCTGGGGGGTGAGTTGGTGTTACAAACGGTAGGGGAATCACCCTTGGCCGCGTTCATGCCGTCGCATATGAAACACTATGTGCTCAACTCCACGCTCACCAACGACACGCTGGTGCTGATGGGCTCCGACATGGTTCCGGAGACGGGGCTTTCGCATGGAAATTCCATTTCCATGATGCTCCGCTGCAACAGCGAAGAACAGGCCCGCACCTATTATTCACGTCTCGCGACCGACGGTGTGCCAACGCATCCCCTGGAAGACACGTTTTGGGGCGCCGTGTTTGGTGATCTCACCGACAAATTCGGCAACCACTGGCTCCTTTATTTTGAAAAAAAATCAAATGCTTAACTTTCTTAACAACTACATCCAAAACCTTAAAACGTCATGAAAAAAATCAACATCCTGTATTGGATCTTCACCGGGCTCTTCGCCGCCCTGATGATCTTTTCCTCTTTCTCCAATATCGTCACGGCACCCGACGCTGTGGAATTGATAAAAACAAAATTGGGGTATCCCACCTATATCATTCCCTTTCTTGGGGTAGCGAAATTTGTGGGCGCCATCACCATCCTCATTCCCCGCTTTCCGCGGCTGAAGGAATGGGCCTATGCCGGGTTGATGTTCGACCTGATCGGCGCAACCTATTCGGCGTTCGCAATTGGCGAAGCCGGCGCGGCATTCATGTTCATCTTTGTCGCCCTGGGATTTACTTCCTATTACTTCTATCGCCGGAGAGAAACGATGATGGCGGCATCGAAATAATTTTCCGCTACTCAAGTATCAACACGACATCCGAACCGGCATCCACTGCCGGTTCTTTTTTATTTATTGATCTTTCAGACTCTTCGCGGGATTGGCCATCGCGGCCTGGATCGATTGCCCCGCAATGGTGGCCAGCGTTGCTACCAGCACGATCACCCCCGGCAATACGATCATCCAAACCTGGACATCGATCTTATAAGCAAAAGTTTGCAGCCATTGGCGCGTCAAATAATACGCCAGCGGAAAGGCCAACACGCAACTGATGATGATCAGCCTGACATAGGTCTTTGAAAGCATGACCAGGATATTCCACACCGAGGCGCCCAACACTTTGCGCACGCCGATCTCCTTTGTCCGTTTCACCATTGCCAGCGACGCCATACCGAACAGTCCGAGGCTCGCCACAGCGATGGAGATAATACTAAAAAGATTTAACAAGCGAGCGAAGAGCTCGTCTGCCTGGAACTGCTCTCCAAAAAAACGATCCATGAAATAATAAATGAACGGGTCGTTCGGATAATGTTTATGCCACAACGTCTGCAGGTTCTGGAGATAATCACCCTGGCGCGACTGGACATAGAAGGTGTAATAGCCATACTCGTTCGGGTGGCGATGATAAAACACGATGGGATCGACAGGCTTATGCACCGATTCGTGGTGATAATCCTTCCACACGCCGACAATGGTTGCCTGGTCGTGGCCAGCGTTCATGATCGTGGTGTTCACTGCATCCGTCGGATTCTCGTAGCCCAGTGCGCGTGCGGCTGTCTCGTTGATCATGCATGTGAGGCCTGGTTCCCTTTCGAGGAAGTTACGCCCGCCAAGCAAGGTGAGGCCAAAGGTTTCCTGGTAACCTTCGTCGATCCACATGACCCAGTACGACTGCTTTTTAATATTGGAAGATCCCACGGCGTGAATGTCCTCGTCGTGAAACCGGATCTCCTGTCCGGGGATGTTCATGGATGCCGTGCCCGACCGGAAAGCGGAATGCTGCATCACGTCATTGCGGAAAGAACGGTAGCGCGAACGCCGCAGCGAGTCGGAGTTGGTGGAGGCGGGTGCGCGCAGGGTGATGGTGTGGCTCGTGTTGAAGCCCGAATCGAAGTTGCGCATAAAGGTGAGCTGCCGTCCCGCAATCAGTGTGATGCCAATGATGGCCACCGCCAGGAAAAGCTGGAACACCATGAGACTATGCTGCAACACGCCGGCTTTGCCCCGGCCGATGCTGAGCTTGTTCTTGAGGATGAGGGCAGGCTTGTAGCGCGAAATGAAAAGGGCCGGATAAAAGGCGATGAGCGTCGTGCCCGTCACAAAGCCCGCGAAGTATAGCGCCCACGTGATGGGTTGGGTTGGACGGAAGGCAATGTTGGTAAACAGTAGATTGGCAAACGGCCCCGTAAACAGAAGGTAGAGCCCCGCCCCCAAACCGAAGGTGACGCTGGAAAGCACGACTGCCTCCAACAGGAATTGCCCGCTGATCGCCGACCGCGACGCCCCAAAAACTTTGCGCACGCCGATCTCGTCTGCGCGCTCCAGCGAGCGGGCCAGCGACAGGTTCACATAGTTTATCCACGCCGCCACCACAATGAAGATCGCCAGCGAGATCAAAGCAAACAAGATCGTTTTGCTGATGGCCGGTTTGGCCTCACCCGACAACGCACCGGCCGAGGTGTGCAGGTCCTCATAGGGGCTCAAGGCATAGCGCGCCGTGTGTCCGCGTTTCTCCAAGGTCGTGATGTGTTTGTTGGCCATGTCCGTCAACTCGCGGTCGATGGCAGCGATGTCGGTCACGTGGTCTTTTAGCTTCACATAGGTAAAGGTCCACGGGGCATTGAAGTCGCCGTCGCGCGAGATCCATCCGTAGTAAGGCATGGTCGACCACGAGAGGAGAAAGTCAAATTCCAGGGAGGTATTGGCGGGGATGTCTTCAAACACGCCGGTCACCGTGAAGGGCAGGCGTTCGTTGAAGTACAGGATCTTTCCCATCGGGTCGGCATCGCCGAAGTAGACGTGTGCTTGCGATTTAGAGATCATCACCGAACTGGGCGGTGTCAGGGATTGATCCACGGAGCCGCTGATGAGTTTCAGCGGGAACACTTTCAGGAACGAGCTGTCGACATACAGCATGTTCTGATCCACGATGCGCACGTCTTCCGTGAAGATATAGGCCTTCTCATTGTACACCCGTGTCACGGCCTCCACCTGGGGTGCGTAGGCATGCATCAGCAGGGCGGTGCGATCGTGCGTGCGGGCGCTTTGCAAGACAGGCTGCCCTTGCTGGTACTCGAAATAGTCGACGCGGTAAATACGATCGCCACCCGGATAAAATTTGTCATAGCTCAGTTGATAGCCCACATAGTTCGTCAACGCCAGGAACACGGCCATACTGATGGACAGGCCGATCATGTTGATGATTGTGAAACGCTTGTGGCGGATGAGATTCCGGAGGGCGGTATTCCAATAATGTTTGAGCATCTGGGGGTGGGCTATATCGAAAGGTAAAATACTGAATTGAAATAATTCCACATCAATTATTTTGAAATATGGCCGGAAACGATGCTCGCTGGTGCGTGCGCAAACTCCGGCGAGGCCCACATCCCGGGCAAAAAACATCGCTCATTTGTCGATAAACTCGTATTTTGCGCCAGCATCCCGTAATGATCTTACACGGAACTATGAAAAAAATCGTCTTCGTTACTTTGTTCACTATGCTGATCGTCGCGCTTTCTCAAGGTCAGACGGTCCTGAAATATCCGCATTGCAATTGCGAGGAAAAGATCACCTACTCCACCACGGAGCCCAAAAGACCGGACGGTCCCTATGAGTGGATTTGCAACGATGTGGTCGTTGAATCAGGGCATTTCAAGAACGGCTTGAAAGACGGCGCGTGGATCAGCAAAAGCAAGCGGGGTGTCATCATTGGCCAGATCGAATACACCGATGGAAAATTGAATGGCGCCTACGAACTCTTTCACTCCGATGGCACGCCCAAACTGGTGGCGCGCTTTGTGAACGGAAACCCGGAAGGAAGCTGGCAATACTTCAATACGAAAACCAAAGTGATCAAGACCGGGAGCTATAAAAACGGGACTCCCGTGGGCGTTTGGACCATCTATGACAAGTTCGGCAAGAAGGTGTTGATGGAGTACAACTTTGATCAGAAATCCATGGCGCCCGAAACGCTCGCTCCCTATTACAAGAACAACACCATGCTTCACGACGATCAAAGCGAAGAGTTCGTCATCCTCTACTACCCCGACCGTACACCGCGCGCCGAAGTGCAGCCCCTAGGCGGCTTTTTGCTGGCCAACGATTATTTTGTGGAGTACATGACCATCCCCGCGGTGATGATGGACACCTACACGAACTACAATTTCCAGGTGAGCGTTGCCGTCGAGGCCAATGCCGTGAAGGCGATCGATGTGCTTTTTGTGGATAAAATGGAATACCATCCCCAAACACCATCCCTATCCTACATCGTGTCGACCAATCCATCGGGGAAATTGCAACGGATAGACCACACGGTGTTGAATCTGAAATACCTCCGGGGAAAGATCCAGGAAGCCATGAGCATCATGGGCCCGTGGGTGGGCACGTCGGGAAATCCGGTGGAGATCCACATTCCTTTTGTGCTGAACGATATCAAGCACTAGCCTACGCTGACGCTTCGGCGCACGCGTGGGTTGGCCGGAAGCAGCAACACGCTGCTACTCCGACCGCAAACTGTTTACCGGGTTCATCAACGCCGCTTTCACCGATTGGAAACTAACGGTGATCAGCGTGAGCAATACGGCGCCCAATCCCACATAAAGGAACACCCAACCGGAAATGCTGATCCTGTAGGCATAGTTTTGCAACCAGCCGTCCAGCGCATAATAAGCGATGGGAATGGCCACAGCGCAGGCCACCACGGTGAGCACCACAAAATCTTTCGACAGCATTTGCCAGAGATTGAATACGGATGCGCCAACGACCTTGCGGATCCCAATTTCTTTGGTGCGCTGTTCCGCCACAAAAGAAGCCAACCCGAAAAGACCGAGACAGCTGATGAAAATGGCGAGCACGGAAAACACAGACGCCAGCTTGCCCACGCGTTCTTCCGAGGCAAACTTCAAGGCAAATTCTTGATCCGTGAATTTATAGTCGAACGGCACGGACGGAATTATTTTTTTGAACACGGCCTCGATCTTGGGCATGGCCTGGCTGATGCTGACATTCGGATCGATCTTCATCACGAACCAGCCGTGCCAGCCCTGCACAAAATAAATGGAAGGTCGCACCGGTTCGAAAGGTGATTCCATGACCATGTCTTTGATCACACCCAATATTCTGTAGTCGCGGTCTACACTATACGCATCATTTTTCCAGTGCATGATCTGGTTTACCGGATTTTTTATATTCATGTATTTGACCGCCGCCTCGTTCAGCACAAATCCGCTGGAGTCGGATGCGTATTCCTCGGAAAAATCGCGGCCGTCGACGAATTGCCACCCTACGGCGCGGCCGAACGTATGCGAGACGGAGAGTGTGGCGAAGTTTGCATCAAGAGCCGGGTCCTTGCCTTGCCAGTCGAAACCGCCGTTGCCGGACCAGGATTGCGTTACCTGTCCACCCGACTCGGCGAATTCTTTCACCACGCCCGTTTTCAACAATTCGTTTCGAAGCGCCTGGGCCTGGCTGAAGAATTCATCGGTTTTGCGTTGTACCATCACCAATCCCTCGCGGTCGTAGCCGGTCGGGCGGTCTTTGGCATACATCACCTGTTGATAAATAATGATCGTTCCAATGATGAGCGACACCGAGACAGCAAACTGCATTACCACCAATACTTTGCGTGGCAACGAGGCGAGTTTGCCCATCCGGAAAGTGCCCTTCAGCGCACGGATGGCATTGAAAGACGAGAGGTAAAGGGCAGGATAACTTCCGGCCAACACGCCCGTGACGACGCAAAAGCAAATACAGCTCGCCCAAAACCAAAGGTTTGTCCAGGGCATCTGCATTTCTTTTGATGTGAGGTCGTTGAACCCCGGCAATGCCACCGCGATCGCCACGAGGCTCAGCAGGAAAGCAAGGCCCACCACCAGGAACGACTCGCAATAGAACTGCCAGATCAGTTGGCTCCGGATGGACCCAATGGATTTTCGAATGCCCACTTCTTTAGCTCGTTTTTCGGAGCGCGCCGTGCTGAGGTTCATGAAATTGATGCAGGCCAGCAGCAGCACAAAGCCGCCGATCATGCCGATGATGCGCACCGACTGGATGGGTCCGTTCTCGAGTATACCTTGCTTGAAGCTGGAGTACAAATGCCAGTCGGACATAGGATGGAGCATGATCGCTGGGCTGTACACCAATTCGGGCTGCATGGCCGGAATGTTGCGGATGGCGGTGATCTCGGCTTCACGAATATTCTCATTTACCTGGGCCATCGTCGTGTTCGGGGCGATCTCGGCGTAGATGAACAGAAAATGGTTTGCCCAGCTCTGCTCCTTCATCCACGGGTTGTTGATCTCGTTGAGCGCCCAGGGCATCACCACTTTCAGAAAATTAAATTGGGTGTTGTACGGAAGGTCCTCATAAACCCCCGTGACTTTTACATCGATCTTACTGTTGACCTGGATGATCTTGTTCAAGGCGTTGTCGGTTTCTCCAAACAAGGCTTTTGCCGTGGAGGCTGATAATAAAATCGAATGCGGATCCTGGAGTCCCGAGCGCGTGCCCGCCAGCATGTGTA
>CBIHQM010000094.1:0-17057 GCA_966211885.1 uncultured Chryseolinea sp.
GGAAAGACAATTCCCAATCGAATCGCCCACACAGCGCTTCACTCTTCGCTCGGCGAGGGATTTTGCTGAGCACCTGGCCGTTCACGTCAACCACCTGAATCGCGCCATACGGCTCACCACGGGCAAAACCACCAGCGACCACATTTCCAACCGGCTGGCCAGTGAAGCCAAAGTGCTGCTCAAACACACCCAATGGAATATCTCGGAAATCAGCTATTGCCTGGGTTTTGAGGACCCCGCTCATTTCAACCATTTCTTCAAGAAGCATGCGCAGGTAACACCCTCTGCATACCGGATGTAACACAGAAATTGTCAAACATCCCAGCATGCTTACGCTCCGCAGAAAAAAAGATCGCTATGCCATAGATCATATTCCTGGAAAATATGGATCACGGGTGGCCTATTCGTTTTCCCACGACTTTCTTCCTGAAAGCGTTCTTCTCCACATGCTTTCTTTAGATGTGTTCAAGGAAACGGAGGATACCATTTACCTGCTCACCGAGAAACAAGATAAAGCCATATTCAACGTATTGAAGAAGCTCCAAGGCGAGCAAAACTCCGGCTATATTTTCTCCGAGCATCTTCAGAAGACGTATCTTGTCGAGCTCATCCACCTGATCACAAAGATCCACCATAGTGGTCTTCTGGCGCGTTCGTCAGCTTAAAAGAAGATCACAAATTCGTTGCTTGAATTATACAAGTATTGGTTTGACGACGGCAAGTACCCAACCGTTGCCTGCAGCTACCTTTGATGCATCAAAATCAATCACAAATAATTTCAAGTATGAAAAAGAAAACATGGTTTGTTACAGGTGCATCAAAAGGTTTAGGTCTCTCCCTGGTTAAAACGTTGCTCGCCGGAGGCTACCCGGTGGCCGCTACTTCAAGAGCACTCGGTGATCTGCAAAAGGCCGTAGGTGTAGCGTCTGCAAATTTCTTACCCCTTTCGGTTAACCTCCTGGACGAAAAAAGTGTGGCGACTGCCATTGACGCAACGATAAAGCACTTCGGCTCCATCGACGTGGTGGTGAACAACGCCGGCTACGGTCTGGCGGGTGCATTGGAGGAATTGAGTGACGCAGAATCGCGCGCCAACTTCGACGTCAACGTGTTCGGCTCCTTGAATGTCATCCGTCAGGCGTTGCCTCATCTTCGCAAGCAATCGTCCGGTCACATTTTTAACATCGCCTCTATCGGAGGTTTCACGGGCGGGTTTCCCGGGTTTGGGATCTATTGTGCCACCAAATTCGCGGTGCATGGCTTCTCGGAATCGCTGGCGGAAGAAGTGAAGGCCTTTGGCATACGCGTCACCATTGTATCACCAGGCTATTTCCGCACGAATTTTCTCGAGGCATCGTCTTTAAGTGTTCCCAGCCACCCGATTGAAGACTATAAATCGGTGAGGGAGATGCAGGCGCTTCATCAAAACAACTACAATGGCAACCAGCCGGGCGATCCGGATAAGGCAAGTGCTGCGGTTATTCAAGTAGCAGAAAGCAAGGATTCGTTACTTCACTTGTTCCTTGGGCCCGATGCCTATATGCTCGCCGAACAAAAAATGAGTGATGTTCAAAAGGATATGGACGCCGTCCGGGCAACGGCGACTGCTACCAATTTCTAAACAAGCTGTACAGGCCACTCGCACGATTGACTTTTGTGCGGGTGGCTTTTGCTTTCTACAAAATGATGATTGGGGCGCGAAGCGGAATTGAAGGAGGCGTTTACATCAGTCAAATCTCTTTGTCGTCAATTTCCATAGCCCATTCCTCCTGGTCCAGATGTGAAAATATTTTCTTGTACATTCCGCTTCGATTTTTTCAGTTCCCTTGATTTCGCGGAACACCTCATACCCTGATGTGTAAACGGTACTGCTATCAATTTCAGTAATGGACTCGGCCATTCTGTGTAAGGACAAGTAGTTTGGAAGGCCATCCTTACTTTCTACAACTTTATTTTGTTTTCCATCTCGCGTGAAGTCCCTCGCCCAAATTTTTATCAGCGTCATGGTGTCGCGGTTTCTCAACGCGCCGCATTCTGCTGATTCCAAAGTCCATGATCTTATTCTCAATGGAAGACAATTGAAACTTGCTGGTTTTGAAAGACACATTTTCTCTGCCGACGATTTGCCACCAACCGGATGAATGTGAGACGTTCAACGAAGTAGTAGTCGATGGAGATCCAAAGACGTGAGGCCTGGAATTGGTGACCACTGCAGTGTCTGCTGTTTGAGCGTATGAACAAATCCCTAACAGGAAGACAGGCAGTAATAATAGGATTATTTTCATGGTTTAGGGAAGTTCTATTTCAGTTATTCCAACGGTCTCTCTATGCCAGCGCCTGTTTTTTGCGTGCATTTCAGTATCCTGTTAGCAATAATCGTCTTGTCGGCCGTTGACTTTGCTAAGGTAAACGCATTTTGGAAATGGGATATTGCCTTTGCGTTGTCCACATCGGTATAAAGTTCTCCGAGAAGGGAATGATATAAATGATTGTCGGCCAGATTTATCTTTTCGGCTTCCGTTATGGCTTCCCTTTTCCCGTTTACTTTGGCCAGCGCATAGGTCCTGTTCAATGCTGCGATGGGCGAATATTCAATCAGTAGGAGTTGATTATAGAGTTGCAGGACATTTTCCCATTTTTCATTTGTATCAGCCTTTACCGTGTGCCAGCAGGCGATGGCAGCTTCCAGGTGATACTTGGAGATCTTCGTGCCCTCCGAAGCGCGGTTCAAAAAATATTCTCCCTTGGCAATGAGCTCACGATTCCACAGGTCTGTGTCCTGGTCTTGATATAAAACGATTTCTCCGTTCTGATCGTGCCGCGAATCAAATCTTGACGATTGGAAACACATCAAGGAAAGCAAGGCATTGGCAGGGGGTTTGTTCGTTTGTTCATTCTCCACCAGCAGGTACGTTAGCCTCATCGCCTCAAAACAAAGGTCCTTCCGCAAGGTGACGTCGTGGTTAGAAGAGTAATAGCCTTCGTTAAAAAGTAAATACAACGTCATTAAAACGACAGACAACCGGTCGTCGATGTCGGATAATGTAGGTTGCTCTATTTCAATTTTTTCGGTTCTGAGTTTTTCCTTGGCGCGTTGCAACCGCTTGTAGATCACTTTCTTGTTTGTCAGAAAAGCGCTGGCAATTTCGTCCACCCCAAACCCGCAAAGGAGATTCAATGCCAGCCCGATTTGCGCTTCGGCGGGATTGCAAGGATGACAAACGACAAAGATCATGGCCAACTGGCTGTCGTTGATATTTTTGACCGACAGATCGAGCTCCAGTTCTTCCGAAGTCGCGGTGCTGTATTTTATTCCCTTTGAAATGTTTTCCGCAAAAAGTGTGTTGCGTTTCAAATAATCTTTGGTCTTATTTTTTGCAACGGTATAGAGCCACGCCGTTGGGTTTTCGGGCAATCCCTTTAAGCCCCACAATTCAGAGGCGATGAGAAACGTGTCGCTCACAATGTCTTCGGCGATCTCGATATGCTCAATACCAAATAACCGGCAGAGAACAGAAACAATTTTTCTGTATTCTGTCCGAAACAGATGCGGTATGAGTTCTGTTTGATCCATAAAAAAATAAATGCCTTCGTAAAAAGTACAAAGGCATTTATGATTTTCCAAATGATGATCAGAGCACGCTGATCTCCCTGATCTCTACATTTCCACCGATTCTTAAAATCGGGCATCCTTTTGCCAGTTCCGTTGCTTCTTGAATGGAATCCGCTTTTACGAGACTGTAGCCCACGATGGATTCTTTAATTTCCGTGTACGGCCCATCGGCAATGACATTGTCGGGTTTCAGAACCTGGCCCGCCGGGACCAACCGGTTTCCACGGTCGACCAATTTGTTTTGAGCGGCAATGCCGCCGATCCAGTCCATCCAACGTTTGGTGGAAGCTTGCATTTCTTCGGGTGAAGCTTTCGGCATCGTGTTGTAGTCGGTTCTAAATACTAAAAGGAAATCTTTCATTGTATTAAAATTTAATGGTTAAAAACTAAGTCTACATGCCCTGGATAGGGCGCACTTCAATGTTTGCATTCGATTCTAAAATAGGACAGCCTTTTGCAATTTCAATGGCCGCATCCATATCTTTGGCCTGCACGATCGTACAACCCCCAACGATCTCTCTCGATTTTCCAAAAGGGCCATCCATCACCGTTTTTCCCGAACCAAAAACCTGTTTGCCGGTAGTTTCCAATGGTTCGCTGGCTACGTGCGTCCCTTGCTCAGAAAGGTCGGTCAACCAATGGATCATCTTTTCTTTAAGGGTCTGCAAAGCCTCGGGCGACTGCCCGGGTTGGTAGACATCGCTACCTCTGAAAAAGAGCATAAATTTTTCCATAATGCGTTTGCTATTATTTGTTTTATAGGTTGTTGCGGACATGCCCGCCGTTAATTCCTCATGGGTCTTGAAATCTCCGGTGCTGCAAATGCATGACGATCGGATCTTCAGCATTCGACAAACTTTTAAAAATATTTTTTGTGGCAGGCTCTATTTGCGCCGGTCGCTGCTAAACGAATGCCGGAACATTTTCCAGCCGTCAGGGTTCTTCTTCCACAGCACCAGGGATTTGCCATTGTCGACCACCTTGTTGCCGGCATCCAATAATTGAAAGAAGCCTACTTCCGTGACATATTCCACGCCATCCCCAAATACATCAATCGTGATAAACTTGCCATCGCGGACGCCGAACTTTTGATAACCGATCTTAAAAAACTCAACTGCCGCATCGACCCCACAAAGTGCCGGGGTATTGGGCCGCATGATCCAGCAGTCTTTTGCATAGCGATCAATGAACAGCGACGAGTCGCCTTTAGCGAAGGCCTGGAAATAAATCGCGTTGCTCGCGGCGATTGCCTTTTTTGCTTCTTCTAAATTGGAATTTTTTGGTTGTTGCGCCTGGCCATTAAAAACTATAAAGGACATCAGGACGATTTGAAAAACTATTTTTTTCATAGCAGATATGATTAGGTGTTAAAATTGAAATTGCTGGCGCTTATTGATCGGCGCGTTGATAATGCACAATGACCACGCCCGATTGCAGGACCTTCGTCGATTTTAATTTCAAAGGCTGGGGCGCATTCAATGCGGTCTTGCTGAACAGGCGGGTGCTGCCGCCGCCGCCGATGAGCGATTGGATGCAGAAATAATAATCGTCCACTAACTGGTTTTGGGTGAGGGCGGCTACCAACGCCAGGCTTCCAAAAGTCAGCAAACCTTTTTGATCCGCCTGTTTGAATCGACGGATCGCTTTAACATCGAGGTCCCTGACGATCGTCGAATTCTTCCAGGTGGTGGTGTTTAGTGCCGATGAATACACCTGTTTGGGGATGTCGGTGAGGGCATGCGCCATTTTCATCTGCCAATAGGGCGTGGCATCACTTTCGAGTCTTGCCGGCCAGAGCTGCTGGAACAACTCAAACGTGTTGCGGCCATAGGCGACGGTTTGCACGTCGGCCAGGATATCGTGAACAAATTCAAAGTATTCAACGTCCGGAGTCACATATTGACTATCCGCAAATCCATCCGGAGTGGTGTTGATAAAACTGATGATCTTTCCCATTGGTTTGAAATTTTGTTGTTACAAACCAATGACGATCGGGTTTTGGGGATTCGACAGATTTTTCGAAATATTTTTATTGTATTGGATTTTCAGCAAGCCATCAAACCGTGAAGAGGCCCTGATGAATCCCGCGAACAGCTTCGCCCAGAATGAGCCTCGACTGTTCAAGAAAGCATGAGATCGGAATAAAATATCTGACCATGAGCATGCCTCAGGAGAGCAAAACTCTCCCTACTTCTCCTCAAGTGCATCCGATTTATATTTACTGAACTTTGCAATCCATCCTTCATCGGAATATAATTCCCCAGCTAACCCATCGCTCACCTCTGCCAGGTGATCCAGGCTTTCCTTTTCTGCTGAGTCTTTCTCAACGATTGCCCACTTGGTGCTTGTTTCAAACATAAATAAACAATGATGCAATTGAGTTTCAATGATATCAGCCACAACCTGGTCCACTAACTTGATCTGATCTGGCGTTAGCTTTAAAAGTTGTTTGTGGAGAAGTTGGCATTCAGCAGACTTCATTTTTCCCGATTTAGTCATCAGGTATTTCGTAATGACTCTATCTCTTACTTGATGTATATATTCCTTTCCAAATTCGTCTAGTTCGTCCATAACGGATTAATGTTGTTTGCACATTCCTAAAGTAGGGATTTTAATTACAAAATCTCAAATTTATTGTCCAAGGGGTACGCCCGATCTTGGTTATTATGTCAATACCATTCTCGTTGTACGGATATCCTGGCAGTTGCTTGTTTCGTCACGCACGCCTTAGACCTGGCGTTTTAAATTTTCCCCAACTTAAAATCCTTCACGGCACCGGCCCCCATAAACATAATCCGGGTGCCTACCACATGGCCGATTCCTTCTTTATAGTCGCCTTCAAAGGCCGGGACATCGTTTACCCGGATGGAGATTTTTTTGTCTTTCACACGGCATTGCACCGTCACCCAATCCGAAAAGTCAACGCCGAAGGCCGACAGATCGTTGGTCTTGCCATCGTGCGATTCGTCCGTCTGTAAAAATAATTCACCCACACAGCCTTTTATGCTGAGCGGGATGAGGATGGCCCCCGTGTTTCCCATCAACACGATCTGGGTTTTCTGACACACCAGGGCGCCCTTTCCAAACGTGTTCTTTAACGTCACATCCATTTGAAAGGCCGTGTCCGAAACGACCTCATCCTTCATCACGCGAAAGAAACTTGTCCACAGTCCTTCCTTTTCGAGATCGATTTTCTGCTGAGTAAAAAAATCATCATTCACCTGCAAAATACCGTCGTGCAAAATTTTGTCTTCACTCATGTAAAGGGGAATGGGCTCCCGGTCGATCGTGGCCAGCCAGCCGTTGGATTCGATGAAGACTTCGTGCTCCGCCACGACGGTGGCATTCAGAACAAGTTTGGCGTTGTAATAGCCTGGCAAATAATACGTGCTGGTATATTCGGTCAGGTTCTTATCCACCCTAAACCTGCGCTGGGGATCCCAGCTTTGTTGGATGAAAACCGAATCGGCGTTGGAATCTTTGGCGTTGTAGTTAAAGATCACTGTGTTGGGCACGGTGTTGGTCACGGGCTGGCTGCTGAAAACAATGTGGTCATACGTCAACGTCTTGGGCCGGCTTTGGATCCACCAAAACACGCCGGCCGCGATGCCCGCGGCCACGATCATTCCCACGGCCATCGGGATCTTCGAAAGTGTGGACGTTGTCTTCTCTTTTGTGGCCACCCCGTTTGTCGTCGCTGCACCGTTTGACGGCGGGGCAAAGCCATTCATGGTAAACGCCCGCCAGTTTTCGTACCCGACAAACTGGGCCAGTGCATTCAGCGTGCCCATGTTGGGTGTGCCCTCATAGCGGATCTTTCCCCACAATCTTTTGAGCGTGCTCACGCTCAGCGAGACCTTCGTTTCTTTATAGATCCGCGCACTCAGCGCCTCAAAGTCCTGGTTTTGCCACTCTGCACCGGGGCCCCAGCCAACTTTTTCTTCAATTCGTTGCCTGCACTTGTCGAGATGCTGCTTTTCGTTATCCATTGATTATCAGAGTACTAAATTATTGAACACGCTTGAACAGACTTGAACAGAACTTGAACACCCGGCATGCGTATCTGGCCATCAAACACTTTAACCATTCAACGAAACATTAAACCATTATGAAAAAAAACGCATTGCTATTCTGCATCCTGTTGGTCCCCTTCGTTTTGCTTGCCCAAGATGACAAAGCTGCCCGCCCGAGTCCGCCCGCACAAGCATCCGCTACCGTAAACGGAAAAACCATCACGATCGATTACGGACAGCCTTCTGTTAAAGGTCGAAAAATTTGGGGAGAATTGGTGCCCTATGGCCAGGTATGGCGCGCCGGCGCTAACGAAACCACAGCTTTTACACTTTCTGCCGATGCCACGGTGGAAGGTAAAAAGCTGTCGGCCGGCAAGTATGCATTCTTTATTATTCCCACCGAAAACGAAGCGACGGTTATTTTTAACAAGACCATCAAGTGGGGTGCCTTCAGCTATAAACAGGACGAAGACGTTCTGCGGATCAGCGTGCCGGTAAAAAAGTCAAAGGCTTTTGCTGAAAAACTAACCTATATGGTTTCGCCCAAAGGCGAGGTGTCGCTGGCGTGGGAAAACTCGGTGATTGCTTTTGCTGTGAAATAATTCCTCCACTCTACCGAGCCGATCCGGCACAAGGGATAGGCAAACAAAAAACACGCCGCGGCAGATCATTACGATCACCGCGGCGTGTTTCTATTTAATTTATTCTACAGGCTACAGCTTAAAGGTCAGCTGCGCCATAAACGTGGTGCCCAATTGGCTGAATTGCGAACCATTGTAGCCCAGGATCCGGTAGCGTCCGCTAAAGCAGAGAAATCCTTCCAGCAGGTTTTTCTGTTCGGCGTCGTTCAACACTTGTTGTCCTTCGCTGTCTTTTGCCACCAGCTTCCAGCTCGGCAGTACGTTGAAGATGTTGTTTACCGTAAACGAGAAATTCAGCGACTGTGTAATGTTGTAGCCGATGTTCAGGTCGGTAACCACCGCCGGCGAAAACTCCTGCTTGATGTGCTCCATGATGGCGCCGCCGTTGTCGAGGTCTTGGAATTTCGTGGGGCCGAACAAGGTGTTGTTCAAAGCAAAGCTCCACTTCGACACGTTGTAGTCGCCGCCGAGAATAACTTTATAACGCGGGCGTCCTTCGGTAAGCAACGAACGTATTTGCGTGCTCAGGATCGTTGACCCTGCTTCGCTGATGGCCGGGGGATTGTTGGGTTCTCCAATAATTTTATTGGTCAGGTTCACGTTCCCGGCAAGGTTCACGCCAAGCCTGCCTGCTCCGAGGCTGATGTTTTTGTAGTTCGCCACAAAGTCCAACCCGTTTGTTCGCGTCTTGATGCCATTGATAAAAAATTGAACGCTCGACAATCCACCCTTCTCCAGGATTTGACCGAGTGTGCTGTTGGGATCGTCGGAAGTAATGGACGAGCTGTACACGATCCGGTCGGAGATCGTAATGCTGTAATAATCCACGGTGATGCTCAGGTTCGGCAATGGATTGAGGCCGATGCCGGCGGTATAGTTGTTTGACTTCTCAGGCTTCAGCAACGGTATGCCCAGGGCAAACGCTTCCTTGCTGCGGTTGTTGAACAACCCCGACAACACGATCGTGCCGTTGGCCGACGATGCCTGCGTGGATTGGGCATAGATCTGGTGCAAGGTTGGCGCCCGGAAACCGGTGGAAGCCGAGCCACGCAAAATCAATTTGTCTTCAAAGAATTTATAGCGCGTGGTCGCCTTCCACACGAAGGCATTGCCGAAGTCGCTGTACCGTTCGGCACGGGCAGCGCCTTCCACGAGCCATTTGTCCGTGATGTCCCAGCTCAGGTCGACATAGCCGCCCATGTTGAAACGACTGTTGGTGGTCGCATTTTCTTCGCGGATGCCGGGAAACGAATTGGCGCCCTCGCCTTCATAGGAAGCCTTATCGCCCGCGATGATCTTGTAGGTTTCGCGCCGGGCTTCGGCGCCCAACGCCACCGTGAATTTGTCGGCGAAGGTTTTGCTCACATCGATGTTCCCCACGATGTGACTGAAATGATAGCCACCGGGTTTAAACGATGTGGGACTTGCTTCCTTCAGGGTATGATTGACGGTATTGTTCACGGTGTACAATTGACTGTTCCCGCCGGTCGTGAAACTCATATCGTACGTCCATCCGTTGTTGCTGTCTTTTATTCCCAGTGTGGCGTTGTAGTCGGTGAGATCTCCTTCAAACGTAGGCATGTAGCCGGTGTAGCCTTTGTACAAGGCAATCTCTGCCGGGTCGGTGCTGTTCGTATAGTCCACGCCATTGGGGTCGGGTATATGGAGCAATCCATAGTCCTTCTTCCAATAGGGCACGCGGAAGTTGGCGTTGCTGATCACTTTTTTCGACACAAAAGCGGCATTGCTGTAGAGCATGCCGGTTTCGCCCAACGGAATGCCGAGGTTATATAAAAATTTCGCTGCCGAGGTGGTGCCCGTACCGTTGATGTTGTTGCCGGTAGGGTAGATCTTAAGATAATTCACAATGGCGGCGTTCGTCGGGTCAGACATGGGTACGGTCGGATCGCCAAACGTTGCAATTTCGGTCGGCACATCGATGATGCCCGAGCGGACAGCGTTGTTGGCCTGGTTGAACGCAATGGTGTAGTTGATAAATCCATTACGCGAAAAATTCTTACCGCTGTTAAACGACATTCCATAAGAACCACCATCGCCTTTGTGGGTAACACCTCCATTGACGTTGAGTGTGGCATACTCGAATTTGTCTTTCAGGATGACGTTCATGACACCCGCTATGGCATCGGAACCATATTGTGCCGATGCACCATCGCGCAAGATCTCAACTCGTTTGATCGCGTCGGTGGGAATGCCCGAAAGATCAGCTCCCGTTTCGCCGCGGCCCGGGGCGAATTGCACATAGAGGAGTGAGCTCAGATTTTTACGCTTGCCATTGATAAGCACCAGCGTGCGGCTCGGACCCAGGTTGCGTATTTCGTAAGGGTCCAGCAACGTGGTGGCGTCGTTCACGGGGGTGTTCACCGAATTGAACGATGGCACTCTGTATTGAAGCGCCTTGTCGAACGTAAATTGCCCCGTCGACGTCAGATCTTTTGCCGTCAGGTTGTCCACCGGCAAGGGCGTGTCGGTGATCGTTCGTTGCGAACCGCGACCCACCGACACAACAATCTCCTCGAGTTGGCTGGTGGTCGGTGCCAGTTTAACATCGACGGTGGACAAATCCGTGATGTTGATCTCCTGCGTTTCAAAACCGATGAACGAAAACACGAGGATGGTTGTGGAAGACGGTGCTTGCAAAGAAAATTTTCCGTCTTCACCGGAGGTCGTTCCGGCGTTGCTGTTTTTTGCAACAATGCTAACTCCAGCGAGGGGCGCGGCTGTGGATTGATCGGTAATCGTGCCGGTGACAAGTCGCGTTTGTGAAAACGCCGGGTACTCAAGCAGGCACATCAGGACAATAAGGGGGGTAACAAATGTCTCATTTGCTTTGGGTTTAGGTTTAGGTTATTCGAATTTTAACGTTAGGTGAATTTAAGAAACTAACACCTTAACACAAACCGCAGCGCGACGAAGTTCAATTGATTTGACTTCGCCCGAATGGATCACGAAACAAAATCGACACGATATTGTTTATGCAAGGGCATGGAATTTCCTGATGCCCGTTTGATGTTGGCACATTTATTTAACTATACATTTTTAATCAGATCGATAGACTTACTCTGACCTCAGACTATTTACCGGATTGGCCCTGGCTGCCTTGATGGATTGATAGCTCACTGTCAACATGGTTATCACCAGCAAGCCCGCACCTGCGCAGGCGAAGATCCACCATGCAATAGGTGTGTGAAACTGATATTTGCTGAGCCAGCCTTGCATAAAGTAATACGCCACGGGCGATGCGATCACAAAGGAGATCATCACCAGTATGACGAAATCGATTGAGAGCAGTGTCCACAAACGAAAAACGGTCGCTCCCAATACTTTTCGGACACCGATCTCCTTCGTGCGCTGTTCCGCCACAAACGAGGCCAGCGCAAAAATGCCGAGGCAGCTGATCAACACCGCCAGCGATGCGAAGAAGCTTGCAAGCTTTCCAATGCGCTCTTCGTTGCCAAATTTCCGCGCATAATCCTCGTTGACAAACCGGTATTCGAACGGCGTCTCGGGGCTATACTTGCGGTAGACCTCCTCCACTTTGGACAGCGCTTCTTTTGCGTTCTTGCTGCGGTTAAGCTTCATGATAAACACCCCTCCCTCTTCTTTGGAGATATGAAACAACGACGGCCGCGGCGGTTCATACGGTGACTCCACCAACATGTCGGTGATGACCCCGATGATCGTATACGGTCTTTCATTCCAGATCAGCGTCTCACC
Organism: uncultured Chryseolinea sp.; assembly: GCA_966211885.1. Lineage (GTDB taxonomy): Bacteria > Bacteroidota > Bacteroidia > Cytophagales > Cyclobacteriaceae > Chryseolinea. Next base: position 12,003 of record CBIHQM010000094.1, read on the forward strand.
GACCGGGTTTTTAAAACCCAGGAACTTTGCAGCTGCCTCGTTGATCACAAACGCCAGCGAATCGGTGGCGTGCTCGCGCGAAAAATCGCGGCCTTCTTTGAACGTCCACCCCACGGTTTTTCCAAATTCGTAGGTCACGTAGTTGTTGGGAAAATTTACGGTCTGCTCCGGGTTCTTTCCCTTCCAATCAAAACCTCCGTTCGAAATCCATACCGCCGTGGTGGGACTTCCCGCCTCGGTCATCTCCTCGATGGCGCCCGCGGATTTCAGCTCGTTGCGCACGGCATCGAAATGAATGTGCAAGTCGGGGACAGTCGTGAAAATGTTGATGAGCCCATCGCGATCATATCCGATCGGGCGACTGCGGGCAAATTCGATCTGCCGGAAAACAATCACCGTTCCGATAATGAGCACCACCGAAACCGAGAACTGCAGCACGACCAGGATCTTCCGCGGCAGCGATGCAAATCGTCCTGCGCGGAAAGTCCCCTTCAATACTTTCACGGGTTGGAAGGACGACAAGTACAAAGCCGGGTAGCTGCCGGCGATGAATCCGGTGATCAGGCTAAAACCAAGTCCCGCGATCCAAAAGACCGGGCTTACGAAGGGCAACGAAAGCTCCTTGCCGGCCACGCTGTTGAACGCCGGCAACGCGCCATAGACCAGCAACAACGACACGACGAACGACAGCAAGGTGATGAGAATCGATTCACAAAAAAACTGGCTGATGAGTTGACCGCGGTGCGAGCCAACCGATTTCCGGATGCCCACTTCCTTTGCTCTTTTCTCCGACCGGGCCGTGCTCAGGTTCATAAAATTGATGCAGGCCAGCGTGAGCACAAACGCGCCGATGATTCCGAAAAGCCAAACGAACTGGATGCTCCCTCCTGTAGTGACGCCGTTCTTAAATTCCGAATACAAATGCCACCGGCTCATCGGGTGAAGAAATACCTGTGGGTTGGACTGGCGCTCACGGGCGGAAACCCGGTCGAATTTGACATTGTGAATCTTGTGAGACACGGCATTCAAGTCGGCATGGGGAGCCAGTTCCGCAAACACTTGCGTGAAATTGTTGCCCCAGGGATCGTCCATTTTTTCAGCCCATGGATTGGCGATAAGATATAGCGCCCAGGGCAGAATATATTTTATTTCCTTGAATGAGGAATTCGCAGGAAAATCCTGAAACACACCGGTCACGCGAACATCTTCTTTGTTATCGATGCGCATCAGTTGATTGATAGGATCCGAATCCCCAAAATACTCCCTGGCAATGGATGCTGAAAGCACAATGGAGTGCGGATCCTTTAAAGCATGCTGTGTCCCTTTCAGCATCTTCACCGAAAGCATATCCAGGATACCCGGTTCGAAAAAATTACCGCGCTTGCTGAATTTCTTATCCCCTGCCGTCAGGATGTGGTTGCTCGTCCAGGAGGATTGCAACACATGCTTGAAGTCGCTTCCAAACCGGCTGCGGATCTCTTCAGCCATCACCGCCGGAAACGACGGCCATGATTCAGTTTCGCCGTTATTCGTCACGTGCTCCATGACCTGGACGATCCTGTCGTAATGATCATGCGTTTGGTCGAAGGTCAACTCGTCATGGACCCAGAGACCGATCAGGATGGTGACGCCCATGCCGGTGGCCAGACCGGCGATATTGATGAAAGCGTATCCTTTATACTTCAAAAGATTGCGGAGCGCAACACGAAAGTAGTTCTTGAGCATAGGACGTGGTTTAGCGTGGAAGAAATACTTCTTCTAAACGGGTACTCGAAAACTGAAAATAGTTGCAGAAAATTGCCGACTTTTTTTTCAGATAACCCTGGATTCGATCCTTGTTCCCACTGTGGCACCCGCAAGCGCATTGATCATTCCGATCTCAAGTTCGCCGCCGGATTGCCCAGGGCAACTTTCACGGCCTGATAACTTACCGTGAGCAAGGCGATGACCACGGCCGCCGATCCGGCAACCACGAATACGTCCCAGGTGATCTCGGTCTTGTAGCTGTAGCCTTCCAGCCAGCGGGTCATCATGTACCAGCCCAGGGGCGAGGCAATCACGAACGACACCAGCACCATGATCACAAAGCTCCTCGTGAGCAAGCGAAAGATGTTGCCGATGGTGGCGCCCAGCACCAGGCGGATGCTCACTTCTTTCTTTCGCTGTTCGGCCATGAACGACGACAGCGCGAAGAGACCCAGGCACGCCACCAGGATGGCGAGCATTGAAAAACCGGCAAACAGGTTGCCCGTGCGTTCTACGTCTTGATACATTCTCGCATAGCTTTCGTCTATAAAGGTGTAGCGGAAAGGTTGGTTGGGCATGATCTTGTTCCAGATCGATTGAATGTTCGCGATCGTCTGCCGCATATCGCCAGGCTTCACTTTCACAGCAACGATGGAACCGCCGTTGCCCACCACGAGGGTAAGCGGAGCGATCTTCTCTTTCATAGACTCAAAATGAAAGTCCTCTATGACCCCAATGATGGTGTACACCCTCCAGTTTTCGATCCTCTGCCCCACGACTGGTTCCTTTAGTCCCAGTGCCTTGACCAGGGCCTGGTTGACGATGATCGACGATGAGTCGGAAGCCAGGCGCGGAATGAAATTTCTACCTTCAACGATCTTCATGCCCAGGGTTTTGATATAATCTGTGTCGACATACCAGCGCTGTGCGCCGATGCTCCGGTCTTGCTTCGACCGGCCTTCTTTGAAGAAGCCGTTCTGGTCGCGATTGGTTTCGCTGACGGGCAGGTAGTTTGAACTGGTGACACTCGTTACCGAGGATTGGCGGAGCAACTCTTCCTTGAAGGCCTCGCGATGATCGCCGAGGGTGTTGGCGCCCTGGATCATGATCACCTGGTCTTTGTCGAACCCGATCTTGGTATGCAAGATGAAATTCATCTGGCGATAGATCACAAACGTACCGATGATGAGGATGATCGAGGTCGTGAATTGAAAAACCACCATAGCACTTCGCAGCGTGGAGTTCCTGCTGCCGCGGGCCACGGCGCCTTTCAATACATCGATCGGTTTGAACGCCGACAGATAGAACGAGGGATAGAGGCCGGCCACAATTCCAATGCCCACAGCCGCACCCAGCAAGATGGGGAACATCCACCATGCACCCCAGGGCATCGCGAGGGTCTTGCCGGCAAATGTGCTGAAATAAGGCAATGTTACCCAGACGATGGCAACCGCCAAAATGAATGAGATCAGGCTGTATAGCACGGACTCGGTAAGAAACTGGCGCACCAGATTTCCACGGACAGAACCCACTACTTTTCGCAAGCCTACTTCCTTCGCCCGGTTGGCCGACTTCGCTGTAGACAGGTTGATGAAGTTGACGCAAGCCAACAAGAGAATGAAACCGGCGATGCCACCAAACAAGAGGATGTACTGCTTATCGCCATGGGGAATGATGTCGTTGATGCCATCGGAGTCCAGATAAATGTCGCCGATCGCCTGGGTCCTGATCTTGTGGTGCTTCAACACATCCTCGAGACTCGCACTTCCTCCTTCTTTCAGGAATGGACCGTAGTGATTCTTTATGATCGACTGAAGTTTTTGTTCGAATGCTACAGGATCGGCGTCGGCACGAAGCCGGAGATAGGGATTGTAGTTCCAGCAGCACCAGCTTCCTTGTTCATCTTTCCAAAATTCCTCACCGGTCAGGGTGATCAGGAATTCGTATTGCAGGTGAGAAGTGGGAGGAAAGTTTTCCATGACGCCACCAACCATATAGGGACGCTTCGTGTCATCGTTGAAGATGATGGTCTTGCCCACGGGATCCTGGCCGGGGAAATACTTGTCGGCCATTTTTCGTGAAAACACAATGGTGTTCGGTTTGTCCAGCGCGTGGTCGCGATTGCCATAGAGCATGGGTATTTCCAAAATATCGAGAAGTTCGGGATCTGCATAGGCAAATCCTTCTTCGTAAGTGTTTTCAGTCTGGTCTTCAGGGCGCATCAGGTTGCTGCCTGCGTTAAACCATTTGTAAGGTATCAGCCGGCCGGTTTTTTCGATCTCCGGAAATTCATTTCGCAAGATGCCCACCAGCGGCGCGGGAAATGCCGTCCACTTTCCGCCGTCGGGTCCTTCATAATCGTTGTAAAGTCTGTAGGTGCGAGAGCCGTTTGCATAGTATTTATCATAACTAAGCTCGTGGCGAATGAACAGCGCGATGATCATACACGTAGCCAAACCGATGGCAAAGCCGCCGATCTTAATGCCTGTGTACATTTTCTGCCGCGACATGGAGCGGAAGGCGATCTTGAAGTAGTTCCTGAACATAGCGTAATGATTTTGGGGTGATGATTTCTTTTTTCGCAACGCAAAAGGTTGAACAAACTGAATGACGTTCCACACAAAAAGCACATCGGCTTTTGTCTTGCCGAGTTCACTTACGCGACGCTCGTACAACTCCACGAGGTCACCCAGCACGGCATCCGACAAGTGATCGTTGCAGAAGGAGCGGAACAACCGCGTGGCCCATAAAGGTGGCTGCGGTTTGTTCATACCGATCCTTCTAACACGATCCCAGGAACCTGTCTCCACATGTCGTTGCGCAGTTCACGCGACTGCCGCAGGGCGCCCACTCCGGCGTGGGTCAATGTGTAGAGACGTTTGTCGCGCCCGCCACGCGTCTGCGTGGCGCCGCCCATTTTCGATTTCAAAAAGCCCTTGTCTTCGAGCCGGACCAGCGCCTTGTGTACGGAACTGATCATGATCGGCCGCCGGGTCTGCTTTTCAAGCTGATCCACCACCGACAACCCGTAGGCGTCGTCGAACAGGATGCCGACGGCAAGCAACACGAGCTCCTCAAATTCGCCCAGGTAGGTTCCTTTCATTGATTTGTTTCGCCTTTGCCTATAGAGTACCCGGAAAAAAGAAAAGGTTGCACGAAAAGGATAAATTTTTTTTGGGGGATGTTTATTCGAGCACCCGGCGGAGATAGTTTACTTGCCCGAGGTGGTAGTTTAGATGGGTCAGCAACTGCACGAACAGGTAGCTCTTGGAACGTTTGGCACCGTCGAAAACCAGCGGGTAGTCGGCC
>CBIHQM010000095.1:0-17020 GCA_966211885.1 uncultured Chryseolinea sp.
CTTGGCTTTGGCAAATAAGGGCGCCACATTTTGAAGCGTAAAATTATTATACGCCGCACCCGGCTTTTTGAAATTCAGCGCCGGCATGTTAACGGATGCATCGTTGCGGGTGGCGCGCAGGCTGTAGTAATCCACACCGGCGACGATCCGGTTTCGCATGCCCGCAATTTTAAAATCACCGATAAAGTTCTGTTGAATGTCGGTTCCGTAATAAGGATACTCCTGGTTCGTTACGGTTTGTCTTAAGGTGGTGTCGGTCAATATGGTCAAGCCCACCACATAGCCATCGGACGACGAGCGCGTGCGCGACAACAGGGTTTGCGACGTCCAGCTGTCGGAAATTTTGTATTTGGCTTGGGCGTAAATATTATACTGTTGGGTAGTGTAGTTAATGGTGTTGTTGGCAAAGGATAACTTGTAAGGGATGCCCAGCTCGCGTACGTCATGAGCGGTACCCTTGGTATACGGGGCTACGCGCATCGGGGAGGTGGCCTTGTAGTAGCTGATCTCGGCATCCAGCATCAACGTCAGCCGGTCGCTGGCCTTGTACGAAAAACTGGGAGCGATCATAAAATTCCGGCTGAAGCCCGCATCCTGGAAACTGCGTTCGCTGTGAAGCGAGGTGTTGACCCGCAACAAAGCCTTCTTGTCTTCTGTCAACGGTGTGTTCACGTCAACGGTCAAGCGGTTCAGATCCCAGCTCGCAGCCGAATACGAGATCTCGCCTTTAAAGGTATCGAAGGGCTTTTTGGTCACGCGATTAAAGAGTCCGCCGAAAGAAGACAACGTGCTTCCAAAGAGCGTAGCCGAAGGACCTTTGATCACTTCGATGCGCTCCAGGTTGGCCGGATCAACGGTGGCATAGGTAAAGCTTCCTACTCCGTTGCGCACAAGCTGTGGCGTGGAAAATCCCCTGGAAATATTGCTTGATCTTCCTTGGTTTCTCACTTCAGAGATGCCCGCGCCCGGAACATTTTTGAATGCGCTGTTGTAGTCGGTCACCACTTGTTCTTTCATCAACTCTTTGCTCACCACGGTGTAGACCTGTGGGTTCTCCATATTGCCCAGCGGCATTTTGGAAATGTCATCGCTCTCTTTTCGGGCAAACCGGTTTCCCCCACCCACAACGGTCACTTCATCCAAGGTCATGGAATTTTCCTGGAGCTCTATTTTAACGTGCGCAGCCCCATCCGGTCCAACGGATACCGCATGCGTTACCTTTTCGAAACCCAACATGGACACCTCCAGGTGATAGTCGCCGGGAGGAATGTTGTTAAAGCTGAACTCACCGTTGGTACTAGTGAGCGTACCCTTTTTAAGTTCCTGAATATAGACCGATACCCCTGGCGCGGGCTGGCCATCACTGGTCATGACGATTCCCGTCAGGTTGGCTTTTTTCTCCTCCGGGTTTCCGGCCCAAGCAGCAGTTTTGGCGAGAATTAACAGGGATGCGATCAAACAAAAGCGCGTAAAATGGCTGATTTCGCGGTATTTTGACAAGAATTTCATTATTCTTATTTAGATTAATTACAAATAAACAGCCGCGAAGATAGAAAAATATCGTAAAAACCAACCCGGCCTCGATCATATGATGCCATAGATTTTGAGGTCTGGCAGGTTCACACGTTTGCATTGCCGGAGGCGTGTGAATTTTATCGCGGAAATAATTTTTGACAACCGCTAACGTATGGGATAGGCTGTTCGAAATCTCCACCCGGTAATTAATCAGATCTCCACGATGTCTGAATGAGTTGTCGTCTCTTACTAAAACTAAAAACTACGATGTGTAAGATTCTACAGGTTTGCCCCCGTCCGGTTGATCCGGAGCATTAAATCTTATCAAAGATGTCTCTCTTAGCATTCCAGCTTTGAGAAAAAAATGTCCCGAATTGAAACTCAATGCTGCAAATCTCACGGCATTCGAGATCATGTCGTTTGGTTCGCGTTTTTTTTGGTGGGCCCTTGTCACTATTCGTATGAGGTATGCGCGTATGTAATGTTTCGCATGTCTTCTGCGAAATCAGGTCGGCGTGTAGCGGGACCTTTGTGCCCTAAACCTGGTCGCGGTGCCCTATGGCTACAGTTGTGCGCCTCCGTTAGGATTTAAATAATTGGCTTAATTATATATCGATGGTTAAATTTTACAAGTTCCTTATTCCATTCGTTGTTTTTTTCTCCAGTGCCATGGCGCAGGACCCGGACAGCACCAATGCTCCAAAGATCTGGTTTCGTGCCGACCGGGGAATCATCAACGCCACCAAATGGAGCGATCAGAGTGGCAACAACCTTGACGCTACCGCAAAAGCCGATCAGGCTCCAACGCTTTCCGGCACACTCAATTTCAATCCTGTCGTATCCTTTGATGGTGTAAACGACTACCTGCAGATCCCTTTTAACCTCGAGCAACTAACGGGCATCACCATGTTTGCTGTGTTCAGCTCGGGCGATACTACCGAGCGGGGCATCTGGGGTGCGGAGAATGCATCGGCCAGGGACATCTTCCTGTCTACGCGCAAAGCAAAAGGCCCGGAAGATGCCATCGATAGTTATGGCAAAAATGAAAAGATCTTTGTGCTCAACACCGTGGTTCAGCATTGGACGGAAACAGAAAATCCGGTAGAAAATGCATTCATCGCCCTTGGCAGCACCGGTGTGAATCGCGGCAACAAACCCTACCGCGGTGCCGTTGCCGAAGTGCTGATCTACGACAAAGCCCTCGATTTTGGTGAGCGCTTGCAAGTAGAAACATACCTGGCGATCAAATACGGTATCGGTATCAAAGGAGGTAACTATCTGAGTTCAGACCGCAACGTACTTTGGCACACCGAAGAGAACAAAGCGTTTGGCACCCGTATGGCGGCCATCGGTCGCGACGATGCGTTTATCCTTCATCAAAAACAGTCCGTTAGCGCATTCGACTCTGTTCAGTTTCTTACCATGAGTGTGGGCAACGTGGCCAAATCCAATAAAGACAATAACTCCGTCATAAGGGCTGGTGAATTTTTGGTGTGGGGCGACAATGGTATGAACCTCGGCGTTCATCCCGGCGCCGGCAAGGATTCGGTTTTGTCGTTTGTAGACCGCAAGTGGCTCATCGCTGCCACCGGCACGGGCATCCGGCAAACAAAGACCAAAGTGTCCATCAATGTAAAACAACTCCCCCCGTCGGATCTTGGCTACTGGCTGGTGATTGACCGGAGTGGCACGGGAGACTTTTCCGTCGACAGTTTGGATTACATCACGGCCACCAGCGTATCGAAAGAAGGTGTCGCCACCTACGACGTGCAATGGGATACCGATCTGTCGGGAAAAGATGCGTTTTCTTTCGTGGGTGCCAAGCACATGTTTGCCGTGGTGCGCATGCTGGCCAGCCCGATGTGCGACAAGCCCGACAATGGTAAGGTGAAGATAGAAGTAATGGGAGGAAAAGCGCCGTTTTACTTCACATTGAAAACAGACGACGACAAGGATTTCTTCCGCGAATGGAACGGGCAGAAAGAAGCAACACAAGCCGGTTTGAACGTAGGATCTTACCACCTTACGGTGAAGGACGCGGAAGGTTCGTCGGTAGCCCGAGTGTTTGGGCTCAAGACCTGGGATGAACTTCACATCGATCTTGGCCCCGATCAGCAATTTGTGTTCGACAAAGACATCGTGCTGGATGCCAGCACGTCGATACCTGATAGTGTAGCCGTAACATATGCGTGGACCAGCAATTTTGGCTATGAAAACCATGCACAAAAGATCCGGGTGGAGGAGCCGGGATTGTATCGCGTTGCCGTGACCAATCAAAAAGGCTGTGTGTTTACCGACGATATCGCCATTGGCGGTTCGACCGAACACCGCTTCAGTGTTTTCCCCACGGTGATTCATGAAAACAAAACCTTTACCATCGGCATCTCGCTACCCGAAAGCGGAAGCGTTCAGGTAATGGTCTACGACACCCGCGGCAACGTGTTGCAACGGATGGACGGCTCCAACAGCAGCGAGTACCTCTTCGCAGGAAAGCTCAAAGATCCCGGCGTGTATTTGATCTCGCTTCAGTCGCCCACGGGCATCGAAACCCAAAAGGTGGTAGCCTACTAAGTCTTACACAAAATTTTTAGCCTTTGTCTCTACAGAACGTTATGAAAAATAATTTGCGCACGTGCGTCCTTTCTGGTTTGCTGATCGCACACCTTGCGGCATTTGGAAATTCCGGCAAATCGAACGCTACACGTCAATACACATCACCGGGCCAGGAGGGTCTTATCGGCGTGACGGAAGCGTCTCCCGTCGACAATCCGTCAGACAACATCTTTCATGTCGCGATCCCCGAATCGCTCTGTGGCGATGAGCGGGTGTGGCTTGTCTACGACCTGGACGGCGTGGAGGATCACCGGTCGGTATCGCGCAGCATCAACGATCAGCTGGCCGTGGGCGGTTACCTCATCCGGAAACGCAACGGCTGGGCACAGCAACGCGAACAAATCTCGGCACAGTGGCTGCGCCAGGGTGATAACGTGGTGCGCTTTACTTTGCCGGCCGACGCCGAACATAGCTACCGCGTAAAGAATATTCGCTTTGAAGTAGACCGGGGTGCGGGCACGTCGCCGTCGATCGTGCACGACGCAACCCTTGCCGCGCAGCAGCAGCGCATTTATATAAAAGGTTTTGTCAATACCGAAGGCCGCGTGCTGAAGGAAGTAAAGATCGGTGGACAGAATGCCCGCGTGTTCGGGGGTGAATTTGAGACCCTGATCCAGAGCAAAGCGACGAGTGCCAACCTTCCCGTTGAGGCGATCTTTACGGATGGATTTTCGGTTTGCGACCAGGTGAACGTTGAAAAAAGCCCGGCATCGGACTATCAATATACGCTGAGCTATGGCGTGTACTCCGTCGAAAAATTCTTTCCGAGCGGTCAGTCATCCACCCTCGTGTTACGCGGCGCGTCGGTGAGCGCCCCGTGTGATGCGCTCCAGGCGTCGGCATACCTCTCGATCACGGCGCTCCGCGACCGCGACATTCCTGCGCTGGATGCCGGCATGGTGAACGTGACCGGGAACCACGACGGCTTCCGGTTTCTTCCTCACGGCTCAACCTTCAACAAGGGCGTGAACCTTCACGTGCCGTTTGATGAAACCAAAATTCCCGACGGCTATACGGCGGAAGATATCCGCACCTATTTCTTTGATGAGCAATCGCACCACTGGGTGGCGCTCGATCGCGACACGGTCGTAAACGGCGAAGTGTTGTCGCGCTCCACACACTTTACCGATATGATCAACGGGATCATCAAGGTGCCTGAGTCGCCGGAGACGGAGGCGTATAATTCAACCTCCATCAAGGGCATCAAGGCAGCGAATCCGACGGCGGCGGTCAACCTCATCAATCCTCCCCAAGCCAACAACAGCGGCAATGCTTCGTTTGGATATTCCTTCAACATTCCCGCGGGCCGCAACGGCATGCAGCCCCAGGTGGGCCTGAGCTACAACAGCGGCGGCGGCAACGGCTGGGTCGGTTTAGGATGGAGTATGTCGCTTCCCATGCTCACCCTCGACACCCGCTGGGGTGTGCCCCGTTATGATGCCTCAAAAGAAACGGAAACGTATTCGCTTAATGGCGAGCAACTGTTGCCCGTAGCCCACCGTGGCGAATTGCAACCGCGGACAGCCGAAAAACAATTCCATCCCCGGGTGGAAGGCAGCTTCGAAAAGATCGTGCGCCATGGCGACAAGCCCTCCAACTACTGGTGGGAAGTGACCGATAAGAGCGGAACCGTTTACCGCTACGGCAGCCTGGGCGGCGGCGTGGACAAGAACTCCCTGTTGCGCACCGGCGAAGCAACCGACAACGGTAACATTGCCCAATGGTGTCTCACGCAGGTGAAAGACCTGAACGGAAACTATGTACAATACGATTACGTGAAGGTTCAGGACGAAGGTATCGCGAACGGAACGGTGAAAGGTTACCAGATCTACATCAAAAAGATTTCGTACACGGGGCATGCCTCCAGCGCACCCAAGTACACGGTGGTGTTCACCCGCGACCGTGAACTCAATGAAGCCAAGCGCCAGGACATTTCCATCGTGGCCAACCTGGGCTTTAAACAGGTCACGGCCGACCTGCTGCGAAAAGTGGAAGTGCAGTTCGAAGGAAAAAACATTCGTCGCTATGAGCTGAACTACCAACCCGGCGCATTTTATAAAACATTGCTTACCAGCGTGTCGGAATTCGATGCGGCAGGTAAGGCATTCAACACCCATACGTTCAACTACTTCAACGAGGTGGGCACGGGCGCCAGCCTGAAGGTGTTCGACAACGCCATGAACTGGACGCCACAGTCGGATGACGTTCACGGGAATTTCATTAACCCGCTCGATGCCTTCAACGACAAGGCCTCGTCGCTGAGCGGCACAAAGTCCAACGACTTTGGCATTGGCATGGCGGTAACGGTTGGTTTTAACGTGGACGTCGTATCGAAGAGTCTTTCCGTGGGTGGTTCGTTCGGCTATTCACAATCCACCAGCGAAGGTCTGTTGTCCATGATCGACATCAACGGCGATGGTCTTCCCGATAAAGTGCTGGTGCAGGGCAACACCATTAAGTTCAGAGCAAACTTGTCCAAGCCCGGCGGATCGCCTTCGTTTGGCGAGTTGCAAACCATTATAGGACCAGGCAATTTCTTCAAGGAAAAAAGCAAGACGATCAACGGCGGTATCGAGGGGCACGGTCCCCGATACCTCCCGGTGTTTGCCGGCGTGGGCATCAGCAAGACCAAATCCATCACCTCGGTCTACTTCACCGAGGCCAACGGCGATCAGCTCACCGACATGGTGGTGAACGGCCAGGTCTACTTCAACCACATCGACACCAACAGCAAGCTTCCGGTCTTCACCATAAACAGTAACGACACGCCAAGCCCCATCATTCAAACCGGTGGTGTGAACGGAGACATCATCACGCCCAATCCTGCCGAACTGGAGCAAGCGATTGACGAGAGCCCCTTGCATGACGTGGTACGAATGTGGACAGCGCCCTATAGCGGACGCGTCAGTGTGCAAGGTGCGGTTCACCTCATCCAAAACAACGACGCGGAGCGCGCCGAAACGCCGGCCGATGGTGTGCGCGTGGCGATCCAGGTGAAGGGGCAAGAGTTGTGGTCGAAAACCATTTCGGCCACCGACTATAATGTCTACAATCCTACCGGCACGAGCAACATCACGGTGACCAAAGGCGATCGCCTGTACTTCCGTGTGCAATCCATCTTCAATGGATCGTACGACCAGGTGAACTGGACCCCGCAGATCACCTACCTTTCGCAAGACCCCGCGGCCATCGACGCCAACAAGAAAACAATCTATCGCTACACAGCCGACAAAGATTTTCTGCTCAGTGCTCAACAGGAAGTGGCCGCGCCCTTCAACGGAAAAGTGCGCATCGAAAGCAACTTCAAAAAGCCGGTCACCAGCGATACGGTGGCGCTGCAGATCATCCGCACGACCGACAACGGCAACAATACGACTACCATCGACACGGTATGGACCAAAAAATATTCGTGGAACACCGCCGTGAACGAACCCGTGTCGATGGACGTGGACGTTACCGACAAGCAATCGCTGCGCTTCCGGATATTTTCAAAAACGAATATCGACTGGACGGCACTTACCTGGGACCCACATGTATATTATACGGCATCCTATACCAGCAATTATCCCAACGTAACCGACAAGAACGGCAACCCGCTGATCGAATTCTACCCTGTGCCGGAATATACCGTATATGCCAACGAGCTGAAAGCCACGAACGGCTGGAGAGCGTCGAATAACACCTCGTCCGTAACGTTTACACCGAACCTTGCTTTTGTGTCTCCTTTTGTCAATGGGGAGGTGATCTTTACGGTGAAGAAGCCAAACGCGCTGGTGTCAAAGCAGGCGTATAAAATTGTCGGCGGCGCGTTGCAAGGCGTTGCGTCCAACACGATCCCGATCGCGAAAAACGATACGCTGTTTTTTGAATTTCATTTTAACGACGGTGCACTGGCCGCACAGTACCAGACGGCTACAGCGACCGTAAACGGCGCTACGGTGGAAGCCGGCGTGCACAGCGTGTTCAGCAAAAACGATGATCCCATCTTCGGGCCACTCTACCGGCATTGGGGACAATTTGCCTATAACGGCAACCGCGAACGTGCCGCCGCACCGATCGACGAGTCGTTGCTCAAAGTGAGCGACCAAGCCAAAAACCAGCAGCCCATCGATGTAAACGGCATGTCGGGCAAAGACCTGGAAGGCAAGAACACCTACGATCCTTCAAAGGAGAAATTTATTCTGATGGTGCCCGCGATTTCACGCGTAAACAATGCCCTCGTGAAATCGTATGTGGGTTACGATAAGTTTACCTACGTCACCGCCTCGGAGATCAGCAGCTCGCGCATGGGCGACGACGATATTTCGATTACAGCTCCAACAGCCGGGGCACGTGCCATAGACAAGATCAGCAAGTCTACTGCATATTCGTATTCCATTGGCGCATCGGCCGGAATATTCGGTGCCAGCGCGACGCACAGCGAGGGAGACAGCAAAGTGCTGACGGACTTTGCCGACATGAACGGCGACCGCTACCCCGACATCGTGACAGAAGAACGCATTCAATATACATCGGCTACAGGCGCCCTGTCCGACAATTTTGTCGATCACGGCAAAGGCGAAACCAACGTGGCGTCTACCGTGTCGGATGGGTTGAGCGCTTCGGGCAGCTTCGTTTTGTCGAAGGCCGAACCTTCTCCGAAGGGCAAGAAACCGACCTTTAGTATTGGAGGTGGAGGCAACAGCCTTGGGCTGAGCGGCAACATTGGCAACGCCACCAACGAAACCAGCGCCACGTGGATGGATATCAACGGCGACGGTCTGCCTGACCGTGTGCACAAAGGCGGAACCGTTGAACTTAACCTGGGTTATTCGTTTGCGCCAGCCGAAACCTGGCCGGTGAACCAAATCCAGTCCGGCTCCAGCACCAGCGAAGGTGCCGGTGCGGGCATCAGCATCGTGAACGGAAGTATCAACGCCGGGATAGGACTGTCGCGTTCGGACAATGAAGTGGGCGAGTCCTTACAGGATGTGAACGGCGACGGCCTGCCCGACAAAGTGCGCACCGGCAACCCGATGCGCGTGAGCCTGAACACAGGTGGGGGCTTTGCTTCTGAAATAACCTGGCCGGGTGCCGCGCAGATCTCCAAGAGCTCGAGCAGTGGCGAATCGGCAAACGTGGCCTTTACCGCCGGTATTTATATTCCTATTGCCAGCATCAAGATCACCATCAACCCCAGCACCAACATCGGCCACGGCGTTACGCGCGAGACCGAAAAGCTGAGCGACGTGAACGGTGATGGTTTCCCCGACTATGTTAAATCCAGCCAGGACGATCAGTTGGTGGTGGCTTTATCGACCATCGGAAAAACGAACTTGTTGAAATCTGTTCAGCGTCCGCTGGGGGCAAACTTTGCGGTGAAATATCAGCGTGTAGGCAATACCTATGAAATGCCAAACGATGCCTGGGTGCTTTCGGAGGTTGCCGTGTTCGACGGGTTTAAAGGCGATGGTGCCGACAGTTTGAAAACTACGTTCGCCTATGAGGGAGGTTACTACGATCGTCATGAACGGGAGTTTTATGGTTTCAAAAAAGTGATCACCAACGCGATCAACACGCAAAAGAATAACGAGAAGTACACCATCGTAACGCAAACCTTCAACAACGATAACTACTACGAAAAAGGTCAGTTGCTCACCGAGACGATGACCGATGTCAACGGCAATAAATTCGTAGAAAAGGAAAACGAGTATCAGGCCAAAGACGTCGATAACAATACTACCGTGAGCAGTGCGGCCCTGCAGAAATTTGCCGGAAGGGTCTTCCCGTCGCTGAGCCGCACGTATCAACGCTTTTATGAGGGACAATCTTCCCCTGGAAAATCTACCAGCTCGACCTATGCCTACGACAACCTGGGCAACGTCACCAACTTTACCGACTATGGCGACGACAAGCCTGACGATGACTTGAACGCGGTGATTACATACCATAACCTGCCGGGTAATTACATCATGGCCACGCCGAAGTCCATCACCGTCACGGGCAATGGTAAGACCTATCGCAAGCGTGAAGCCGTGATCGACAGCAACACGGGCGACATAACACAGATCAAGCAATACCTGGAATCGGGCGATCCGGCCGTGCACGCCATGGAGTACGATGCGTTCGGAAACCTGAGTAAGATCACCCGCCCGGCCAACAATGAGGGCAAGCGCCTGAGCATGGAGTATACGTATGACAGCAAGGTGCAAACCTACGTTACCAAGGTGAGCAACAGCTATGGCTATAGCTCGGAAGCTGAATACGATGTGCGCTTTGGCCAGTTGCTGAAAAGCAAAGACTTGAACGGCAACGAGATCAATTACGAGATCGACAACCTGGGCCGCGTGACGAAAATTACTGGCCCTTATGAAAAATTGAATGGCTCCGGCTTCACGATCAAGTTCGAATACCATCCGGAAGCCGAAGTGCCCTGGGCATTGACGAAGCACTATGATCCATCCAACCCCAAGAACGATTTGGAGACCTCGATTTTCGTGGATGGTTTAGGTCGGGTGCTGCAGACAAAGAAGGACGCCGCACTTTACCAGGGCGATGGTAAGCTCGATAAAGAAGTGATGGTGGTCAGCGGCCGCGTAATATTCGACGCCTTTGGCCGTTCAACAAAAGCATATTACCCGATCACCGAAGACCTCGGAAACCAGGGAATTTTCAACAGCAGCCAGGACGACGTTAAGCCTACGGAAATGACGTACGATATATTGAATCGTGCCCTCACGGTAACACTACCCGACGCTGCCGTAACGAAAACGGAATATGGTTTCGATGGCGACAAGTTCGGCGCCAAGCAATTCAGCACCAAAACGACGGACGCCAACGGCAAACAAACACAGCAATTCGCGGATGTGAAGGGGCGTGTGACCTCCGTGAAAAACATTACCGCCAGCAAAGACGTGTGGACAAGTTTTACATACAACGCGATCGGCGAACAGGTGGAAGCTACCGACGACATGGGCAACACCACGTACTCGGCCTATGACCTGCTGGGCAGAAGAATTTCACGCAAGCATCCTGACGCCGGCGTATCCAACTACGTCTATGACCTTGCCGGCAACCTCACGCAATTGGAAACCGCGAACCTTCAAAAGCAAGGCGGCGCCATTACCTACAAATACGACTTTGAGCGCCTGACGGATATTTCATATCCGCTTAACCCGGAGAATAATGTGCATTATACCTACGGTGCCGCCGGGGCAACTGACAATCGTGCCGGTCGCATTGTCGTGCAAGAAGATGCCTCGGGCGCCCAGGAATTTTTCTATGGGCCACTGGGCGAAGTGATCAAGAACGTGCGCACTATCGTAATCCCTCGTCACGATGAGCAAACCTATACCACGGAATGGAGCTACGACACCTGGAACCGTCTGACCTCCATGACCTATGCCGACGGCGAAAAAATTGCCTACACCTACAATGCCGGCGGCCTGCTGCGAAGCATGGCAGGACTTAAGAAAGGCAGAGACTACAACTACGTGAAACAATTGGGATACGACAAGTTCGAGCAACGCGCGTTCCTTGCCTACGGCAACGGCACAAAGACCACATATAACTATGAAGCCGACCGTCGAAGACTGAAAAACATGGTGGCCAAAACCACCGCAGGCCGCACGATGATGGACAACGTGTACACCTACGACAAGGTGAACAACATCCTGAGCCTGAAAAATAATGCTCCGATACCTTCCAACAACCTGATGGGCGGCAGCAGTGAGTATTCGTATGAATACGACGACCTGTATCGCCTCACGGAAGCACAAGGAAGTTTCAAGGGTGCCAACGACCAGCAGACGTATAACATGAGCATGGCCTACAACTCCGTGGGCGGCATTACGCAGAAGACACAGAACCACGAGCGCAAGGGCAATGTACAAAAGAAGACCTCCTACGACCTCACGTATACGTATAGCAGCGAGCAGCCGCACGCGCCCGTGCACATCGGCGAGCAAACCTATACCTACGACGCGAACGGAAACCAAACCGGCTGGACCGACGACAAGACCGGCCAGCGCCGGCAAGTGTTGTGGGATGAAGAAAACAGGATCCGTTCAATTTACGACAACGGAAACGCCAACCACTATATCTACGATGCCGGCGGTGAACGCGTACTGAAAGGCAAAAGCAACGGCCAAACGATTTACGTGAACGGACAAGCGAAAGCTTCGTCGGGTGGCATGGGCAACTATACCGTGTATGTAAACCCGTACCTGGTGTTGCGCAGCGGAGGCTATACCAAACACTACTACATCGAAGGGCAGCGCATCGTATCCAAACTCGGCGGTGGCTGGGACAACAGCCAGGCGCCGGCCAGCGCGGGCAATGGAAAGGTGAATTACCCCAAGAAACATGACGACATGGTGAGCGGCATTGTGAAGAACCTGAAATTCCTGGGCGAAGACGGCCAGATATTAACGGCCGGCAAGAGTGACAAAGTGCCTCCCGGCCAGCTGAATGGAAAAGGAAACGGAAACGGCGGGGGCACGAGTACCGACGAATCGTTCCAGTACTACTACCACCCCGATCATTTGGGCAGCACCAGCTACGTTACCGATGCCAGCGGTGAGGTGTATCAGCACCTGGAATACTTTGCATTCGGCGAGACTTTTGTGGAGGAACATAGTAATACGAACCGGACACCTTATCTTTATAATGGGAAGGAGTTGGATGAGGAGACGGGGTTGTATTATTATGGGGCGAGGTATTATGATCCGAGGACGAGTGTTTGGCAAAGTGTGGATCCTCTGTCTGACAAGTATCCTTCAATAAGTGCATATCAATATACCGGCAACAATCCAATCACGTATATCGACCCCAATGGGAAAGAAATTATCGGTGTCACCTATGATAAAACAACGGGAAAATATTCATATAGCGAAGAAGCCATCAAGAATGGCACGAATAAGTACATTGAAGCAAGAACCCAAACCGACCGGGGAAGAAATGCAATAAGTGGATTGATGAAAAGTAAAACAAAGTATTCAATCTACGTGACGGATAAAATTCTTGTGACGGATGCTGGAGATGGAAAGTACGGTCTTTCGGGTGGAGAAGCAGATATTAAAACTTCAACACTTGTTGTCTCTACGAACACTACAAGCTACGATGCAATTAATGGTACCGTAAAGGCAGTTGCTCTCAAGGATGGCAAACTTGTTGATGTTGACATCAATCAAGCCAACCTGGTTAAGCCTTTGGACGATCCGGAAAGTGATTACGCGAGGGCATACAAAAATTCAGGAATGGAGGAATTCGAAAAAAATAATCCATACCGTGATGACAAGGAGCGAATTAATGGAACCGGTGCTCACGAGGAAGTTCACTTGACCCCTTATGGAAGCGGCGAGTCTGTTTATGAAAATGAAGGAAGAGCATTTACCACCGAGCGAAAGAATAGGGCTGATTATATTAAAGAAGTTTTTAAAGAAGAGATCAAATGATTCGAAACCTTCCACTTTTCATTCTCCTTTTAGGCATCTGTGCCTGTAGCGGGAGAATTCTATTCCCCGGGAACATTCATAAATTGAACTACGCGGTTACGACCTCCGACAAGAAAACAGTCAAGGGTATTTTATATCGGGAGTTTAGAGAGGGTAAATTAAAGGAGGTGTTCTATAAAAAGACCAATGCCTTTTCTGCGGATGAGCTCAATGAGATCAAAAAGCGGGTTAACAAGGAAATTTATGCTGAGAAAATGCTTTTGTCGGGACTCGAGATCAATCCAACGGAAAATATTGGACTTTATGGTCTTGATATTATTGATCTTCGTGCTGATACATTGGAGCGATCTTTTGGATTCGACTCTTCATTTTCAGTAAAAGTCAAGAGTGTAACTTATCCAATCTTAAAATTTAAGAATCGGTCAAGTGTAAATCTCTGCTCGTCAACGTGCAGCGACTCAGCGAAGGAGGAAATCGAACAGACTTGCGAACTATTTAGAAATGAAAACTCGCAATTCTTTACAGCCCAGCAATTGGAGCGAATTCTTGACTCCTATAAAAAGGGAAGGCGAGTTTTTGCCGGAGGTAGGTTTAGGTAGAATAGTAACTGTCGATGGATGGTCTACTTTCCATTTTTGATATTGAGGAATTAATACTGCCATCCCGACAAGCAAGGCGGCAAGCTATGTTGCAGATGAAATAACTGGACAAAATTGGAAAACTATAAGAGAATCTGATCAGGGGTTATATCAAATATACACAAGCCCGGTCCATGAGATTGAGTTATTCAACGCTCCTGCTGATTTTACTTTTGGGCGCTTGCGGAAGAAGAGATCCGTACAGTCTCCCTGAGCTTGAAGGAAAGTCTGAAGAATTTATATTGAAGGAGTATGGAGAGCCGGAATACGTTCAGACAGTCCTTTTAACGGATACGCTATTGGAATACAGGTATGGACTGCTTTCCAGGTTTCCAAATGAGCGGAATATCCTGATCCGGGAGAAAGAATTCAACGAAGGGAATTTGACCATATTCGTTTGGTTTTATAAAAAGGACGACGAATGGGTTGTTGCATCAAGTTTGTTCGTTCCGGAAGGCGTAAAGATATAAATGCGATGAACTGGAAATCAAATCTAGCGAAATGAATGCCATTGATTTGAGCGATGGGACGCATATAAATTGTCAAGATTTAGACGAGCGCGAATATTATGACTTATTAAAAAAAACTGGAAATCCAGTGCCGCGCTATGAAAAGGAGTATGGCCTTGATGTTAGAATTTTGGAAGATGGAAAGGTTTTAATAAAGGAGTCGGATTATTATACGCTCTACTTTAGTTTGGATGATCTGGAAAAAGTCCTGATGGATAGCGTCCGGCAATCCGGTGGAAGGGAGCTTATGTTGAATAAAAATATTTACGGCTCGTTATTTCCCGAAAAGACGAGCGAACTGATCGGGCAGTTATGTATAGCGCTGAAGATTTCTAAAACTCCCGCTGATGTTGAGCTTCTGACATTGATAGACCGAAAAATTGATGCTCTCCAAGACCCTCTCGAATTCAAAAGACAATATTTTATAAACCTTTGCGCATTAATAGGTGAAGCCTATATAGGTACCGGTAAGGCGCAATGGAAGATGAAGCTGTCGGATGACGGCGTTACATGGAATCCATACCTCATTATTAAAAAGCAAGAGGTGAATTTTTTTGTTTATTTATATGAAGACATTTTTTTAGTATCCGCAAATAAGGAGCGGGGACTGTTGGAGATTTATGAAACGATTGGTGATATTGAGCGATACAACCTCTGAGGTGGAGGCGATAAGGTTAGGGCAAGCCCGGTTCACACGGGTTAAAATTCACGGTCGAGAATGAATTAGTTATATGCAGAGTTGACAGTAATGGCCGTCCCGTTGCCATGCGGGGGAAATCCAAGCGGATTTCATGGCTGTTCTGTTGAAAAATATTGCTTAAATATGTGATCTTGCATATAACTTTTACAGCACCGCACGATCCCTATGACCCAAACCCCAAGCCTAGCAAACCCCGTATCCCGGATACTGGCCGCCAGCCTGATCGGAACCACCATCGAATTTTTTGATTTCTATATTTATGCCACAGCAGCCGTGTTGGTTTTCCCAAAGCTGTTCTTCCCGGCGGGTGATCCTGTTGCTGCTACGTTAGCATCCCTGGCAACATTTGCGTTAGCCTTTTTTGCCAGGCCATTAGGCGCCGCGATCTACGGGCACTTTGGCGACCGAAAGGGACGCAAGGCAACGCTCGTCGCCGCCTTGATGACGATGGGACCCTCAACGGTTGCCATCGGCCTTTTGCCGTCCTACCACACCATCGGTATTCTGGCGCCCATCTTGTTGGCGATATTTCGTTTTGGCCAGGGGTTGGGGCTTGGTGGCGAATGGGGAGGCGCGGTGTTGCTGGCCACGGAGAATGCACCGAAGAATAAAAAAGCCTGGTATGGCATGTTCCCTCAGCTTGGAGCGCCGATTGGCTTCCTATTATCCAGTGCGACATTTTTTATCCTCAGCAAGACCATGAGCGACGAGCAGTTCTTGTCGTATGGCTGGCGCATTCCTTTTATCGCGAGCGCCCTGCTGGTTTGGGTCGGACTTTACATACGGCTGAGGATCACGGAGACGCCCGAGTTTCTCAAGGTGATGCATAACCAGGAGCGGGTAAAAGTTCCGGTGGTTGCTGTCTTTGCGAAACATACGAAAGTCATCTTCCTGGGCACCGCCGCGGTGATCACTACTTTCCTTTTGTTTTATATCATGACGGTTTTCACTTTGAACTGGGGAACTTCTGCCTTGCATTATTCGCGGGAAAGCTTTTTGATCGCACAAATGATCTCTATGTTGTTTTTTGCATTGGGCATTCCAGTGTCGGCCGTGTTGGCCGATCGCAAGGGCAGAAACAACATGCTCCTGGTATCGAGCATCGGCATTTTCATCTTTGGTTTGTTCCTGGCGCCGTTCTTCAGCACTGGCAATCTGATCATCACCGTCGTGTTTCAATCGACCGGCATGTTGTTGATGGGCTTGAACTATGGTCCGGTAGGCACGGCGTTGGCGGAGATTTTTCCCGCAGAGGTTCGCTACACCGGTGCATCCTTGTCCTTTACACTGGCCGGCATCTTGGGCGCTTCGCTCACACCCTATTTGGCCACGACATTGGCAACGAGTTATGGTCTTCCTTTTGTGGGATATTATTTATCGTTCGGAGCGGCCCTCAGCATCCTGGCGTTGCTGGCAGCGCGCTCGTTGATGAAGCGTGAGCATTAATTTTCACCCCTGGCCACTCCAACCGTCTCGCGGTAGAGTTGTGGCGAGACGTCGGCATTGGTTTTGAAGAACCTGCTGAAATAGTGTTCGTCTTCATAGCCCAGTTCGTATGCAATCTCTTTAACGGTTTTGCTGGTCAGGTACAGTTCGCGCTTTGCTTCGATG